>NZ_JACJEO010000002.1:0-245097 GCF_014164115.1 Pseudoalteromonas sp. SG45-2
GAGAATTGAGAATTGAGAATTGAGAATTGAGATAATAATATTCTAAAACCAAAACGGGTTGCAACCCGAAGGATGCAACCCGTTTTTTTGCGTTGATAAACAGCGCGTATTAGTTAAGTTTTTCTCTAATACGTGCAGATTTACCAGAACGCTCACGTAGGTAGTAAAGCTTAGCACGGCGAACTGCACCGCGACGCTTAACTGCTACGCTATCAATAAGAGGGCTGTGCGTTTGGAATACACGCTCAACACCTTCACCGTTCGAAATTTTACGAACTGTGAATGCTGAGTGAAGACCACGATTACGCTTAGCGATTACAACACCTTCAAAGGCCTGTAGACGCTCTTTAGCACCTTCTTTTACTTTTACCTGTACAACCACTGTATCACCAGGGCCAAATGCAGGTACGTCTGTTTTAAGCTGCTCATCTTCAAGCGCTTTAATAATATTTTGGTTTACTTTTGCCATTATGTTTCTCACTTTCCTAGGTGTAACTGTCTTCTAGCCACAAGCTTTTTGGTACTCTTGCTGAAATTCTGCGAGTAATACCGCTTGCTCCTCAGTCAGAGCTAGGTTATGCAACAAGTCAGGACGTCGTAACCAAGTTCTACCTAATGACTGCTTAAGCCGCCACTTTGCTATCTCTTGGTGGTTTCCGCTGAGTAATACAGCAGGAACCTGTTTGTCGTCCAATGTTTCTGGTCGTGTATAGTGTGGACAATCTAACAAGCCATCCGAAAACGAATCTTGTTCTGCTGACTGGTTATGACCTAACACACCTGGCACTAATCGCGCTACTGCGTCAATTAATGTCATGGCAGGTAGTTCACCACCACTCAAAATAAAATCACCAATTGACCATTCTTCGTCAACATATGATTCTATTATTCTCTCATCTATACCTTCATAGCGACCGGCAATCAAAATCAGTTTATTAGAGTTAGCGAGTTCGCTAGCGCCCTGCTGATCAAGTTTGCGCCCTTGCGGGGACATATAAATTACTTTAGCGCCATCACCAGCTGCTTTTTTAGCTTCGGCAATCGCTTTTTTTAATGGCTCAACCATCATTAACATACCTGGTCCGCCCCCGTAAGGACGGTCATCTACGGTTCTATGCTTATCTAAAGCGTAGTCTCGCGGATTCCAACAGTTAAAATCAATTAAACCATTTTTTACTGCGCGACCGGTAACACCTTGGTCTGTAATAGCGTCAAACATGTCTGGAAAAAGGCTTATAACCCCTACCCACAATGAACTAGTTTGCGTCATTAAAACCCTGGATCCCAATCTACGGTAATTTCTCTTGCGTCGTATTTAACTTCTTTAATAACTGAATCAGTTAAAAAAGGAATCAAACGTTCAGCTTGACCAAATGCGTCTTTACTGTTTGCTTTCACAACTAGTACGTCATTTGACCCTGTCTCCATAAGGTCATCAACAATGCCTAAGCTATAACCTTTATCGGTTACAACAGACATGCCAATGAGATCTCGCCAATAGAACTCACCTTGCGGAAGTTCTGGTAAATGCGCTGCATCCATTGAGATTTCAGCATGGGTATAAGCCATTGCTTCGTCTCGGTCGTTTATCTGCGCAAATTTAGCGATAAAGCCTTTGTTGTGGCGACGCCAGTCGACCACTTCTAAGGACTGCCATTTACCTTGCTGCCCTATCAACCACGGGCTGAAATCGAAGATCCCTACGGGATCATCAGTAAATGAATGTACCTTAAGCCAGCCCTTTATACCATATGGGGCACCGAGCTTTCCTACGACAATTATTGATGAGGTGTTCTCTTGACTCATGGTTACACTTACGCCTATTAAGCCGCTTTACGAGCGTCTTTTACTAACTTAGCTACGCGATCTGAAAGAGATGCGCCCTGACCTACCCAGTGTTCAACACGTGGTAAATCTAAACGAATTTTTTCTTCTTGACCTGAAGCAATTGGGTTAAAAAAGCCTACTTTCTCGATGAAGCGACCGTCACGCGAGAAACGGCTATCCGCAACCACAATTTGATAGAAAGGGCGTTTTTTAGCGCCACCACGTTGCAAACGAATAGTTACCATACCGTCCTCTATAAAGATTGACTGTTTTCATTAATAAGATTTACTCCCCAGAATGGGGAGCTGGGGAATTGTACGAGTTTTTGGCAATAACGCAAGTAAGAAGTGAAGCAAAAAGACAGTTTAGTAGGTTAAACCGTGATCTCAACGACAAAATAGGGTTAAAGGTGTATTACATGCATAATTTATTCAACAAAAAAGGAGCTATTTGCTCCTTTAAATATGATTCGCTATTATTTTAAAAAATAACTCAAAAGTATTTTTTAAAACTTAGGACCACCGCCACCCATCATTCCAGGTGGTAACATGCCTTTCATACCGCGCATCATTTTAGTCATGCCGCCTTTACCTTTCATCTTTTTCATCATTTTTTGCATTTGCGTAAACTGCTTAAGCAACTTATTAATCTCTTGTACTTGTGTGCCAGAGCCTGCTGCTATGCGTTTTTTACGCGAACCTTTAATGATTTCTGGACGTGCGCGCTCTTTTTTAGTCATTGAGCTAATAATAGCTTCCATTTGGATAAATGTTTTGTCACCCATTTGGCCTTTAACAGCATCTGGTAAGTTAGACATACCAGGGAGCTTATCAAGCATCGACATCATGCCACCCATATTTTTCATTTGCTTTAATTGATCAGCAAAGTCGTCAAGGGTAAAACCGGCACCTTTAAATACTTTTTCAGCAACTTTGGCAGCTTGCTCTTTATCTACTTTCATTTCGACTTCTTCGATTAATGAAAGTACATCACCCATACCTAAAATACGCGACGCTATACGGTCTGGATGAAAAGGCTCTAGTGCGTCAGTACGCTCACCCACACCCATAAATTTAATTGGTTTGCCTGTGATATGACGAATAGATAAAGCAGCACCACCACGTGCATCACCATCGGTTTTTGTTAATATTACACCGGTTAGTGGCAGGGCTTCGTCAAATGCTTTAGCTGTATTTGCCGCATCTTGACCCGTCATTGCATCAACAACGAATAAAGTTTCAATTGGGTTGATTGCTTTGTGAAGATCTTTAATCTCGTCCATCATGTTGCTGTCAACATGTAAACGACCTGCGGTATCAACAAGTACTACATCTATAAATTTCTTTTTAGCATGAGAAATTGCAGCGTTTGCAATATCCACTGGCTTTTGCGAAATATCACTTGGAAAGAAATCAACGTCAACTTCTGTAGCAAGCGTTTCTAGCTGTTTAATCGCAGCAGGGCGATAAACATCGGCACTTACTACAAGCACTGATTTCTTTTTGCGTTCTTTTAAAAACTTAGCAAGCTTAGCAACACTGGTGGTTTTACCCGCACCTTGCAGACCCGCTACCATAACAACGGCTGGCGGTTGTGCATTTAGGCTTAGCTCTTCATTGGCCTCACCCATTGCTTTTTCTAGTTCTTCACGCACTATTTTTATAAATACTTGGCCTGGGCTTAAGCTTTTTGTAACTTCAACCCCAACTGCACGTTCTTTAACTTGTTTTACAAACTCGCGAACAACAGGCAGTGCCACATCGGCTTCTAAAAATGCCATACGCACTTCGCGAAGTGTGTCTTTTATGTTGTCTTCAGTCAGACGGCCACGGCCACTGATATTTTTTAAGGTTTTACCTAATCGTTCTTGGAGGTTCTCAAACATGTAACGGTTCCGATAAGACGTTTATATCAATCCATTAAAATTTTACGGTTAGTTTGATTTTCAATTAACCAGGATTGACTTATTAAGTTTCAATTAAAAGTAGTATACCGTATATGGCGTCTTACAATACAGTGTTCAAGTGCACCTTGTTGAGTTTCTTTTTTTAAGGTCTATGCATTTGCTTTGCTATAAAATACAATGGCTATATAACAACAAGGATTATTTTGTCTCAAATTAAGTGGCCCAAGCACAATGCTGATTATTAGTTTAACTATTATTGCCAGTTTATTTTATGTGTTAGCAACGTCTCACGTGCTCTCACGCCTGTTTCATCAACAAGGCCCTAGCCAAAAGGTAACCGTCATATTGAGCACGGTTGCTATAGTGGCGCATATGCTGCTGTTAGTTAACTCTGTTTTTAGATCCGACGGTCAAGACTTAAGTATTGTAAACGTCTCCCTTTTAACATGCTGGGTTATTGTAGTTTCAGTAACAGCTGTGTCGCTAAAGTTCCCTGCCACTTTATTATTGCCCGTTGTTTATGGTTTTGGTGCTTTACTTACAATTGCCAGTTTATTTATTCCTCATCATATTTTACTGCAAAGCATTAATATTGAGGTTGGCTTAGTAACACACATTTCCTTATCCCTATTGGCCTACTGTATTTTAATTATTGCTACTTTATATGGTGTACAGTTCTACTTTATTGATAAACGTTTAAAACGTAAAGATTTAGCAATTGTGCATAGTCACCTCCCGCCTTTGATGGTTGTTGAGCGCCAGCTTTACCAACTCCTTAATTTAGGCACCATATTACTCACGTTCGCATTACTCTCGGGGTTTGTATTTCTTGATGGGATGTTTGCTAAAGAGTTCATTCATAAAACGATATTGTCGTTAGTTGCGTGGGCTATTTTTGCCATTGTAGCCATCGGGCATATGAAAAAGGGTTGGCGCGGTAAACCTGTGGTTATTACGATCATGGTCGCTGCATTTGTCCTCACACTCGCATATTTTGGCAGCCGTTTCATACAAGAAGTAATACTAAATAAGTTTTAACTTGACTCTGCTTGCTCACTCTAGCTTAATACGCATTGATTTATAAGAAAAGGATCCATCGTTGGACGACATATCGACAAGTACCCTATTTATCATTTTAGGTTTTTTGGTGCTTTTTTCTGCTTATTTTTCTGGTTCAGAAACCGGAATTATGTCAATCAATCGTATACGCCTGCGACACCTCGCTAAAGAGGATCATCGTGCAGCTAAACGAGTCAGTAAATTACTTAGCCGTCCAGATAGGCTCATCGGTTTAATCTTAATTGGCAATAATCTTGTCAATATAGCTGCAGCTCAAGTTGCTACCATTATAGGTATTCGCCTTTACGGTGACCTTGGTATTGCTATAGCTACGGGTGTGTTAACTTTAGTCGTGCTTATATTTGCCGAAGTAACACCTAAAACTCTTGCTGCCCTTTATCCTGAAAAAGTTGCTTTTCCAAGCTCAATAATACTTAAAGGGTTACTAAAAATTCTTTTTCCTTTTGTTGTTATCGTTAACTGGATGACCAACGGGATATTGCGATTATTTGGTATTAGTGCCGCTCAAATCGACGAGCACAGCATGAGCAAAGAAGAATTAAAAACAGTGCTCAATGAGTCAGGCGCACTTATCCCTGCTCGCCATCAAAGTATGCTGACCTCAATTTTAGATTTAGAGCAAGTAACCGTTGAAGATATCATGATCCCACGTAACGAAATTGTGGCTATTGATATTAATGATGATTGGAAACTAATTAGTCGCCAGCTTACCCATGCACAACATACTCGCGTGTTGTTGTATCGCGACAATATAGATGACGCAGTAGGCTTTATTCACTCTCGAGATGCACTACGTCTACTTACAAAAGAGCAATTTGATAAACCATCTTTGCTGCGTGCTGTACGCGAAATTTACTTTATCCCAGAGGGAACATCACTTAACACTCAGCTGTTAAAGTTTCAGCAGTCTAAAGAGCGTATTGGCTTAGTAGTAGACGAGTATGGCGATATTCAAGGTTTAGTAACGCTTGAAGATATTTTAGAAGAAGTTGTTGGCGATTTTACAACTACACAAACTCGTACGCCAAGCGAAGAAGTAGAAACACAAACTGATGGCTCTTGTATTGTAGATGGCGGTGCTAACGTACGCGATTTAAATAAAGAGATGGGTTGGGATTTCCCACTAGACGGCCCAAAAACTTTGAGTGGTTTAATTGTTGAATACTTGGAAGATATTCCCGATGCAAATATTAGTCTACGTATTGCGGGCTACCCTATTGAAGTACTTGAAGTAAAAGAGAATATGATAAAACAGGTGAAGATTCAGCCTAATAAGCGTTCTCGCTAAGTAAAAAAAGGAGCCGATTGGCTCCTTTTATACATCCATTAATAACTCTCTAGCCAAATATAAGACGTTCAAACCAACCTTTATCAAGCTCGTCTTCACAGCGCTTTAATTGCGCACCATAACGGCTCGCTCTGTGTTTAACTTTATTTGCTACACCCATTAACCACTTTTTCTTTTTATATGTGCCACGCTTATAGCCACCCCAACCTTCATGATAATTAAGGTATTGTGCGTAAGCATCCCATTTAGAGATTTTATTTACTTTATGCGTTTTATAAACAAACCACGCCATAAAGTCGATTGCATCGTCAAAGTCGTCTCTATCAGCACCATTGTTGCCTGTTTCACGAATATAATCTGACCATGTTGGTGTTTTAGCCTGTGAGTAACCATAAGCATCACTTGCGCGACCGGTTGGAATTATCCATAAGAAGTACTCCATAGGCGGAGCAGCATCATGCTTAAATGAGCTTTCCTGGTACATCATACTCATGAGTACATGCTTAGGAGAACCCCATTTTTCTTGCGCATCTTTTGCGTCAAAATACCAATCAGGTTTTTCTTCAAAGATTTTACATAGATCGTTAGGTTGTTTTGGAGGGGCTGTAGCACAACCAGCTAAAGTAATGGCAAGAGATAAAATAATTGCATTTTTTTTCATTTTTCTAAGATCTCACAGAACTTTTCTAAAAAGTGTGGGTCTGACTCAATGAATGCAGCAGTACGGCATTAGTTCATCCCTGAATATATATTTACGCAGCCTACTTAGGCTGCGTTTTTTTTTGCTTAAATTTTACTAAGTATTAAGATTATTTACCGCCAAAATACGCATCTAAAAAGGCGGTAAATGACTGGGTATCTGCTTGCTCAATTGCAGTTTGTGCTTCGTTAGACTCTACAACTTGTTGTTCCAGCCAAGGCTTTAAAAACTCACTGTAATCAGTGTCTGCGTGGCTTTGTTTGTATTTATTAGCCAGTGCTAGTGCAAAGTGACCGTTGTCTAAACCAGACTCTTTTAATTGCGACACGTAACGTCCAGAATAAGTAAGCTCTGGATTATGCACCCACGTTGCCATGCGCTTTATAGTATCGGAGTAATAATTAACACCATAAGCATTATCCATCCATTTAGCGACATCAGTGAGCTGTGCAAATATTTCATCGCCCCACGACTGAAGACTACGCTGTGTGTTATTAAAGTTAAGCATTAGCCCTTCTTCTCGACCTTGATTGACTACTGTGTCGAGGTTTTCAGTACTGCGTGCTTGTTCTTTCCAATCCATTGGAGCTGAATTTTTTAATAAACAATACGTTAAAAACACATCTAAAAAGTGAATTTGCTCAATATCAATACCAACTTCGCTAAACGGATTAACGTCTAATGCGCGAATTTCTACGTATTCAATGCCTGCTCGAAGCAGTGCATCTGTTGGCGTTTCGCCACTTTTAGCATTACGCTTAGGACGAATTGGCGAGTAAAATTCGTTTTCAATCTGCAGAATATTTTTATTTAACTGCTTAGGGTTTTCACTCTTGTAGTCATCAAGATCACCATAAATTTCTGATGGTGTGTTGATTGCTTTTTTAAGGCCTGCTACATATTCATCTAACGAGTTATACATTACGCGTAGTGACGACTGAGCGCTATTTGTATAACCTAAATTGCCTAAACGCAGTGCCGTACCAACTTCTAAGTAAAGTGTACCTTTACCTAGTTTTTTAAATGGTAAATCGGTTTTTCGACCTTGTAAAAATGAGTTACACAATGCTGGCGATGCACCAAACATGTAACTTATTAGCCATAGTTCGCGTTTAAAGTTACGAATAAGTGCTAAATAACCTTCTGAAATAAAATCTTGAAGGCTAGCATTGCTTTTTTGTAACGAATGAAGCGATTGCCAAAGCGTATCTGGGAATGAAATATTAAAGTGAACACCTGCAATTGCTTGCATCATACTTCCGTAACGATTTTTTAACCCTTCACGGTATAGTGTTTTCATTTGACCAGTATTTGAACTACCAAATTGAGCTAAAACAATATCATCTTGGTGTTCAATAAAGCATGGCATACTAATAGGCCAAAGCAGTTCACCGTCCATTTTTTCTAGAGTGAACTTTTGAAGATCTTTTAATTGCTTAAGAGTTTGCGTTGACGACTCACTAACTGGAGTAATAAATTCAAGTAAAGATTCAGAAAAATCAGTTGTGATATGGCCATTAGTTAATGCACTGCCCACCCCTTTTGGATGGCCTTTAGGTGATATAGCACCATTCTCTTGTATTCTTAGCGACTCTCGCTCTATGCCACGTTTAATGCCTTTAACTGCATGTTGGTGCTCATTTACTGATAACGCTTCAAGTGCGTTAGCTAAATCATGTGTTGTCAAAAAATCTTTCCTCGGGCCACGTGGCTTAATCATAAGGTTATGGGGACTAATTACTTAGACTCAAGATTAATACCAATTTTTATTGAAAATATGATCATTGTATCGCATTAAATAGCGCATTCACTGCGTTGAAAATTACTCATATAGAACAACTACATGTCATAATTTTCGCCTTGCTATTGTGCTATTTTCTTAGCGCTATAATAGATCACTTATTTAATACAACTGGTATAAATTGCTAAGAACTATATAACTTTTCAAATTTAATAATTATTTCCCCACTTTATACATGCACTTAATATGACCAACATCATTATATTAAGTCGTAATATTGCCATTGCTATGTGCATTATACAAATGCTTTAAATACGTATTTAATTATAAATCAAATAAGTAAAATATCAGCTTAAAGTAATAGACCGGAACTTATGCAAAATCAGTTCAATTTAGCTGTCCGGTATTTAAACTTGATCTAGATCAATAAATACAATTATTTGTCTTATGAGCATAGAAGGAAGGACGCTATTTTTTGCTTTGTAGAGTGTAAGCAATATAATGACTGCAACAATAAAGGATGATAATAAATACAATGCACAATGATAAAAGCTTAAAAAATGAAGAAGTATACTTTGATGAATCACAAGAGCTGGTTTCCACTACTGATCTTAAAGGTGTAATAACATACGTCAATCAAGCGTTTTGTGCTGTAGCAGGATATAGCGCACAAGAGCTTATCGGTCAGCATCATAATATTGTTCGCCACCCTGATATGCCAAAAGCAGCCTTTAAAGAAATGTGGGCAACATTAAAACAAGAACACTCGTGGCGCGGTATGGTTAAAAACCGCTGTAAAGATGGCCGCTATTACTGGGTAGATGCCTTTGTAACCCCCATTTTTGAACATGGCCGACTTGTTGGTTATCAATCTGTAAGAACCAAAGCAAGCTCTCAACTTAAGCACCGTGCACAAACACTTTACAACAAAATAAATACCAACAAGTCATTATTAAAACTACGAGAACACACCACAATACGACAAAGCCTTACTTTTATAAGTCTATTATTTTGGCTGATTTTTATTGCTGTCGCGGCATCAATCACCATTGCTGCAATTAGCCTATTTATTTGTGCTTTAGTTATTGTGCTAAATTATGACGAACTCATTGTTACCCCTAAAATATTACGCGAACAAAAAGCAAAAGCCGATTCAATCTCTCGTTATATTTACAGCGGCCATACACCGCACAGTGTAAGTGATTATAGAGAGCAAATGCTAAATGCAAAATTGCGCACAGTTCTTGGCCGTATGAAAGACTCAACATTAAGCTTTAATGGCATCGCGACTGATTTAGACAAACAATCAACACTCACCGAAAAAGGGATTTCTTCTCAAGGTGAGCGTTTAGAACAAATTGCATCAGCGATGACTCAAATGAGTTCTACCATTGGTGAAATATCAGTAAATACCGCTCAAACAGCGGATAAAGTGAATAACACCCATCAAAGTTGCTCAGAGATAAAAGACCACATTGCTGATAATAGTAAAATGGTATCTGACTTAGCTTCTCAAGTAGAACAAGCTGCAAATACAGCCACCAGCTTAGCCTCTGAAGCAGATAAAATTGGTAAGGTAATGAGTGAAATAGAAGGAATTGCCGATCAAACTAACTTACTTGCTCTTAATGCAGCGATTGAAGCAGCTAGAGCGGGAGAACATGGTCGAGGCTTTGCTGTAGTCGCCGATGAGGTAAGGACTCTTTCGTCACGCACTCAAAATGCTACGACACAAATCCATAGTTCTATTAAAGAAATACAAGACACTTTATTTAGCTGGTCCAAAGTAATGCAAAGCACTAAAGCACAAGCCGATAACTGTGTTTTGACAACCGATAAAACCCAAGTTGAATTAGAAGGGATTTTTATCCAAATCAGTGAAATATCTCACTTGGCAATACAAATATCATCCGCTGCAGAAGAGCAACAAATGGTTAGTAACGACATTAGTAATAATGTTTCGCAAATTAAAGACTTTGGCGATAACAACTTAAGTTTAAGCTTTAATGTGGCAAAAGGTGCAGCTGAGCTTGTTGAAGGCTCACGTAGAGTGAATGATTTATTACTAACCTTTAAAGTTTAACAAACATAAAAAAGCCGCTATTTTAGCGGCTTTAGAGTTTAATTATTTACAATCAGCGTTTGGTAAATACCAAAGAGTCGTCATTTGCATCAATAACAATCACGCTACCTGGTATGTAGTCCCCATTAAGTAGCTTTTGTGCTAGCGGATTTTCAATCGTTTGCTGAATAGCACGCTTAAGCGGGCGTGCACCGTACACAGGATCAAACCCACTTGCTGCAATTCGCTCAAGTGCAGCATCGCTTATTTCAAGCAGATACCCCATCTCTGTTAAACGCTCACGTAATTTCATTAACTGAATATCAGCTATTTCTTTTATATGCTCGTTTGCTAACGGGTGGAATACAACAGTCTCGTCAATACGGTTAATAAACTCAGGTCTAAACTCATTAATCAATACTTCCATTACTTTAGCTTTAAGGGTCGTATAGTCATTATTCCCCGCTTGTTCTTGGATAATATCTGAGCCTAAATTTGATGTCATGATAATAACAGTATTTTTAAAATCAACGGTTCTACCTTGTCCGTCAGTTAATCGGCCATCATCTAACACTTGCAGTAAAATGTTAAACACATCTGGGTGTGCTTTTTCTATTTCATCAAGCAATATAACTGAGTAAGGTTTACGACGAACAGCTTCTGTTAAATAACCGCCCTCTTCATAACCCACATAACCTGGAGGTGCGCCCACTAGGCGTGCAACTGAGTGCTTTTCCATAAACTCAGACATGTCGATACGTACCATGGCATCTTCGGTATCAAACATAAAACCTGCCAGTGCTTTTGTAAGCTCGGTTTTACCCACACCTGTTGGACCTAAAAACAAGAAAGAACCAATTGGGCGATTAGGATCTGCAAGTCCTGCACGTGAGCGTCGTATTGCGTTAGCAACAGCAACGACCGCTTCATCTTGCCCTATTACTTTACTGTGTAACTTATCTTCCATTTGCAGCAGCTTTTCACGCTCACCTTGTAGCATTCTTGCAACAGGAATACCTGTCCAGCGAGATAAAATTTCAGCAATTTCATCCTCACCTACTTGGTTCTTAAGCAGAGTCATTTCTTGCATTTCAGCTTGTGAGGCTAAATCAAGTTTTCGTTCAAGCTCTGGAATTCGCCCATATTGCAGCTCTGACATACGCTGTAAATCACTTGCTCTTCGCGCTACATCTAAATCTAATCTTGCTTGTTCAAGTTCGGCTTTAATTACTTGTGTACCTTGAAGCGATGCTTTTTCAGCATTCCAAATTTCGTCTAGTTCACGATATTGTCCATCAAGGTCGGTGATCAACTCTTGCATTTCAGTGCGACGTTTTTGACTCGCCTCATCTTTTTCTTTAGCAAGTGCATTATCTTCTAATTTTAATTGGATAATACGACGCTCAAGCTTATCTAACGACTCTGGTTTTGAATCAATTTGTAATCGAATTGAAGAACCCGCTTCGTCAATTAAATCAATTGCTTTATCTGGTAACTGACGATCGCTAATGTAGCGGTGAGATAACTGCGCCGCAGCAACTATCGCGGGATCAGTAATTTCTACTGAATGATGTAGCTCATATCGCTCTTTTAAGCCACGCAATATTGCAATGGTATCTTCAACCGACGGCTCTTCAATGAGTACCTTTTGGAATCGACGCTCAAGTGCTGCGTCTTTCTCTATATATTTACGGTATTCATCAAGCGTGGTTGCGCCAACACAGTGTAACTCACCGCGTGCTAAAGCAGGTTTTAGCATATTACCCGCATCCATTGCGCCATCACTTTTGCCTGCACCCACAATAGTGTGTATTTCATCAATAAATAAAATGACTTGGCCTTCTTCTTTAGCCAATTCGTTTAACACTGATTTTAAACGCTCTTCAAATTCACCGCGATATTTAGCGCCCGCAACTAGTGCTCCTAAATCAAGCGATAAAACACGTTTGTTTTTTAATCCTTCAGGTACTTCACCATTAATAATACGCTGTGCTAAACCTTCTGCTATTGCTGTTTTACCAACACCTGGCTCACCGATTAATACAGGGTTATTTTTAGTACGGCGCTGTAATACTTGAATCGTGCGGCGAATTTCGTCATCACGACCAATAACAGGGTCAAGCTTACCTTGCTCTGCTCGCTCAGTTAGATCAATCGTGTACTTTTCAAGCGCTTGACGTGTTTCTTCGGCATTTGGGTCATCAACTTTTTGACCGCCGCGAATCGCTTTAATTGCAGTTTCAATTTTAGTCGAGGTAATATTTAACGATCTGAATATATCGCCAAGTGGACCTTTATCGTCGCATGCTGCCAGTACAAATAATTCACTTGAAATGTATTTGTCTTTGCGTTTTTGTGCATACTTATCACATAGGTTAATAAGTGAAGCCATATTATTTGATAGCTGCACATCGCCACCTACACCTTCTACTTTAAATAGTTTTTCTATTTCTTGTGAAAGCTTGGTGTTAAGTTCATCTGCGCTGACCCCCGTTTGGGCAAATAACGCGCGCACACTGGAGCCGCTTTGCTGCAGTAATGAATACATTAAATGTACGGGTTCAATAAATTGATGGTCGCGGCCAAGGGCTAGCGATTGCGCATCAGAAAGCGCAGATTGAAATTTACTTGTAAATCTATCTAAACGCATGGTGTTACCTATTAAATAATCTAATTGCTTAATTAATGGGTATGTTTAGGTGTTTGTTCAAGGTGTAGAGAGAAATATAATAGCTAAAGGTGCTAATTACTTGCGCCAGATCAAACTTGCCATACGTCCGGTTTGTCCATCCCGTCGATAAGAAAAAAATAAGTCACTTTGAGAGACTGTACAATAGTCGCCGCCTGTAATCTTTTTAACGCCTTGCTGGGTAAGTAAAGTACGCGCAATGCCATAAATATCAGCAAGATATTTGCCATTAGCTTGTGGTGTAAATGCTTGAATAAATGAAGAAGACCTTTTTTGAAATAACTCAAACACTTCAGCGCCAACCTCAAATTGAGTTGGCCCAATTGCAGGCCCTAGCCAAGCATTTATATTTTCATACTTTGAGCTAAAACATTCTAAAGTATTTTTAATAATTCCCTGCTCAAGCCCTCGCCAGCCGCCATGTATAGCTGCAACTTCCTTTTCATCATCACTCACTAATAAAATAGGCAAGCAATCGGCGGTCATGATAGCCAAAGGCTGATTTAATAACTGAGTATAAAGCGCATCAGCATTGTGTAACTTATTAGAGTCAAAATGTTCATCAACAATAACAACCTCAGAGCTATGAACTTGATTTAGCCACACGGCAGATTTAGGTAAGTGTTTGGTTAATAGTGAGCGGTTTTTTGATACATGATCTTGATTATCTCCAACATGGTATCCCAAATTGAAACTTTCAAATGGGGTTTTTGAAACACCACCTCCACAAGTAGTACTTAACGTTCCTACTTTATGAAGGTTTTGCCATGTCGCTGACAATAAGTGCATTATCTATCGATATCAGGATTAGCTTTAGTATCTTCACGTAGTGCATGTGTCATAGCAACCATATCGTCAGGGATAGGAGCTTGCCATGTCATCATTTCACCCGTGATTGGATGCGCAATACTTAATTTTACGGCATGTAGTGCTTGGCGTCTAAAGCTACGAAGTAACTCAAATAACTCAGGTGTTGCACCTTTAGGTGGACGCGGACGGCCGCCATAAGATTGATCGCCAATTAGCGGATGATTTAAATGTGCCATATGCACACGAATCTGGTGAGTACGGCCTGTTTCTAGGCGCAGACGTAAACGAGTATGAGCACGGAATTTTTCAGCAACACGGTAATGTGTAATTGCCGGTTTACCCAGTTCATGTACGGCCATATGCGTACGCTGCGTAGGATGGCGGCCAATTGCTTTTTCAACCATACCACCAGCAGTCATGGTGCCATTACACAGTGCTTCATATTCACGAGTGAAATTTTCGCGCTTTTGTAGTGCTTTCACTAAATGCGTTTGGGCCTGAATCGTTTTAGCTACAACCATTAAACCGGTCGTGTCTTTATCTAAACGATGTACAATACCTGCGCGTGGCACGTTAATTATTTCAGGGTAGTAATGTAGCAATGCGTTTAGCACTGTTCCATTAGGGTTACCCGCACCTGGGTGAACCACTAGGCCCATTGGTTTATTAATTACCAAAATATCATCGTCTTCATAAACAATGTTTAATTTGATATCTTGTGCTTCGTATTCGCGTGGTGCTTCAATTGTTGTTTCAACACTTACAACTTCACCACCTAGTAGCTTTTCGCGTGGAGTGTTGAAAATTTCACCGTCTACAGTGATTTTATCATCCAAAATCCACGTTTTTATACGAGAACGTGAATAATCAGGGAACAATTGTGCTAATACTTGGTCTAGACGTTTACCACCTAATTCGGTTGGAACGTCGGCTTGAAGAGAAATTTGCTCTGACATTAGTAACTTTACCCAATTTACCAGTGCAAGCTTTGCTCGACTGGGTTAGAATCGCTTTTAATAAAAGCATAATATAATACGCATAGTTTACTCGGTTTTACCGACTTGGCCTAGCCGAAGACATCGAAGGTAACAAATAAAATGATAAATAAAATAGGGAAACGTGCATTTGCCATTGTTTTTTCAGTTTCTGTACTTAGTTTAGGCGCTTGTTCGTCTGCTCCAGACCAAGAAGACATTCAACGTGTACCGAATAAGTCTGCACACGCTTTATATGAAGATGCAAAAGAAACGCTAGATTCTGGTTTATATGCTCGTGCAATTGAACTTTTGAGTGCTATAGACTCTCGCTACCCATTTGGCCCATTCTCTAAGCAAGTACAAATGGACTTAGTCTATGCACATTATCAATCAGGTAATACTGAACAAGCACTTGCAACCATTGACCGCTTTATTCGCTTAAACCCAAATCATAAAGATTTAGACTACATGTATTACATGCGTGGTTTAGTAAATATTAAAGCAGATAAAAATGCGTTCCAAGAGTACTTTGGTGTAGATAGAGCCGACCGTGATGCTAACCGTACTCGTGTTGCATTTACAGATTTATCGACATTAGTAAAACGTTTTCCAAAAAGTGATTACGCGCCTGAAGCTAAGCGTCGTTTAGTGTGGCTTTTAAACCGCATGGCACGTTATGAATTAAAAGTAGCAACTTACTATTACGAACGTGAAGCTTATTTAGCTGCTGCTAATAGAGGTAAGTTTGTTGTTGAGCATTATTCACAAAGCAGTTACTTAGATCCCGCGCTTGAAATGATGGAGAAAAGTTACGACCAATTAGGTTTAACTGAGCTTAGTGAGCACGCAAAGCAAACACGAAAACTAAATAAAAGAACTAAATAAATAAAAAAGGCGCTTACTAAAGCGCCTTTTAACTACATAGAAAAACAAGCTTAAATCGCTTCTTCATCTTCCTCTGCAGTACGAATACGTATTACACGCTCAACATCTGTGACAAATATTTTACCATCACCGATTTTTCCTGTTTGCGCCGTTTTTACAATAACTTCAATTGCACGGTCTACATCTTCATCAGTCAATACAATATCAAGTTTTACTTTAGGTAAAAAATCGACCATATACTCTGCGCCACGATATAGCTCTGTGTGACCTTTTTGACGTCCAAAGCCTTTAACTTCGCTTACCGTCATCCCCGTAATACCCACATCTGACAACGCTTCACGCACATCGTCTAACTTAAAAGGTTTGATAATTGCTTCTATTTTTTTCATATTAATTACTTTTGAAAGCTTCAGTTGCCTCGATTTTAGACAATCATAGTGTTCATAGCAAACAAAGCAATTGAATTACGGTGATAAAACAACCGATCGTGGTATAATTTATTATATAAAAATAGCTATACTTAAATGACTAGCAGTAAATGAGATTAATATGAAAAACAAACAAAACGGGTTCACCCTTTTAGAACTCATGGTAACCGTTGCTATCGTTGGCATTATTGCATCAATTGCGATTTGGAATAGCAGCGATATGCTAGAAGAAAATAGAGCTGAGAATTTTTTGTTGGAATTAAAAAGAAATATTAGCTACGCCCGTGCTCAAGCTGCAAGTACGGATGAAATTGTTATCATATGCCCTGCTCCTATAAGTAAAGTTGAGATTAATAGATACTTTAAATGTCAAAGTTCATGGGGGGAGGATTCAATCATAACTCTCTTTGTAGATACTAATAATAACGGAATATATAACTGGAAAGAAGATACTATTTTACGCACCATGGAGCAGATAAATAGTATAGACAAGGTTAAATTTACTGGTGATAGTAGCCTTCGCTTTAATACTAGTGGGCGCATTACAACAAACCTAAACACCAGCGGTAACTTTGCTGGCTTTGTATACTGCCCTAATAATGACAATGAAAACAATAAAGCGCTGAATGTATCAGTATCTGGTACTGCTTTCTACCTTGGTGACACCACTGAAAAGTGCGATTAAAAAACGTACAATTATATCTTGTCATATTTGTATCATTTACTAGACTGAGTTAATCATTTATTAACTCAGGTCTTCAAGGATGAGATTATCAATATCAAAAAGTAAGGGAGTAACACTTC
Source organism: Pseudoalteromonas sp. SG45-2 (assembly GCF_014164115.1). NCBI lineage: Bacteria > Pseudomonadati > Pseudomonadota > Gammaproteobacteria > Alteromonadales > Pseudoalteromonadaceae > Pseudoalteromonas > Pseudoalteromonas sp. SG45-2. The sequence continues at coordinate 17,198 of NZ_JACJEO010000002.1, forward strand.
TCGAATTAATGGTATCTATGGCTGTTGTCAGTATTATCAGCCAATTATCTATGTGGTTTTACCCAGATTTTTTAGCTAAAAACCGCTTAGATAACCACGTAAACCTCCTACACCGAAATATAAATTATGGCCGTTTATATGCCATTGAAAATACTACTTACGTCACGCTTTGTGCACTAAAAGACAGTCAATGTACAAAAGATGAGTGGAATGGCCAAATGTCACTCTTTATCGACAAAGATAAATCAACCTCGTTAGATGATGATGAACTACTCTTAAGTACTTTTGAGGAGATCCATGAAGCTGACAGTCTTAAATACCCTCGCAGCGCAATTACGTTTCGTCCTGATGGTTCTTTGAATGGTTTTCAAAATGGTACTTTTATATATTGCCCCAACAGCAATAAGGCCAACCTCGAGGGGTTGGCCTTATCAGTAAGTCAAACTGGCAGAATACGTATTAAATCAACTGATAAGTGCCAGAAGAAGTAATCTAGGCTATCGACCCCAGCAATAACCAACATCGGTGTCACCTTTAGACCCTTTTGCACCTTTGAGACCAATATCAGTGATTGAAAGCTCTTTACAATCAGTATCTCCTTTTACAGCACCGTCTATAGGCTTAGCTGTAATAGTGAAGGTATTACTATCGACTACGCTGATAGATAGTTCAAAGTGACCATTTTCGGTTTTACTTTGTAGCCCTAAGTCAGTAAAGGATTGCGTATACTCACGATTATCTACAAAATATTGCTCCTCTTTGTTTGCAGCATCTAACAATGCTGCAGCAGCTTCAGCGCGCGAAGCACGCTTTACATATTCTGTATAATTGGGCAATGCAATTGAGGCAAGTATGCCTACAATTGCAACCGCTATCATCAGCTCAATTAAGGTAAACCCATGTTGTTTCTTCATTTAATTTCCTTAATTATTAACTTCGTCATTTTCTTCACGTTTATAGATATATGTTTGTTGAGTTTTAAAGCCAAACCCTACAGCATTGTCATTAACCAATACAACTTTACCATCAACAATTGTTAAGCCAGGGCCCTTTATCTCAACAGGCTTCATTGGGTTTTCAGCATTTTCACCTTTGATACCCGGCCCAATTAGATAAAACTGACTTTCTTGTGTTACGTCAACTGTTGGGTTGTCATCACACTTACCATCTCCATTACCATCTACGCATGAAGGGCCTTCGCCAAAGTATAACTGAGGTGTATCTGGTACATCATAGCTGGTTGTAAATTTAAGATCGTCATACACTTTCGTACCATAATGTAGGTGAAATGCGTATAAAGAACCACCACCACCACTTAGGGAACATTGGTTTTCAGTCGATGTATCTGATGCAGGTGTGAAACTTGTAAAATAAGCAACACCTCCAACAACTGTAGCAGCAGCTAGTGATTTTTCACCCGTTCCTAACTCATATCTCCAACCATTAAATTTAGCCAAGTCGACTTCTAAGTCAACAAAATCATCAACGTCATCTAGAGCATTACCAAATGGGTCTGAATTCATTTGCATCAAATCAGCAGGTACAATAGTATCCGGTGCATTCGTTTTATATGATTTAGTAACTGTATTTTCATCTCTGATCATAAACAGTTGATCTTTTTCATTGGTACCGGTTGGTTTTGAGCGGTTACCACTACCAATAACTATTGCATCATACGGCGTATCTAAGCGTGTTATAACGGTACTACCATCAACGGTTGTCTCGCTTACTTTACTATAAATGGTTCGTGCAACGAGTGGTTTGTAAAAAAAGCGTCTGTCCTCAGTTGCTTTATTACTGCCAAGCTCAGCTAATTTAAAGTGACTAAATTCACTAGTACTAGTGCCTGGCATATCTATACGCCAAATATCTCCACCAGTATCTGCCGCATAAATTCGGTCTATATATCCATCATAATCTGAGTCAAGCGTGGTAATATCTGCAGCAATACTATGCTTACCTTTAAAGCCATTAATATCGGGTGTTAATGCCCATACTCTTTTACCTGTTTCGGCTTCAACAATGTAAATACCTCGCCCTGTACTATCTTCACTTTTAATCACCGCATCTTTGTTTGTATCGTACCCAGCACCAAAAATTAATAAAGGCTTGTCACCAAATGCTTTAATGTAGGCTATTTGCGGTTTTGACCATGTTTGCGCAAGCTCTTTAAAATCACCTTTTCCGCCTTCTATTGGTGCGCTCCATAGTTTTTTAGGCTGATCGGGATTTGTTATATCCAGTGCGTAGTAGTTTTTACCACCTCGACGCATTCCTGCAAAAGCCCATACTTCATCATCACCACTCGCATCAATAATCCCGTCGTTTAAACCATCGCTATTTAAGTTTTTATTATTAAAATAAACGCTGATTGGACCATCCATACCATATTTTTTACCCGTTTCTTTGTTGCGCAGCGGTTGAATAATGCTGTACAGATCTGAGGGTATAAATGCCCAGCTTTCAGATACTTCATTATTTGTATCATCGTCTTTAAACATATGCAAAAAGCCAGCATTGGTACCAATAAGAATACGAATATCATCATTACCGTAATCAAGCGCAACAGGCTTTGAATGCAGAGGATCACCAAAAATATCATCTCTTTGATCCGTGGTATCGTTATCGTTATCTTCATCATCAACATCAATACCCATAGCCCATTTAATATCTGAACTAGATAAGCTAATTGGGTTATTAGTTATTAAATCAAGAATGTCACTAACAATCGATGTAGTAAATCGTACTATATCGCCTTGTTTATCTGTATATAGTGTTCTTCGTTCTTCTGCGTTGGTTCCTGTTAAGGTACTTAGTTGATAATTAACGCCACCTTGTGCTACTAAGTTCCCATCTGCTGACTTACCATCAGGAAGCCAAAATGTTTTTGCATCAGTGTCTATCAAACCATTAGAATCAAGCGCTACATTGCCCGCTGAATCAACTATGTTACTACCCGATACCTTTAACTTTTTTAAGTTACCGCCCCAGCGGGTATTTGTCTCTGGGTAAAACATTGCAAAATAAATAGCATCTCGACTACGGGTTTGATCTACGTTGTTACTAGCAACGGACGGCGATGAAAAGCTATCATTTACTTCACGAATACGAGAAATTGCACTGTTTAATGATTCAGAAAGCTCATCTGGCGTACTTGCGGGCAAGTTTTCACCACCACCTAAAGAAGCGGCCCTACGTAAAAGCTCTTGTCCACTCGCGCTCATACCAGAGCCAAAACCGATAGTATATAAACGGCCTGTTTCATGAATATCGGGAGTCGACGGGTATAAATCAACAGTAGTATCACTTGTACCATGAATAATTTTAGCCATTTGGTGTAGGTAACTACTGTAGTAACTATCCGTATTCCAGTTTAATCCTTCCCCAAAGTACTTCTCATGCTCTGCACTAATTTGGCTGTCACTATCATTATCACCAGATGGGTCGCCATCGGTCATATAAATGATATTTATCGAGTTGTCGCAGCGCTTAGCCTCAGCGGTGCTATCTGCAAAGGGCGATATGTAAGTATACTCATAATTATTTGTAGTTACATTTTCACACTCATAACTCCAGCGACCTCTATTTCTAACCCAACCACATTCAAGCTGTGTAAACTCACTTCCAGTTCTTAACTCGACACTCGTATCACGTTCAAGAATTGTGGCCTCTAAGCCATATTGAACTTTTTGCCCTGTAATATATAAATAAGCTTCCCAAAGGGTTTCTGTCAAAGGAGTACCGCCAGCAGCAGGTAAAGCAGCAAGTGAATTTCGTATAATTGTAGAATCTTTACCAACTCCATTAACTATATAACCACCGTCTGTGGCTTTAAAGCGCATTAAACCAAAGTCGATAGTATCTTCGTTATCGGTAATAACTTTATTCATCGCAAACTGTGCTGCAGCTAATCGACTATCAGAACATAAAACCCAACCTCCACTCGAATATTGCCCACAATTACTACCTGTACTTGATGAAAAAGCCATGCTTCCTGATGTATCAAAAATCAGTAATACTCGAGGTTTTTCTTCAACATCCACATCATGATTAACATAAAGCTCTATATCTTCAGCATAAACTGACGCACTTATTGTTAAGCCAAGTAAAGAGGCTAGCACTTTGTTTAATTTAAATTTCATCTTAAATCCCCTTACTTATGCTAGCCATTTCTTGCGCTACACCTGTAACAATGGTTAGTTCATGCTTACTTTTAGAGCCATATTCTATTGTCGTGGCGACCTGTAACATATTGCACGATATACCTGCAGTAAAATTAAAGCGTCGAGGACACTCTAGGTCAAGCGCACCTTTGTTTAGATTAACCATTTTGCTTTGCATACCATCATGTGTTGCGATCACCATGCCTTCTTTATCAGAGGCTGCAATCGAAGTGACTTCATCTGGACTCAAAAAAAACTGATTATTCGCACCTTTATTAGCTTCATCAGAAATCATGCGCTGTACTTCGCCAATAAGTTCATTTTCGGCCACTTCACGCTCTTGCGCTGCATTGGTAATTTTAATATCAATACTACTACTGCTCATAAGAGTCACCGCTATACCCGTCACTGCAATTACCATTATTAGAGCGGTGATCAGTACTACACCCTGCTGCTTTTTCTGTGATTGTTTTAAATACGCCATAAATTTGATCCAACATTATTTAATCGAATAGTCGTGGTAAACACTGTGCGTCTGAAACTATCTGTGAATTTCAATTCACGCTTGTCTTCATCTTCACCTAATATGTAAGTTTGGTTTTTAATTTTAACCCCAGGGTCTGGCTCCAATGCGCGTATTAATAAAAATACCTGTACTGTTAAAATACCCTTTCGATTTTCCCAATCAGTGTGCTCCATACTTTTAATACTTCGGTATGTATCTACACGATTGTCGCTGTTTGTATCGAGACCAAAAACAAACCGCATGTTTTCGACACCTTCCATAATAGTTTCTGTGGTGATATTCCCACCAACTAAACGCTTTCTCATTAATGCAGGTACAGTTAGGTTCTTGTTATTTACTTTATATGTTTGCTCTGAAATATAATAAACATGATGGCTATACGGCCAAATAGAGGCATTAACAGAACTTCCTGTAATTTCACCTCGCTTGAATTGGGCTCTCTCTTGCTCCGCTATGAAATAGTTTTCACTCGTTTGAGTCTCACCTTCAGTTAATTGATCACCTTGTAAAAACTTTAACTGAATAATATCGGTACCTTTTACTGGACTCGTTACGCAGTTTAGTTCTTTTGAAGCATCTGCAACCTTCGCATAAATAGTTCTAAAGTTACTCGCAGTTGCCAAATCAGGAAAACTACCGTTATTTAGTCCTTCAAAACAGTCATTTAGCGGGTTTGATAATGCTTCTGTGTTTACCGAAGTAAAAGAATCATCATAATAAGTGCCCCAAAAGCCAATTTGCTCAATATCACGTTGCATTATGTTAATTGCAAGGCGTCCTGATTCTTGAAGTTCACCAATAGTCATCGTATCTTTAGTGGTTACTTTCATACCTATATAGGTAAACATAACGCCGCCTAAAATTAACCCACCAATAAATAATGAAATCATCATTTCTACAAGTGTAAAACCTTTTTGCTTCATGTTAGCTCCTAAGGTAAATATAACTAGTTAAAACAACTAAACGGCGCTTTTTATCAGCCGTTCCACACTTGATGTCTCCAGTCGTACTATTTGCATTAAACTCTTGACGCCCTTGCCAAGATACAACGACCTCTAAATTAAATGCTTTACCACCTGTACCTGCAACTGCAGTAGCCGCAATACATACAGTTGCGTCATCTAAAGAGCCTGTGTTTTCCCTTGCTTTTATAGCTCTTTTCCATTGCTCAAGGTCTAGGGCTGCAACTTGCGCTGCGCTACAAGTGCTTGTAAAACACGTCTGTGAGGTTTTAGTTGAGGCTTCGCTATTAAATGTTTGGGTATATAGGCTAGCTATTTGCGGGGTATCGTTAGCACGGATACGCTGCACAATATCATTACCAAGTGCAACTGCAGCAGCACGCTGCATAGAATCAAAGCTTGCTTGCTTTGCTTTTGCTTGCAAAGCAACTGCGCCTAAAAGGCCAAAACTAAGAATAATAAATGCAATTAGCACTTCAATCAGAGTGAAGCCTCTTTGCACTTTTACGTGAGGTGATTGCATAATAAAACCAAATAAAAATTATCTGATTTTAAGTTTATGTTATTTATTTGAGGAATCAATGAGGACTAAGACAAGCGGTTATATTTGTTGATAAACGGTTAATTAAACCTGTTTATTCAATAACACCGTTGATAATTAAGACTCAAATGTATTTAAATCAAGGGGAGGTTAATTGCAAGGTAAGCCTAAAGCGAATTTTTTACTAATTTAAGCTCACGGCGGCTCACTGGCAATAACTCACTGCACCCTTGTAGCTCAATCATATGATTGCCATTCGCTTTTGAATGCAAAGCAATTACTTTTTGTTTATTAACCAATGTATTGCGATGAATTCGCAAAATATGTGTAGGAAATTGTGACTCTAATTGTTTTAGACTTTGTTCAAGTAAAGCTTCTCCACCACAGAATATCATTTTGGTATACTTTTCTTCGGCACTAAAATACAAAACATCATTTATATCAACACTGCGTAGAGTACCAGCTAGCTGATAAGAGATTTTTACATTTTGTTGTTTTTGAATATGTACTTTATTTAAGCGCCCGACTTGCTTAAGCACCTTTTGCAATGATTGCTCTGAAATAGGTTTAACTAAATAACCTGCAGCGCTTAATTGTAAAGCATCGAAGGCATGCTCAGGGTGAGCAGTTATAAAAACAATAGCAGGAGGTAGAGTTAAACTATTGAGCTCATTAGCAACTTGTAAACCATTCATACCAGGCATATCAACATCTAAAAAAATCAAATCCGGCGTCTGCTTTTTAGCCAGTACTAGGGCTTCATTACCATTACTTGCCTCGCCTTGTACAACTATGCTTTTATCATGTGCCAACAAACGAATTAAGCGCGATCTCGCAAGAGGTTCATCATCAACAATGAGTACGTTCATACACTACCCTCAATTAGCTTAGGAATAACGACCTTGACCCTAAACACATCATTTTTATTAGTAATTGTTAGCTGCGCTTTATTTTTATAATAAATATTTAATCGCTGGCGAATATTTTCAAGCGCCATGCCGTTATTAGGCCTAGTTTGAGCATTAGAAATTGTTATAGGGTTAGAAACAATCATGGTTATATAGCCGGTAGTAATATGTAGCTCTACTTTTATTTCTGCACCATGCTCACTTGTTTCAACACCGTGGCATACTGCATTTTCAATTAATGGCTGCAGGGTTAAACAAGGAATGCTCAATGCAGGTAGTTCATTAGGTATTTGCCAATCAACGCTTAAGCGATTACCGAAACGCCATGTTTCAAGTGCTATATATTGCTTACTCAGCGTTATTTCATCGTCAAGAGATACATTTTTTCCTGAGTGCATTGCTGCCTGCGATAAGGCGGCTAATGCTAAAATAGCCTGCTCTGCCGCATCGGCATCATGATGAGTAAGCTCTGCAGCGGTGTTTAAACTATTATATAAAAAATGAGGACGTATTCTAGCTTGCAAGGCATCAAGCTCAGCTCGAGAAAGCGCTTTAGTTTGCTGCTCTTTCTCAAAATGAATTAATAAAAATTGGACGAATAAAGCCGCCAGCAAAGCCACTATAATGCAATTGCGAAGTGTGAAATAAATTAAGTTATCTGTATCATCTATATCAAAAGCAAAATGGGAAAATAAAATACTAAAAATGCATGTAGATAATAAAAAAAAGATAAAAAACAAACTTAATTGAAAAGTTTGGGTGCGCGTTTGTAAGAAAAATCTACAGAAGTATAAAGAAGAGGTACCGACTAAAACAATTAAATGCATAAACAAACTAATGATCCCAAGTCGAAGCCAAATATCGCCTTCTACATTGGGTGCAAAGGCTAAAACAATAGCAATAACTTGAGAAACAATAAGCGAAGCTAGTACGCCTCGCTCATTAAAAAGAGCCGAAAAAAGCAAACCATCATTTTTTAGTGACTTGCTCATAACGACTCTCCTATAATCTAAATTTTAAATTAACGTAGCTCTACAGGAACAGCAAATACGATATTCTCTTCTTCGCCTGGGTTTTCAACAACCTGCGTACCACCAAGATCTTTTAATCGGCTTATAACTTGTTGTACAAGTACTTCTGGCGCAGATGCACCCGCAGTTACACCCACTGATTTAGAACCTGAAACCCACTGCTCTTGCACATCAGTTGCGTCATCAATTAAATAAGCAACAGTGCCCATTTTATCTGCAAGTTCACGTAAACGATTAGAGTTAGAACTGTTTTTAGCGCCAACAACTAATAGCACATCAACTTTGTCAGCTAAGTCACGAACAGCATCCTGACGATTTTGCGTTGCATAACAAATATCATCTTTACGAGGTCCGTCAATTGATGGAAACTTATTGCGTAGTGCATCAATAACATCAGCAGTATCATCAACTGATAAAGTCGTTTGACTACAGTAAAAAAGATTTTCAGCATTTTTTACATTAAGCGCAACAACATCATCAACGGTTTCAACAAGATAAATACCACCGTCTGAGTTATCATATTGTCCCATTGTTCCCTCTACTTCAGGGTGACCATGATGTCCAATTAAAATACACTCAATACCTTTGCGACTCGCACGTGTAACTTCCATATGCACTTTAGTTACAAGCGGACACGTTGCATCAAATACTTTTAAATCACGACGTTTAGCCTCGCTGCGAACCGCTTGCGATACGCCATGTGCGCTAAAAATAACAATACTGTCGTCAGGTACTTGATCAAGCTCTTCAACAAATACCGCACCACGACTTTTTAGTCCATCAACCACATAGCGGTTATGTACTACTTCGTGGCGAACATAAATTGGCTTTTCAAAAATATCTAAAGCGCGCTCAACAATACTAATAGCACGGTCAACACCAGCGCAAAAGCCGCGAGGATTAGCTAGTAATATTTCCATTAACCTTCCACCTCAATAATATCAACTTCAAAGGTTAAACGCTGGCCAGATAAAGGGTGATTAAAATCAATCGTTACCGACTCACCTTGCACTTCGCGGACTAAACCAGGAAGCTCAGTGCCATCAGGTTGAGTAAACGCAATAATTGCACCTACCTTAGCTGGTGTTTCTGGACCAAACTTACTACGGTCAACGTAGTAAATATTATCTGGGTTTGGTTGACCAAAAGCATCTTCAGGTTCTAATTCAAACGTTTTACTTTCGCCTGCAGTTAAACCTAATAAACACTTTTCGAAGTTTGCCGTTAAGCTGCCATCACCCATTGTTAATTTAGCAGGTTTGTTGTGCACCTTGGTAGAATCAGCGGCAGAGCCATCTTCTAATTTAATAGAAAAATGGAAAATAACTTGCGAGTTTTCACCAATTACAGCTTGGCTCATGCTTTATGCTCCTTTGGACTCTCGCCGGTGAAGGCGTCAAATAACAATAATGCTGCGCCAATACAAATAGCGCAATCGGCAATATTGAATACAGGAAAATGTGAGTCTTTATAAAAAACGTGAATAAAGTCGATTACATAACCATACGCAATACGATCGTATAAATTACCAATAGCGCCAGCAAGTACCAATGCATAAGCACCGCATAGTACTTTATTTGTAGCAGGTAAGCGTTTTAGCCACCATACAAGCAAAGCACTAATAGCAACGGCAATTGCACTTAAAAACCAACGCTGCCAACCACCCGCTTCACTTAAAAAGCTATAAGCAGCACCATAGTTATGTACATAAGTAATACTAAAAACAGGGAGTAAGTTTATAGACTCTTGATAAGCCATAGTCCCTACAACAAGTGTTTTACTGGCAAAGTCTATTACTAAAAGTAATAGACTCAACCAAAGCCACACTAAACCACTTTTTTGGGCTAGTTTGCTCACTAAGAATAACTCCTAAGCGAATTGACGCTTTTCACCTTCGCCGTCAACATTACTTACACAACGACCACAAATTTCAGGATGAGCAGGCTCAACGCCTACATCTTCGCTGTAATGCCAACAACGCTCACATTTAGCAGCATCTGTTGCAGCAACGCTAATGAACAAACCTTCAATCTCGGTAGCTTGTGTATCTACAGGCTGGCTATCAACTTCAGTAACATTCACGGCTGATGTTAACAATACAAAACGCAGTTCATCACCAAGCGCGTTTAATTTAGCGGCAAGCTCTTTACCCGTAAATAAATTCACCGTTGCTTGAAGTGTTGCACCAATGACTTCTTCTTTACGTGCAGCTTCTAATAAGCGGTTTACTTCGTCACGTACAGTTAAAATCTCTAACCAATCATCGTTACTAAATTGGCTATTTGTTGGTGCTTGTAAGCCATCGTACCAAACTGATGTAAATACGTAGTCACTACGCTCACCCGGTAACGCTTCCCAAATTTCTTGTGCGGTAAAGCTCATAATAGGTGCCATCCAACGCGTCATTGCTTCTGCAATATGATAAAGCGCAGTTTGACAAGAACGACGTGCATGGCTATCACTCTTAGCTGTATATTGACGATCTTTAATAACATCTAAATAGAACGAGCCAAGCTCACCCGTACAGAAGTTCATTAGCTTTTGAGTTACTAATAGCATTTGGTAGCTGTCGTATGCGGCTAAAATCTCGTCTTGCAACTGAGCTGCGCGACCAACAATCCACTTATCAAGCTCAACCATATCATCAACAGCTACTTGATCTGTTTCTGGGTTAAAACCATTTAGGTTAGCAAGCAAGTAACGGCTGGTGTTACGAATACGGCGGTAACGATCGGCTGAGCGTTTAAATATTTCATCCGACACAGTCATTTCTGCCGTGTAATCGGTAGAAGCCACCCACAAACGTAGAATGTCAGCACCTAGTTTATTCATCACATTTTGTGGTGAAATAACATTACCTAGTGACTTAGACATTTTGCGGCCGTTTTCATCAACAGTAAAACCATGAGTCAATACTTGGCGGTATGGCGCATGACCATTAATAGCAACAGATGTCATCATTGATGACATAAACCAACCACGGTGCTGATCAGAACCTTCAAGGTATAAGTCAGCTGGACCAACCAGGTCTTCACGTGCATCTACTACACAAGCGTGTGACACACCTGAGTCAAACCATACATCTAGCGTATCTTGCACTTTCATGTATTGCTTGGCGTCTTCTTCACCAAGTAAAGTAGCTGGTTCTAAATCGTACCATGCTTGTATACCAGACTTTTCAACAAGCTCTGCTGCTTGAGCAATTAACTCTTGTGTATTTGGGTGAAGTGCACCGGTGTCTTTATCAACGAACAATGCAATAGGAACGCCCCAAGTACGCTGGCGAGAAATACACCAATCTGGGCGGCTTTCAACCATGTTAGAAATACGGCTTTCACCCCACTCTGGTAACCACTGCGTGTTTTTAATCTCAGCAAGAGAATCTTGACGTAAGTTAGCCTGATCCATACTTACAAACCACTGCGGTGTAGCACGGAAAATGATTGGTGTTTTGTGGCGCCAACAATGTGGGTAACTATGCGTAAGCGCATGGTGATGCATAAGCGCACCACGCTCTTTTAACACTTCAATTACGCTCGCATTCGCCTTAAATACGTGCTGACCTGCAAAAAGTTCGGTATCTGGTAAATAAACACCATTTGCACCAACAGGGTTAGCCACTTCAAGGTTGTAATTTAAGCCTGCCACGAAATCTTCTTGACCATGGCCTGGGGCGGTATGTACAACACCAGTACCTGAATCAGTAGTTACGTGTTCTGCAACAATCACTGGTACATTAAAATCATAAAAAGGATGGGCTACTTGCAAGTTTTCAAGCGCTGCACCTTTTACATACCCTAGTACGTGAAAGTGATTAAAACCAAAACGGTCCATAGCATCTTTAACAAGCTCAGAACCTAAAATTAGGCGTTGTTGTACGCCTTCATCTTCAACCTGTACTAACGCATACTCTAAATCGGCATGCACAGCCACAGCGCGGTTTGCAGGAAGCGTCCACGGTGTTGTTGTCCAAATAACAGTACCAACACTGCCTTCACCTTTATGACCATCAGCCAGATCAAAGGCACTAACAACAGCATCTTGATCAACAAATGTAAAACGCACATCGATTGCTGGTGACTGCTTATCTTGGTATTCAACTTCAGCTTCTGCTAATGCAGAGCCACAGTCTGTACACCAATGCACAGGCTTGGCGCCTTTATGCAAATGACCTTTTTCAATAATTCGACCAAGCACACGAATTGCATTCGCTTCAAAGTCAAAGTTCATTGTTAAATATGGCTTATCCCAATCTGCAAATACGCCTAAACGTTTAAAATCAACTTTTTGACCTTCAACTTGTTTTTTAGCGTATGCACGGCATTTTTCACGAAACTCACTCGCAGTAACTTTTACACCCGGCTTGCCTACTTTTTTCTCAACCATTAACTCGATTGGTAAACCATGACAATCCCAACCTGGAACTAATGGTGAATCAAAGTCAGATAATGTTTTAGACTTAACAATAATATCTTTTAATATTTTATTAACTGAGTGGCCTAAATGGATATCGCCATTTGCATACGGAGGGCCGTCATGCAAAATAAAGGTTTTTTTACCTTTCTTAGCGCTGCGAATTTGACCATAAAGGTCGTCCTCATACCATGCTTTAAGCATTTTTGGTTCACGTTGTGCCAAATTGCCACGCATTGGAAACGGTGTTTCCGGTAAGTTCAAAGTATGTTTATAGTCGCTCATTTATCCTACATTCCGTCTCTATCGGCTACCTGATTTAAACCAAAACACTGCTTAGCGGCAGCAACATCAGTTGCTATTTGCGCCGTTAATTGTGTTAATGTCTCGAATTTTTTCTCATCGCGAAGTTTTTTTATTAACTCCACATGCATAAATTGTCCGTAAATATCCTGTGCAAAATCAAAAAGGTGAACTTCTAATAATGCACGAGTTCCATTAAATGTCGGCTTATTACCTACATTTGCAACTCCAAAAATCTGTTTTCCTGCAATCGTTGCTTGCACTGCAAACACTCCGTTGACAGGACACACTTGGCGTTTTAGGGCTATATTTGCCGTTCTAAAACCGAGTTCACGTCCTCTTTTCCAGCCATGTATAACACGCCCAGAAATAGCATAATCGTGACCAAGCATTATTTTAGCACTCGCTAAGTCACCGGATGCTAAAGCATCTCGTATTAAAGTGCTGCTTACTCTAGCATTTAATTGACGAAAGCTCGCGGTGCTTTTTACATCCATGCCCGCTTGCTTACCCATGCTAGCAAGTAAGTGAAAGTTACCTTGGCGTTGCTTTCCAAACTTAAAATCATCACCAACAGTAAGTGCTTTAACACCTAACTTTTTAATCAAAATCTCATTAACGAATTGCTCAGCATGCATGTTTGCAAATTGCTGATTAAAGCTAATGCAAATAACTCGCTCAATACCTAAATCACTCAATAAACGTAACTTATCTCGTAAGCGCGTTAACCGTGCAGGGGCATTGTTTTTAGCAAAAAACTCTTGTGGCTGGGGTTCAAACAGCATTACAGTGCTAGGCAAACTATGCGCTTTAGCATCGCTAAGTAAACCTTTTAGTACTTCTGCGTGGCCTAAATGAACGCCGTCAAAATTACCAATAGTTAACACACAACCAAAATGGTGTGGGCGAATATTGTGTATACCTCTAATTAACTCCATGCCACCTAATGCCTTGTTTAGCGAGCTATTAATTACGGCTAAAAAATGATTAAAGCCGCAGAGTTGCCGATTATAATCTTTTTTTTAGTTTGATTCAGTAATTGCTACACTTTTTATCGTATTTAGTCTAACGCCCATCACAAATAGCATTGCAAAGTAGCTAATACCTGCCAAAGCCACTAGCGCTACTAATAATATTACTTGCTGTGTAAAGGCCCATGTAGCCCAATAATAGTAACTGCTCACAAACCATGTGACAGCTCCCATAACAATACTTGCAACAACACATTTAAGTGTAAAACGCATACTCATTGATGAGAACTGGTATACATTTTCTTTTTTAAGCTGTCTGTATAATAAAAATGCATTGCAGCTAGCCGATAACGAAGTAGCAAGTGCCAACCCTAAATAACCAATGAAAGGAGCCAGCATAATGTTAAACACCATATTAAGTACTAAGGTAATAATACCAATACGCACCGGTGTTTTTGTATCTTGACGAGCATAAAAGCCAGGAGCGAGTACTTTTATTAGCATAAAGCTTACAAGTCCGACCGAATATGCGACTACGCCTAAGCTTACAGCTTTGACATGATCAATACTGTCTTCTTTAAATGCACCGTGGTCGAACAACACGGTAATAATAAGTGGGCTGATGATCATCAAACCTATCATTGCTGGCAGGCCTAAAAATATAACAAAACGAACTCCCCAATCGAGAGTATGCTGAAAGTCGCTACTTTTTTTACTGCTATGTAGTTTAGAAAGCGCCGGTAAAATAACTGTCGCAATACCAATACCAAATAACCCCAGCGGAAATTCAATTAAGCGGTCTGAATAGTAAAGCCATGCAATTGAGCCCGTCATCAGTAATGACGCAATCATGGTATCGAGCAACAGATTAATTTGACTAATAGAGACACCAAACAAAGCCGGTAGCATAAGTTTTCGTACTTTTTTTACGTTTTCGTCTTGCCATGCCCAGCGCGGACGCGCCAACATTTTAGCGCGATACAAGAACGGTAATTGAAATAGTAGCTGCACTACACCACCGACAAATACACCTATGGCAAGTGAATAAGCACCTACCGAAAATTTATCATGTAAAAAAATTGCACACGTAATAATAGAAACATTAAGCAAAACTGGTGTAAATGCAGCAACAGCAAAACGGTTATACACATTCATTACCGCACCACTAAGTGCAACTAAACTTACAAAAAATAAATAGGGGAATGTAAGTTTAAGTAGTGAACTTGCAAGTTCAAATTTTTCGGCATTAGGTCCGCCTTGCCACCAATCTATAAACCAACCGGTACCAAATAGTGCTGCAATAACAGGGGAAGCAACAACACCAATAATAGTGACAATTAGTAAAATGGTTCCTAATGTGCCTGCTGCTTGTGCAACAAAAAGTCTGACCTTGTCGTCGCCTTGCTGTTCTTTAATTTCACTTAGCACAGGTACGAATGCTTGTGCGAAGGCACCTTCTGCAAATAAACGGCGTAAAAAATTAGGAATACGGTTAGCAAATAAAAAAACATCAGCCGCTGCACTTGCGCCTAATAAATTGGCAACGACAGCATCTCGAACGAGCCCTAAAATACGCGATATCATAGTCATACAACTAACAATCATACCAGAGCGAAATAAACCTTTTGACACCTTAAACCTACTCAAAAATCCTCAAGATAGGCGATTATGCCACAGTCTTTTTTATAAATCGCTTTAAAGCACTAGGCTGGGGGTCTGTGCTTTGTTACAATGTCTATATTAACTGCTAAAGCGGCAAATTGATGCTCGTTATATGGTGCAGTTTTTCTTGGATTGTTAAATTTACATTGACATCCATGATAGAAACAGGCATATTCCACGGCCTTTAATTTAAGCTTTATTTTAAGATTGTTAGGAGCAAACCTTGGCTAACATCAAGTCTGCAAAAAAACGCGCTATCACAAGCGAAAAAAACCGTCAGCACAACGCAAGCCGTCGTTCAATGATGCGCACTTACTTCAAAAAAGTAATTGTTGCTATTGAAGCGGGCGATAAAGAAGCTGCACAGCAAGCTTTTTCTGTTGCTACACCTATCCTAGACCGTTACGCAACTAAGGGTCTAATTCACAAAAACAAAGCAGCTCGTCATAAGAGCCGTATAGCAGCTAAGATTAAAGCTCTATAATTTGTTTTTGATAGAATATAAAAAACCGGCTTTTGCCGGTTTTTTTTTATCTAAGATTTAATCTCGTACTTTAATAACAGTCGACATAAATATTTAAACAGATTGGTGTCATACATTTTCCAAGTCTGGATAAAACTTCTTAAGCATTGCCGCTATTTTTTTAGGTGTAAACGGCTTCACTACAAATCCTTTAGCGCCTTTATCAATTGCATCCTTAACATTTTCAATACCTGAATGTGCAGATACCATTACTACATTTGTCTCAGGGCTTAATTCATTGATTTGCGCAATCAAATCTTTGCCATCGCCGTCCGGCAGTTCTATGTCTAAAAAAATGATATTATAATTTGCAGCCTGGCACTCACTAATACATTGTGAGGCAGTAGATGCTTCCTTTACGTTATCTATCCCTAAGTGCATGAGCGTTTGGCTCAAAAAACTACGCACTGTGCTAACGTCATCTACAATTAAAATTGATAGCTGCGTATTCATCTTTATTCCTCGTAGGCTATAAGCTAACTTTAAGTTATCATAATAATTAGCTTAGTATATAAATTTGCTCATTTAATTATAGAGACCTACGGAAAAAAGGCCAGATTTGCTTTATGTCTAAAACCCCAAATAAACAGTCGTTGCTAGGTAAAGCACCAACAAGAAAAAAAACAGCGCAAAAAAGAAAGCCGCAACGCCCTACTCAGCGCTCTATACCCGCAGAGGAAAAAACAAACATAAACAATGGCACTAGCCAAAAAACAAAGTCAAAAAAGGGGCTATTTATATCTCTGGCCATTGTTATTGTAATAATTTTAGCTTTTCCAAAACCAACCTTGCTCACCTATAAAAAATTAGGGATGGTAAGTGAGAGTGTTTACTGGCCTGGACTTTTAGGTTACGGAGCTACTTTAATTGATTCCAACTTGCACCCCAACTATGATTCTAGCCGTGAATCCCTTTATTTATGCAGTGATTTACAAAAACCACAGAGCTGTCAGAAGTATCAAGTAATTGCTGACAATGGTTTGTTTTCGGCAATTGGCAGTTACTTTTAGCATTAAAAAAACTAATCTGAAAATTTAAAATTACTTGGTTGAAAGGTGTGCAAAAGATCAACATAATGGCGCTCCTTTTTTCAACAACTGAACTATTGAAACGACCATGCTAAATGAGCTAGATTGGCTTTTAAATACTACACTACTTGCACTAGGTTTAGGTGCATTCTTTATTAACCAGATAACACTGCTGCGCGTTGCCGCCATTAGTGCATGTGGTTTATTATTCTTATCATTTAGCCTAGATCTTATGTCGTCGAGCGTTATTTCAAATATGAGTTTAGTGTTGATCAACACTTTTTACCTGTTTAAAGTTTATACATTTGGGCAATTTAATGTAACCCAAAGTTAACAACTTTTCCTTAGAATATTTAATAGCCCAGCATTGCTGGGCTTTTTTGTTGCGAATTTTTAAAATATTAGAAACACGTTAGATCAGGACAGTATTAAGCGCCACTAAAGCACCACTGCAATAATGGTGCTGTGCATGTACTGTTGAGTGAAACGAGAAGAAAGACGAAAACTGAAAATACCTAATAAGCTAGGTTAATCTGCTATTGTTAATTCACTTTGGGTTTGTGTTTTAGATGGACTATCTTCAGCGTTAGCCTGATTAAACCAAGCTGAAACACCTAGCACGATAATTGAAATAACAACGAGGCTTAATTTAGCCCCACTTTGACTGGATTTCATAACACCCTCTTTATATTTTTATTAGTGAGAATATCTTTTACACTAATGAAAATTACAAATGTTAACAAGCTGTTTTTTAAACTAATTAGCTATCAGCTAATAACCTTTAGTTCTATCCACTGAATTATTGAGTGCTAAGCCCATATTCAAACGTTCAATATTATCGGCTATTTGGTCTATAACGCTATTTAAATCAGATAGCGCTGCACAATGTGGTGTAAGTGTTATTTTGGGGTTTCCCCAGTAAGGGTGATTCTGCGTTAAAGGTTCTTGGTCAAAAACATCCAAGGTAGCAGCGCGTAAGCTATCGTTATTTAATGCATTTAATAAATCTTGCTCAACCACATGAGCACCACGTGCTACATTAATAACAACAGCATGTGAAGGTAGCTTAGCGAGCATTGAGTGATTAATAATACCCTTCGTTGCCTGCGTAAGAGGTAATAAGCACACGAGATAATCAATCTTACAAAGCATATCGCTAAGTCCTTCATCGCCATAATAAACCTCGACATTAGTCGTGTTTTTATTACTTTGCGCCCAGGCACTTACTTTAAAACCATTAGTTACAAGTTTTTGCGCACATGCTTTACCTAATTCGCCAAATCCAAGTATACCAACATGTTTATTACTAAAAGCTCGTTTTGGCTTCCATGTTTGCTGTGTTTGTTTAGTGTAATACTCTTTTAAGCGTAATTTTTGAGCTAAGACATGTGTAAGTACATATTCCGCCATATCTTCAGCAAGTTGCATGTCAACAATACGTACTACTTCGACATGTTCAGGTAATAATGTTAAATCGATACTGTCTACGCCTGCACCAAATGACGACACAGCTTTTAAGTTAGGCAGCTGCGGCCACAGAGACTCAGGAGCATTCCACGCAAGTACAAAATCCACATTATTTGCGTTTTTGCAATCAGGCCATTGCTCTATCAATGTATTTGGTAATCGCTCTTGTAACTTCGTTATTAGCTTTTCGTTGTTGCGCCCCGTTATAGCCACCAATACCGACATAAATTCTCCTAGCAATTCACAGTTTATAATTTAGTACTTTAAAAAGTCACACTACTGCAAAGTAACTGTCACACCCTTTTTTTAATCTTACATGTATAGCGAATAGACCAAACGGGATATGAGGTTAATATGATAAGTGTTGATAAAGTAATTGCAGCAAACTTACCACAACTAGAGAACTCTCCAAAAGTAAAAGGTTTAGTAAAAAAGGGCTTAGGTTACTTATTGCATGAACAAGAGTTTATCACCTTTGGTAATACCTACCCTCACCTACAAGGATTAGAATTTGTTGAGCAAGTACTTGATGAACTCAATTTTGATACGCGCTATAAACCTAAGCAGATAGAACATATTCCTAACGAGGGTAAACTTGTTATTGTTGCTAACCACCCTATTGGTTCACTAGATGCTTTAGCACTTATCAAAGTACTCTCTACAGTAAGGCAGGATTTAAAAGTAGTCGCAAACCGCATGTTAATGTCGGTCAGCGCAATGCATTCTCTTTTACTCCCTGTTGATAACTTATCTGGTATGAGTAAAAAGCAAGAGCTTAGTAATATACAAAACCATTTAAAAGGTGGAGGTGCCTTACTTATATTTCCTGCAGGGGAAGTGTCGCGCCTAGGACCAACCGGTATTAAGGATTGCAAATGGAATAGCGGTTTTTTACGTATGGCAAAAAAAGCCAACTGCCCCATTTTACCTATTTTTATTAAAGCCAAAAATAGTCCGCTTTTTTATGGTACATCAATGATTTATAAACCTTTGGCAAGTTTACTATTAGTGGCCGAAATGTTTAAGCAGCGCCAAAAATCTTTAGAGTTTGAGATTGGCGCCTCTATCCCTCCTGAGTCCTACTTGATAGAAAACCTTAAAGATAAAGAAATTGTAAACCTCATACGTAAGCAGCTTTATAGGCTTACAACTAAAAAAACACTGCCGCTAAAAACACAAACACCTATTGCTGTGCCCGAGTGTAGAAAAGAACTAAAAAGAGCAATTGAGCAATGTCAGCTTCTGGGTAAAACACACGATGGCATGCACATTCATTTATATCAATATGTAGGTAGTTCACCTATTTTTAGAGAGTTGGGACGCCTCAGAGAAATTGCATTTAGAGCAGTAGGTGAAGGAAGCGGTAAGCGTCGTGATATAGATAAATACGATATGGATTACCAACACCTTGTACTGTGGGACCCTATGCAACTAGAGCTAGTAGGTGCTTATCGATTAGCCTGCGCACAACAGATAATACAAAAACATGGACGTGAAGGTTTATATACCGATAGTTTATTTTCTTACACCGACGCTATGACGCCCTATCTGCACCAAGGTATTGAGCTTGGTAGAAGTTTTGTACAACCTAAGTATTGGGGACGTAAGAGTCTCGACTATTTATGGTACGGTATTGGTGCTTTTATAAAAAACTACCCACAGTATAGATATTTATTTGGGGCTGTAAGCGTGTCCAACGCTCTACCTGAGCAAGCCAAAGCCATGCTCGTTTATTACTATCAACATTATTATAAAAGCAGTATAGAACTAGCTACGCCTAATAATGAGCTTAAATTAACTGAGCAACAGCTAACTCAATGCAATATTCTTTTTAATGGAAACGATGTTAAAGAAGATTTTGTAGAGTTAAAACATGTGTTAGCTAATATGGGCGCTCAAGTCCCTACTTTATTTAAACAATATACTGAGCTTTGCAACCCTGGCGGTGTACAATTTTTAAGCTTTAGCATTGATCCCGATTTTAATAATTGTATTGATGGATTGGTATTAGTCGATCTTAAAAGTGTGAAAGAAAACAAAGCTAAACGTTATTTAGAATAACTATTGATAAGTAAAGTCAGTGCACCGAGTATTTTATGCATTATAAAATACTCGGTTTATATTTCATTATACAAACCGACTCAATCGCATTTAAGTCTTCCAATACTTTTTTAAGTGTCGGCTGTTTTAATTATTTTTTGAACCCTGCTAAAAACATATTTTCTTGTTTATTAAGGCCCTTGGTTAAACACGAGATTATGGCAAGGCAGTGCCTGCCTTAATATATTCATGTGACTGTTAATTAAATAAATATGTCAATCTTTACAAAAGCATAACGACACTAAAATTAATCTAAATCAATAAAATATTTTATAAGCTTCAAATGCTTTTTAAACTTTGATCTAGAACAGGTTTTCATATTTATTGCTCGGTAATAATAGCGCCAATCAAACAGTAGTTCTTGGAGAACAACATGAAAACTCAAATTAGCATCGCATTATTAACCTCTTTATTAGCACTCTCTCCAGCTGCACACGCTAACTTTAGCGTAAATGTTGGCGCTATTAACGTAAACCCTGATAACAGTAGCTCAGCGATTAATGAAGCACCTACGCTAGGCCTTAAAGGTGATTCAGATACTCAACTAGGTATCACCGTAGATTATGCATTTAACGATCAGTGGGTGTTAGAGCTGATAGCAGCAACACCGTTTTCACACGATGTAAATGGCGCAGACGGCTTAGCAGGCAACAAAATTGCAGATATAAAACAACTTCCACCGTCATTGGTTGCACAATACCACTTTTTAGATACAAGCTATGCGCTAAGACCTTTTATAGGCGTAGGCATAAACTACACTACATTTTTTGATGAGCAACCCTCTCAAGCACTTAAAGCAACGCTAGGAACAGACGATGTAGAAGTAAAGTTAGATGATTCGTTTGGCTTTATGGCTCAGGTAGGTGCTAACTATAAAATTGATAAAAACTGGGGTTTACACGCTATGGTATCAATTATGGATATTGATACCGATGCCACTGTTTATGCTAATGGTGCAAAATCGCTTACATCAACTGTTGAGCTTGACCCTGTTGTGGCTATGTTTGGTGTTAGGTACAGCTTTTAAAGCATATATGAAGTAGTACATAGTTACCCAATTACAATGTATGTTAAAAGGCCGAAAGGCCTTTTTTCTCATTTGTAGGGTATTAGCGATTTGGCAGGTTACTTAACTTTTTCTGCTCTAACATTTCTTTCCAGTGCATTACTTCACTTGGCAATATAGGTGTTTGCCCATCAAAACCAGCAACTTCAAGCATTTCTTCAATACTTATAATACCCTTTTTACTTTTAAATACACCGCGTACATAAGCAATAGCATGTAAGCCTCGCTCTGAGTGAAACTTTTGCTCAATATAAAAGTATTTATGATCCCAGCCAACTAACTTAGTACTTATTGTATATCGCTGCATAGGTTTAATATCGCGGATATAAGTAATAGCAGTTGCGTTAACAATCGGAAACCAACGACGCTTCATTATTTGCTTTAGTAAGCCAACACGCTCCGTCATCCACGTGCGAGATAAATCCATCATCGCAAGATAGCGTGAGTTCGTTAAATGTAAATTAATATCACAATCAGTCGGCAAAGCTTTGTAATCAATATCTACTGTATCAAGTAGATTTTGATATTGCTTATTGCGTTTAATTTTGAAAAATAATAATAAAAGTCGAATATATAAGTTCACAAAAAAGGTCTTACCAGTTAAATTTATTCGAGTGTAGCATAGCCCCTTGCGAAGACGAATATTCTACTTTAATCTTAAATCATTATTACAATAAAAAAGATAACTAATGAAATCAAAACTAAAAATTATCGCTGCACTGGCCCTATTAGTCCCTAGCTACAATGCTTTTGCCGATTTTTCGTTACCAGGTAAAGGCTCAGTAACTTACCCTACCGGTGTAGTTAAAGAATTTAAATTTGGTTTTGAATGGCAGCAAAAAGCTGAGAAATTCACTATTGGATCTAAAAGTTACAATATGGAGCAAATTCCTAGCTCTTATTCTGTCGCTATCACACTTTCAAAAGATGACAGCCAAGTATGGGTTCAAGAATTTAATAACGGGTTTATTGAGGAGTTTGAATGGCAAATTGGCGAACATACAGTCACTCTAAAAAAGCAGCAGTTTAGCGATCCGGTAAAAGGTGACTATGTTATTGAGCTAAATGGCCGTAGCTATTTTTTCACTCGTAATAACGCCAGTATCGTAATGAACTTTAACGAAGAAGGTATTGAGACGATTGCAATTGATGGGGTAACAAAAAATATGGGCACTAAAAATTAGTCCCCATATTTTAATTTCTTTAAGTCAATTACACTTTTACTGTTTTTCGATTAATCCCGTAATCACGTAACTTATTAGCTACAGCGGTGTGACTTAGGCCCAATCGCTTAGCTAACTGACGTGAGCTTGGGTAAGCAGGGTAGAGTTTGCGAAGTAAAGTCGCTTCAAAACGTTTAACAGCTTGATCTAGTGAGCCTTCAAAATCAGACTCTAAATACCCTAAATCATGAGTAAAAGTTGGTAACTGTAAATGCTCTACGCGAAGCTCGCTATCATCTAGTAACGACACTGCACGGTAAATTGCATTTTCCAGCTGACGTACATTTCCAGGCCAGGGATACTCTTGTAAAAAGCTTAAACACTCTTGTGATAAAACAGGAATTGCATGACCATTTTGTTGCGCATATTTTTGAATAAAATGCTCTGCAAGTGGTCCTACATCTGCTTTTCTATCTCTTAGTGGCGCTATTTCTAAAGTAAGCACGTTTATACGGTAATATAAGTCTTCTCTAAAAACCCCTTCTTGTACCATTGCAGGTAAGTCTTTTTGAGTAGCAGCTACAATACGAACATTTACTTTAACTTCGTTCTCATCGCCTACTTTTCTAAACGTACCATCTTGTAAAAAACGCAGTAACTTAGTTTGTAGTTGAGTCGACATTTCGCCAACTTCATCTAAAAATACAGTTCCACCATCAGCTTGCTCTAATACACCACGCTTTGGCGCTGCGTTTTCTTCGTACCCGGCATAACCAAATAATTCAGACTCAGCAACATCATCAGGAAGTGAAGCACACGATAGCGCAATAAAAGGCTTAACAGAGCGATTAGATGCGTAATGACACGCGCGAGCTAATAACTCTTTACCAGTGCCAGTTTCGCCAGTAATCAAAATAGGGGCTTCTAGTTGCGCCATTTTGCGTGCTTCGCGCACAACTCGGCGCATTGCCGTACTAAAGTTATGAATAGTAGCAAAGCTTTCTTGCCCGTAGCGTCTAAATGCACTGACCTGCTGCCCTAAGCGGCTTTGCGATTTAATGTTAATAACCGCACCCGCTAAAACATCGCCTTCACTGCCTTGTGGCACGGCAATTGGTAAAATGTCTGCAATAAAATCTTCACCCGCCACTTCAACGCGCGTGGTTTGCCCAAGCACTTCTTTACCTTCTAGCCAACGCGTAAAGTTAAACCCTTTAAGTAAGTTATTAATATTTGCACCAATAACTTCTTTTTCAATTAACTGTAAGTCCTTACATGCTGCATCGTTGCATAAGCGTACCCAACCTTTAGCATCAATAGAGATAACACCATCAGGCAATGCACGTAGCAAAGTATTTAATTCGTTGTGTTCACGCTCAGATGGTAAAAACGCAGTGGTACGCACGTCATGTACGCCGTCGATTAAACGTATCGATGGCATAATCTTTTGAAACTGCTCAAACTCTATTTCTGGAAAGCTCACATACATACGGCAATTGACAGAATCGACCTCAATACCTTTTAAATCAACACTGTAGTTAACTAAAATATTAAGGATTTCTTGGGCTATACCGATCCTATCAGCACAGTGAATATCTAGACGCATACATCCTCAAAGCAGGAAAAACTAAATTAGCCGAATAATACGCTAAGTCGCTTTGATAAGGTAGCTTATTGTAAACATTTTTGGACAAGTCTGCGTTTTAATTAACACATAAGAATAACAACATAAACACGCTACACAGCAGAGCTAGCCTGCTGCGTAGCTAAATTACTTTTAACCTTGAGGGTAAGCAGACCATTCTTCGCCATCAAGTTGTATGTAAGGTCGTTTATTAACATACATCATGATTGTGCCGGCATTTTCAGCAACTTTTGGTGCTTTTGGCAAGTTTTCAACTAAATTGGCAATGCTGTTATTACCCCCAAAAACATTTGTCTCAAGTGTTTTTGCAACAATTTCAGATAAGGCAAAGTAACTAGTCGATTCGTTAATCATAATTTGCGAATAACTTTTAACGTCTGGGCCAATAAATTTTATAGCAGCTGGTACAGATACAATAGTAGGGCTTGGTATTTCACGAAGGCCAGCAAACTGTACCTTGTCACCTTTTAATGCTGCACCATGTTCGGGTACTACCATTAACATGACATTACGGCCGCGCTTTTCAAGGTTTTGAATAAAACGATTAATATCAGATAATAAATTAGCGTGCCTGATTGGGTAACTTTCAAGGCTGTTCATGCGTTTTTTATTGGCCAGCTGGTTACCATCGTGAAGGCTTGTTGTGTTGTAATACATTGCACACGGCTCACAATCTTGCGCTTCATTTTTAAGCCAACTATCTAGCACTGCACCGTCAGAATAAATAGGACTGTCGTCAAAACCGTATTGCGCTACTGGAAGCGAATCAATATTAAGTGGTTTATCGTTTAGGCCACCAAAGCGATTAACCAAACCTTTAAAGTCATCGAAGTGGCCATCGTGGTTCATCACAACGCTGCTTTGATACCCTAATTTTTCTAAGTTTTTAAATAGATAACATTGCTCTGGTGCATCACTAAATAAAGCCGTTTGGCTTGTTTGCCCACAACTTGCGCGTAAAAGCCTTATAGCTGCAGGCCCACTGTATGATGTTGCTGAGTTAAAATCTGAAAACACCACATCAAAATCATTAAACATGTCTTCAACACTAACGCCAATAGCGTTCAAATCATCAATCGCCATTGAACAAATATTTAAAACGATGACATCGAACAGTTCGCCATTAACTTGCGAAGGAAAATGGCTAATTAAATGGCTTTGTTGTTGATAAAAGTCTGACAATTTTTGATCAGGCGTTTGGCTTTCGCGAGTAATGAATTGTGCTTGATTAGTAGGCTCATTTCTAATTGTTGTATTTGTAGATTTGGCATTTACTACTGTGCCTGGTTGTTCACCCTCTCCTTGCCATCCAATCAAAAGCAGCCCAACAATTGTAATTGTTGTAAAACGTAACCACTGAGATGTATACCAAAAACACACGGTAATAACGAATAATGCCAATAGCATATCTACACTGATTACACGTGCTAAAAGTTCAAAAAAATAACCAAAGCTGAAATCTTGAACATTACCAGCTTGCTTTGTCAGCCTATTTATTGGCGGCAACCAAGAGTCTTGGTAAAGTATGATAATCGCAAAAATACCACCAAGTACATGTTTTAACTTTTCAAAAGTCGATTTATTAAATTTGATTGCTAAAAGTGCTGCAAGGGCAGCATTGGTTAATACATTAAAATCAATTGCGCCGTAATAAAACAAGGCAAATTTAGCTAAGAAATAAAGATTCCACGCTCCTAAACCTGATAATTTCACTGCTCATCCTTCTTTTTTTTATTCGGTGTATAAGGTTCAAGTACTTCGTGTTTAAAAGTAAGCTTGTAATAATATGTTTTTACTCTGGCCAATATTTGAGTTGCCGACATACAAAGCACAATACCGACTATAATTGCCAAAATAACGGTAATAAAAAGCTGATTAATACTCATTGGTTAAGCCTTTAATCTCATTACAAATGACACAGCATCGGGGCGCGCATCATTTGTAAACTCAGGTGTGTCTAACGACTCAGTAATCCCTTTTGACACACCGGGTTCAAACTTATAGCTATCATTCTCTGTTAACTGTTTAGAATAATCAGTAACATGTTTACCGCTATAAAGCCGCCTTAATTGCTTACATTCTTGCTGTATATGAAAATGATCTGAAATAACATTTTGCTGCACAAAAAAGTCACTCGTTTGTAGCTTGAATAAATGCTTAATTGCATTATTTACGTCGTTCTCTCTACACGCATGCAAGTACAAATACACGGTGTTATTTGCAAGGCTAAATACATCCCCTTCACGCTTAATATGAAACAAGTGTAAAGGGTGAATGGGCTCTATGCGGGGTAGTAACTCAAGCTTAACCAACACGCCGCTAACACCCAGATTAACAGCCGAGTCACTATGAACCTCTACTTGGCGCGTAAATTCATCAAAAGGTAAATAGCCTTTAGAAAACGTATTTTCAGTATATTTCAGAACGTGCTCGACAGATGGCGGTAACGGTCTAGAAAATTGAAACCCTTGAATAGATTGAATTTGAGATAATAATCGCGAAGGTTCAGAAAAGCTATACAAAATAAGGTTAACGCCTAAAGTTAAAAATAAACATTCATCTTGATGGCGAATAACGCCATCAACATTTTGTACTACCAATTTCAACCAACGACCGCAGCTTTTTCTGAGTTCAAAGCACTGTTTACCAAGCAGTACTAAATCTGTGTAACGCGTAACAGCAAACACCAATGTTGCCGCTTTTAATTTGGGGCCTTTGTCAAACAGCTCATTATTGTCTTTTGCGGTATAATAATGCGTAGGCAATTTTGTACCTATTGGTACCGCGCTTTGCACTAACCAAACATCGTCCTCATCTGGAAAATGCGAGCCATTGAATACTTTTAGATCGTTTACAGTTCCCTCTTGTACCAAAAACTGATTATCTTCAAGCGAAAGTTGAAACTGCATATCAGCAAATACACCCGTAGTGTGATGCCAATAATCGTACTCTAAAACGCGGGTAGCGGAATCATTATCTACAAAAATTAATCCATCAAAAGATTTATTAAGCTGCCTTATTAAAAATCGATAGTGTGTTACTTCTGGACCAGATAACAAAAATAATAAGGTAACCCCTGTTTTTTTTGCAAACTCACTGTAATCGTTCATTATTGCTTTTGTGCTAGCTTCGGTTGCTGCACTAAGTAGCTCTGTATTGAAGTGAATAAACACTAGCGCATTTTTTAATTTTTTATACGCGCCTATCTCTTTAATTATACCTTTGTTTATTCGCTCTATTGAGTAATGCTGTGTCTCAGATGAGAGAGAAAATGGATGAACTTTACTACGTTTGTACGCAGTATTAATTGCTGCAGAAAATGACGACTCAAAAAAAGATTCAACGTCTTGAGAAACAATGTAAATATCGTTTGCGCAATTTTGGTTAATTGCATGTAAAGCAAATTCAACTACAAAATTGTCTAAAGGCGCTAAAACAGCATAACTTGAAGCCGATTTTAACTCTTTTGCAGCCGGCTCTAAACCCGTTATGTTAAAGTTATGCACTTAAAAAGCCCTCAAAAAAATACTTTTTTACTAGTTTTACCCGCTATTCTATATATAATAGCCAAATATTGTCCACTTTTAATAAAAATAAATATTACGCTTACAAAGGTTGTGATGAACAATTTAGCTACAAAAAGCTCACAAATACTCACATCAAGTGACATAGAAAACCTAGCTCGCCGTTTTGGTGGGAAAAGTGACGACTACATAGAAATTATGAATACACAAAAAAATCAAAAAACAATTAACAAGTATGCGCTATTGAAAGAAATTGATGACGCAATAAAAACATCTAAAGAAAAAAAATAAAAAAGGTAAACTCCATTGCAAAGGATTTTTATTAAAGGTATCAAAGGCGGCATAGGTAGCACATCAGTTGTTGCAAACTTAGCGTGCGTTTTGAAAAAATCTGATGTTGATGTGGTTGCAATAGACCTAGATGCTAAAAGTGACCTTGGTTTGCACTTTGGCCTTAAGTGGACAGCCACAAAAGGTTGGAGCAACGAGAGTACTTTTGACGATGCGTTATTGCATTTTCGTAAAGACAGCGATGGCGTTCTTTTTTTACCCCATGGCGATAACGAAGCAACGCTAGATGAAATTATAGCCACAATTAACAATTGCAAAAAACTGGACTATAAAGAATCTGCTTGGATATTATTCGACTGCCCTTCACACATTAATATTTCTCACTACCCGTTAGAAGAAAACGATATTGTTATTGAGCTAGTCACTTGCGATGCAATTTGTCATAGCCTCATATACAAGCGCCTACAAACCCTTAAGTCAGTAGAGTCAAGCTGGAAACACTTTTTTGTCGTTAATCGTTACAACGCAGCCTCAGTGTTAGAATTTGATCTATTTTCTCTTTGGCAATCTACATTGCCATTTATGGCGCCGTTTTTTATCAACAGTGATGAAGTTATTAAAGAGGCCACAGCTAATCGTAATGTAGCCCTTAATTGCGCACCATACAGTGTAGCGAACGATGACTTTGAAACACTGGCCGGTTGGCTTGTAAGCAAGGCGGCGAACTGACGATGAGCTTTACTCTTTTTTACAAAAGGCCCATACACAGTACATTGTATATTCTATTGAGTATATTATTCACTGATAAGCTTGTGCGTTACATTTTATTTAAATTTCATAGTTACTTTAATCAGCACAAAGTAAATGTAATTGAAGCCTTTTTAATGCCCTTCATAACTTTGTTCGGTTCATTATTTGTGAATATTAAAAAGAACAAAGAAAACTTTGAGTTAGCGTTATATAACTATTATCCACATTTAAGATTGCCATACAGAACTTATATCTATTCCAATATTATACGCTTTGTTATTCAGAGCATATTTTTGCTTTTTGCTGTTCATAAACCCAAAAGAAAATCAGTGTCTATAAAAAAGCATGCTGTAAATTATTTTTATGATGGAGTCAGTTACAGCCTAAGGCAACTTCGTTGGTACGACCTTAAATTAGGCCGATTAATAAGGCGCCTTTTTTCCAAAAACAACAAGCCTAAAAAAAGTGCTTTTAAAACAATGGCCGACGCTCGTATTTGGCAGAACAAACTTATTAAATACATCGTTGTTGCACTGATATTATTCTTGCTTGCCATATTTGTTACTATTCCCTTTAGCCTTGAAGCGCAAGCGGTGTTTATTAGCTTTATTTTACTGGTTGCTTACGCGCTCAAACGCGTAAAAGGCCATATGGCCACGATTGTAATGATCACCTTATCTGTCACTACATCTTCTCGATACTTGTGGTGGCGATACACTGAAACACTTAACTGGGATGACCCTTTAGCACTTACATTAGGTGCAGGCTTGTTACTAGCAGAAACATACGCATGGATGGTACTTATTTTAGGTTTTTTTCAAACTATTAACCCACTTGAAAGAAAACCTGTCATGTTGCCAAAAAATACTGACTTATGGCCAACGGTAGATATTTACATTCCTACTTACAACGAGCCTTTAAGTGTTGTAAGGCCGACTACCCTTGCCGCTTTAAGCATAGATTGGCCAGCAGATAAACTAAAAGTCTATATTTTAGATGATGGTAAACGCCCTGAGTTTGCTGAATTTGCTAAACAAGTTGGTGCAGGTTATTTAACAAGACCAGATAATAACCATGCAAAAGCCGGTAACATGAATAGTGCTATGCGCTACACAGATGGTGATTATATTGCCATTTTTGATTGCGACCACGTACCTGCTCGTTCATTTTTGCAAATGACTATGGGACAGTTTTTAAAAGACAGTAAAGTGTGTTTAGTACAAACACCACATCATTTTTTCTCAGCAGATCCATTTGAGAGAAACTTAAATAACCACAGTCAAATTCCAAATGAAAACATGTTGTTTTACGGGCTTATTCAAGACGGAAACGATATGTGGGATGCTACGTTCTTTTGTGGTTCGTGTGCGGTACTCAAAAGAGAAGCGCTTGATGAAATAGGTGGCTTTGCTTTTGAAACCGTCACCGAGGATGCTCATACTGCACTGCGAATGCAACGCGCAGGTTATAAAACTGCCTATATAAATATTCCTCAAGCTGCTGGCCTTGCCACTGACAGTTTATCGGCTCATATTGGCCAGCGAATTCGTTGGGCACGGGGCATGGCGCAAATATTTAGGCTCGATAACCCGCTGTTAGGCAAAGGCTTGAACATACCTCAGCGACTTTGTTACTTAAATGCTATGCTGCATTTTCTATCAGGTATTCCGCGCATTGTATTTTTAACCGCGCCCCTGGCACTTATATACTTTAATGCATACATTATTTACGCGCCATTTTTAGCTATTTTTATCTACGTTGTACCTACACTTATTCAGATAAAAGCAACTAACTCACGAATACAAGGTAAGTATCGCTATTCGTTTTGGGGCGAAGTTTACGAATCTGTGCTTGCTTGGTACATATTAAAGCCAACAACAGTTGCTTTGTTTAATCCAAACAAAGGTAAATTTAACGTTACCGAAAAAGGTGGCTTAAACGATAAAGAGCATTATGACTGGGGTATTTCTAAGCCATATTTGGTTTTACTCGCCATTAATTTAGTAGGTATGTTAATTGGTATTTTACGCCTGTTTTTTGGCGACCCTACGCAAGTTGGTGTACTGCTGATTAGTATGGGGTGGGCGCTTTATAATATTATCATTTTGGGTGCTGCGGTTGCCGTGGCAGCAGAAGCACGCCAAGTGAGGCATTCACACCGTATTAAAGCAAACTTCCCAGCGGGAGTTCGTTTAGCAAATGGCCACACATTAAAAGTAAAAATTACAGATTACTCCGATAACGGCGTAGGAATAGAAACCGACCATGCACATGCTTGTCGTGTAAACGATAAAATAGAATTATTAATGAGCCGCGGTAATAAGCAATTTTCGTTTACTACCCATGTTTGTAATACTCGGGGTAATCAAATTGGCTTAACCATTAAAGATTTATCTCTTGAAAAACAGCGCGCGTTTATACAATGTACATTTTCACGAGCTGATGCGTGGCTTGACTGGCAAAATAACTTTAGACATGACCGCCCATCTTACAGTTTTAAAGAAGTGCAAAAAACAAGCCTCAGAGGGTTTAGTAACTTGCTCTTCCACGCACCAAGAGTGCTTCAACCTATCATTCAGTTTATGACTAATTTAGTTGTATACGTAAACTCATTTACTCCAAAAAGACCAATAGTGCATAATAATTATGATTAAAAAGTTGCTTAATATATCCCTAACATTGTCGCTTATTTGTTGCGCTTATTTTGCGCATGCAATTGAGCCATTACAAAATAAATCAATGTTCATTAATGGATACCCTGAGAGCGCTCAGGTGTCGAGTTTACGCTTAGATTTTGAAGCGTTAGGCTTTACAGGTTTTAGGCTCAACGGGGTAAATAATAACTCCCGCGTTGACTTTACAAACCGAATAGATAAATTGAGCACCAATTTAAAGCTTAACTTTTCGTATACTAACTCGCCTTCATTAATCGCGAATGTTTCGCACTTAAAAGTATACTTTAATGATAATTTAGTCACTGTTTTACCTATTAACGAACAACTTAGTATTGTAAAAAACACAGTGCAGCATAGCCTCGATCTTAACGCTAAATACATTCAAGATTACAACCAAGTCCGCTTTGAATTGGTTGGTTATTACGACCTTAGATGTCAAGACTACTTCAGCCGTACTATTTGGACAGAAATAAATAAATCAAGCAACATAACGCTCGACCAAAAGCAGCTTGCTATCGATAGCCGTTTAGAATACCTCCCAGAGCCGTTTTTTGATGAAAAGGATTACAACAAGCTTAACCTTCCATTTGTATTTGCTAAAACACCCAATACCCAAGCTATTGAGGCAGCAGCAACGCTATCGAGTTGGTTTGGAGCCCAAGCTGATTGGCGTGGATTTAATTTTCCCGTAACGTTAAATAAATCGCCTGATCAACACAGTGTGGTTTTTATTACTAATGATTCAAAACCTGATTTTTTGAAAGATTACCCAGATGTTGAAAAACCAACGATTGAAATCATTTCAAACCCATTTAATCGTTATTATAAAATGTTACTGATATTGGGCCGTGATGAAGCTGATTTAAAAACAGCGGTGACTGGCCTTGCATTTGGCCACAAAGTAATGACTGGAAGAAGCGCAAGTATTGAAGCCATAAATCAGTTGCCACTTCGAAAAGCGTATGATGCACCACGCTGGCTTAGAAGCGATCGTCCAGTGCATTTTGACGAGCTTATTGACTACCCTACGCAACTACAGGCGCAAGGTCTTAATAATGGTCCAGTAAAACTAAACATTCGCTTTGCACCTGATCTATTCACGTGGCGTGAAAGAGGAATACCTATTACTCTTCAGTACCGTAGCACGCCAGAATCAGAAGCCATCGACTCTCGTTTAAATATGCTAATAAACCAAGAATTTATAAGTGGTTTTTTACTAGATGAAAACAACGATTTATTACAAACAACACAAGCGTTGTTGCCACTAGTTGCCAATACTGACACCACACAAAGTACAGAAGGCTTTTCTGTCAATGGCATTAATTTAGCTAACAGAAATGAACTTAACTTTGACTTTAGGTTTGGCGTACTCAAAAAAGGCGAATGTGCTGTTGCACCTCCTGGCGGTGAGTTTGGTGTTATTGATGGCGATTCAAGCATTGACGTAAGTGAATTTGATCACTACATCGCATTACCAGATCTGAACGTATTTGCTAATAGTGGCTTTCCTTTTACCAAATATGCTGATTTACAAAAAACACTTGTACTTATTGATGAAAACCCAACACCTAATGCTTTAACCGTTTTATTTAACTTAACGGGGCACTTTGGCGCAATCACCGGCTACCCAACCCACAGAATGAGTGTTGCTCATTTAAATGAGGACGCTGATTTAGATGATAAAGACATACTCGTTATTGCTAAACCTAACAGTATTGCTAATGACTTAGATGAAGATGCACAAACAAATGTTTTGCTTAACAATAATCAGCGCGCAATTAAACAAGCAATTTATAATGGTGCATACGACGAACAAACGACCGATAAAGTAGAGGTTAGTATTAAAAGTAGTGGCGATATGGCTGTTATAACAGGGTTTCAATCACCGTTTGACTCAGACCGCTCTATCGTCTCGTTGAGTGCTACGACGCAAAATGCATTTACTATACTTGACGATGTTCTAATGAACTCAGAAAAATTAGCTCAAGTAAAAGGTAGTGCAGCCATTATCAACTCACAGGGTATTAAAACCATTCAAGTAGATGAGCAATACTTTGTAGGCCATATCCCAGTCTATACATTAGTGTGGTTTCACTTATCTGATCATCCATTTATTTTGGCATTACTGTCTATTTTAACGCTATTGCTGATCTCATTTATCTTATGGCGATTATTACAAGCACTAACTTACAAGCGTTTAGCTGAAGGAGACGAATAATGAAATCACTCGTTAATATGTTTTTTACTGTGATGGCACTATTTGCTTTCAATGCCAACGCACAAGTTGAACAGTGCGAACCTTGGCAGTCGTGGCAAGTGTTTAAAAATCATTTTATAAGCCAAAACGGCCGCGTTATTGACTTGGGCAGTGATCAAAGTATCACAACCTCTGAAGGCCAATCATATGCACTATTTTTTGCGCTTATTGCCAACGATAAAGCCGCTTTTGATTCTGTTTTAAATTGGACCCAAGAGCATTTATCAGAGGGCGATTTAAGTACGCGTTTACCAGCATGGAAATGGGGACTAGATAAAAACCGCGTAGGGGGTATTTTAGATTCAAACCCTGCGTCAGATTCAGACCTATGGATTGCCTACAGTTTATCGCAAGCGGCAATTTTATGGGATGAACGCCGCTATAGTATTTTAGCCGCAGTGCTTGCTCAACGTATAATCAGAGAAGAAACCGCCTACATAACGGGCCTTGGCCTGTCTTTACTCCCCGCACCTGCCGGTTTTGAGTTTGACAATGAGCGCTATAAGCTAAATCCTAGCTACTCGCCGTTATTTATTTACCAGCAATTTAAAAAGCTTTATCCACATTCACCGTGGCACCAACTGCACGAAGGATCAGCTAAGCTAATTTTAGATACCGCACAGCAAGGCGTTAGCCCTGATTGGGTTATGTTTGATTCAAACCGTGGTTTTTACTACAACAGAAAAAATACAGATTTAGGTAGTTATAATGCAATTCGTGTTTACCTTTGGGCAAGTATGATGGCAAAAGATGCACCCTACAAACAAGAGCTTCTTGCTCAGTTTGCACCATTTGTGGATACTATTGAAGAGCGCGGCTATGTTCCTTTAAATACGTACGCTCAATCAGGTAAATCTGAAAAAAGAGGACCTTTGGGCTTTAACGCTGCCCTGTTGCCTTTGTTAGCAGAGCAAGGTAATGATGAGCTAGTAATGGCCATTCAGCAAAAGCTAATGATTGATAAGTCTTTTACGCAAACACGTTATTACGACAGTGTATTGCATTTATTTGGTGAAAGTGCTGTAAACAAGCGCTTTAAAATAACGGCTGATGGAACGCTACAACCTACTTGGAGCACTGAATGTCGTTAAGGTTGGCCTTAGCTTGTACATTGGCACTAAGCACTAATTTAAATGCCGCAACAATAAATGATATTGATACACAATCGGTTGATTGGTTATTAAACCAAATTAGTATTGGTGAAGCACAACAAAACAAAAGACTTGTTGAAGATAGCCTGCAAAAATTGGTTGCAATTGCCCCTACGCGAATAGAAACGCAATGTGCGCTTGCACATTACGACTTTACGAATGGCAATACAGACCAGGCAAACTTGTTATTAAATAAGCTTGATAACCAACTAACACAACAAACACCTTGCGTAAAAAAACTCAAGGTTATGTCTCGTATTCAAGGTAAAGACAAGGCAGTAATTCAAGAAGCAAAGCTGCTTGCTCGTGCCGGCAGATATGAACAAGCACGTCAAATTTACAATAAAATATTTAATGATGTTTATCCTACTTTAAACTTTGAGCTTGAGCATTTAGGCTGGTATGCACAAGACAGCGCTCAATGGCAAGGGGTTAAAAATGGTTACAAGCAATTATTAAAACGCTATGACAACCTAGGCACTATAGAAGTTGCTTATGCCAGACATTTGCTAAGACGTAACCCACGCGATAAAACAGCAATGCGTATTTTAAGTAAGTATGGATCGACATCGGGTTTTAGTGATGAAGTTGAAGGTATTTGGCTCTCTGCATTAAAAAATATGCCAATAAACAGTAATACTGACAAGCAATTTCAGCAATACTTTATACTTTACCCGTTTAGTAATAAGGGAGAGTTACAGTATCAAGACTTTAAAAAGCAATTAAAAGCACGCCAAAAATTATTAGCCGACCCGGCTTATCAGCTCTGGTTAAAAGGCAATAATCTACTCGAACAAGAAAAGTTAAAAGCAGCAGAACCTCTTCTATTAAAAGCATTAAAAGGCCGCCCTACTGACGGCGAAATCATGAACAGCTTAGGCATACTTTACCTACAACTAGGTGAAAATGGTAAAGCCTATAATTATTTTACACGTGCACAAAAATACACTGCCGACTTTGCAGAGCGAAATACCCTTAAAAGCATGGCTAAAACAGCTAAGTTTTGGCTGTATATTCGCCAAGCAAGAGACGCTATAGATAGCAGTGAATTTAGAGTTGCTAAACTAAAACTCGATTTAGCCGCCGCATTAGAAGAAGAACCTAATACCGTATTGGTAAATCGTGGCACCTTACAATTTGCCCAAGGGCTATATTCACAAGCTGCGCTTACCTACCAAGTGGTGCTTAAAAGCGAGCCTTTAAACGAAGGCGCCGTATTTGGCTTACTTGAAATTGCAAAGCTTGAACAAAGTGAAAAAACGCTCACCTCTTTTTTTAATCGACTTTCATTTTCACAAAAAGAAATATTAAGAGCGTCATATTTAAGCTCATTAAGTAGCGTGTATAGAGCTAAGGCAACAAAGCTAACTGAAGCTGGTGAGTTAGAAGAGGCTGAAAAAATATTAAAAGAGGCTATTCAGGCAACACCAGAAGAGCCTTGGTTATATTACGACTTAGCGTTTATATATCAACAAAAAGGACTCACCGACAAAGCTCGCTCATTGTTTAATAATGTATTGTGGCAATTTCCGCTAAATTCACAGCTTAGGTATAGCCATGCACTGTTTTTGCGCGCTTTAGATGATTACCAAGGTGCGCTTGCTACGCTTCAGTATATTCCATTTAAATCTCGCGATGCTGACATTGTATCTCTTGAACAACAGTTACAACTTAATGAGTCTTTAGCACAAAGCGAACGTTTTATTAATTCTCAAAATAAAGCGGCTGCTATTTATCACTTAAGTGCGTTAGAAGCACAAAATTTAACGCCACCAATGAAAGCGGAGCTAGCACGAAGCTGGTTTAGCATAGAAGAACAAAACCACGCTTTAAAACTCATGCGTGACGCATTAGCTGAAGACCCCTCATTATCAGCCTATTGGCATATGTTGTATGGAGAATGGCTTTTAGCACAGGGTAATAAAGCTCAGACTACGGATTGGTTTAATCAATATCGGCTTCCTGAAAATGCCTCTGAGGGTGAAATAGATCAGTTTGTGCAATTACAAAATGCCTATTATTCTGAGTATTTTAGTGGCAGTGATCTTATTGCGAAGCTAAATCAGCTTGATCAAAAATACCCAAGTTCATCAGCAACAACAACTGCGCTAATAAATGCAAACTTAGCACTTGATCAAAACCAATCAGCGATTATTTTATACGAACAAAAACTAAAAAATAATCAGTTAATTGAACCTCAAGCTTTAATGGCAATATCCAAAGCCTATAGAGCACTTGGTGATGATTTCCAATCGAAAGAAGTCACACAGCTCGCCATTGAACAAAGTACAACGCAAGAAAGTTATTTTCAGCGTCAAATTATGGAATCGTTAAACGATTTTAATTACGCAGGTGATGCCCTTTACTTAGCTGAACAGCTTATTCAAAAAGCACCTAATGATTTAGAGCTTCGTTATTTAGGCGCGCAAGTTGCTGCTAATTTTAATGAAACAGAGCAAGCACAAACGTGGTACGCACAAACGCTTTCACCTAATCGTCAACTAAATGAAAAAGAACTCTACGCATCACTTTCGCGCATTAATGAAAACGACGAGTGGTATATAAACGGTGCCAAACGAGAACTACTCAGCCAACAAAACAAAAACCAAGCCTACATTGCTGTTGGTGTAAATTTTAGCGGACAAGTAAGTACTGAAAGTGAGGCTACATTGGGCGCTGGTTTAGTCCCTATTGAAGCGTACTTTCCGCTTTGGCAAGGGCAAGGCTTTGTAAAAATAGATCCTACAAGTATTAGCGCTCAAACAACACGATTTGACGAGCAATTTGCTGGCAGTCGATACGGTCAAGGTGCTTTGTGTATATTTACCTGTGGTATTGACGAAGTAAGTCCTGAGCAAGATGGCGTTGATATTGGTATTGGTTGGCAAAACGAAAACTGGCGCGTAGATATTGGGACAACACCACTGGGCTTTTTAATCGAAGACATTGTGTGGGGTGTTAATTACTCGGACGACTTTGGTGACTTTGGTTATAGCCTTGAATTAGAAAAACGACCAGTAACCAGCTCAGTACTCGCCTATGCAGGTCTTGAAGACGTTAATACAGGTAAAATTTGGGGGGGTGTGCGCTCAACCGGTTTAACCGCTAATGTTTCTCATGATTTAGGCGGCAATTGGGGATTTTGGTCTAGTGCTGACTTTACATTGTATAAAGGTCAAAACGTAAAAGATAACCAGCGCTACCGCTTGATGGGCGGCACCTATTATCGTGTGATAAGTAATCAAGACCGCGAATTTACAGTGGGTGCAAGTTTATTGCATTGGGCCTATAAATTTAATTTAAGTGAAGAAACCTGGGGCCACGGCGGCTACTACAGCCCACAGAACTATATTGGGTTATCGGTTCCTTTAACCTACGATGCACGATGGGGTGATGACTTTGTATACCGCGTAAAAACAGGCGTGTCGTATTCACAAACTAAAACGCAAGCAATCGACTTTTTCCCTAATGATCCTGACCTTCAAGCAGAGGCCTTTGCGCGTCAACTTGAAACCGGTGTAGATCCGGCCTTTGATTCAGATACAAGTGCGGGCGTATCGTACAACTTAGAAGGCAGCTTTGAATACAGAATAACCCCACATTGGTTCTTTGGTGGTTATTTAGCTATTGACCGTTCTGACTTTTACGAACCTAATTTTGGCCAACTGTATATCCGTTACTACTTCAATCCTGTTTACGGGACACTCGAATTTCCGGGTACACCTATTATCCCTTATGCTGAGTTCTAACTTAGCATAAGGTGATACACCGCTCAGTACTTCCCCTCGCCTTGAGGTGTATGTATACTTGTGCTCAATTGTAACTAGGATAAGGGTGTGTCTCTTACCTTCTGGTGTTACTACCATATAGCAAATCATTATCTTAGCTACAAATAATAAACTGATGGTCGAGCATTTTAGTATGACTAAATATTAAGATAGCTAAAGCAAAAAATTATAAGGCCATTACAACAATTCTTAAAGTTAGGAAGTAAATATGAGTTCAGCTCCAGATAGTGGTTGGTTTGGCCACCCTAAAGGACTTTCGACATTGTTCTTCACTGAAATGTGGGAACGAATGAGTTATTACGGTATGCGAGCTATGCTCGTATTATTCATGACAGCAAGCTTACAAGAAGAAGGCCTTGCCTTTACTGTTGCATCAGCTGCTGCAATCTATGGTTTGTACACAGGCGCAGTATACTTTTTAGGCTTACCGGGTGGGTGGCTAGCTGATAGATTGTTTGGTGGTCAAAAAGCAGTTTGGTATGGCGGCATAATTATTATGATTGGCCATATTATTTTGGCTATTCCACATGATTATTCTTTCTTCGTTGGCTTAATATTTGTAGCAACAGGTACTGGTTTACTAAAACCAAATATCAGTGCAATGGTAGGCCAATTATATAGCGATGCTGATGAGCGTCGTGATGGCGGTTACGCTATTTATTACATGGGTATTAACATGGGTTCTTTAATAGGTTACTACGTATGTGGTTACTTTATGGAGAACGTAGGCTGGCACTGGGCATTTGGTGCGGCAGCTGTAGGTATGGCCATTGGTTTAGTACAGTACAAACTCACACTTAATAACTTACCAAAGCACAGTGCTTTACCGGCTAATCCATTAGGCTCTAAAGGTACTTCACGTGCATGGGGCGGTATTGCTGCATTTGTAATTGCAGCTGCTGCAGTTACTACGGCTGCAATGGCCGGCGCTATTGTTATTAATCCAACTGTAGTTGCAGGTTACACAGCCATTGTATTTACTATTATCTTTTTTGTTTATTTTG
The DNA here is from genome assembly GCF_014164115.1 of Pseudoalteromonas sp. SG45-2. Classification (NCBI taxonomy): domain Bacteria; kingdom Pseudomonadati; phylum Pseudomonadota; class Gammaproteobacteria; order Alteromonadales; family Pseudoalteromonadaceae; genus Pseudoalteromonas; species Pseudoalteromonas sp. SG45-2. The sequence continues at coordinate 57,110 of NZ_JACJEO010000002.1, forward strand.
GAGTTATTTACTTTACAGGTAATTTAACAGATGCAGAAAAACAAAGAATGTGGGCACTATTTTTAGTATGTATTGCATCTGCATGTTTTTGGTCTGGCTTTGAACAAGCTGGTTCATCATTAAACTTATTTGCTCGCGACTATACTGACCGTCTTATTGGTACTTTTGAAATCCCTACAACGTGGTTTCAATCATTAAACTCACTGTTTATTATTGCTTTATCGCCATTTTTTGCAGCGCTTTGGATTAACTTATCTAAAAGCTTAGTATCACCTAGCTACAGCGTTAAATGTGCAATTGGCTTAATTATCATGGCATCAGGCTTTTTAGTTATGTTTATGGCGGCTCATTACGCAGCTGAAGGCTTAAAAGTTGCGCCTTACTGGCTTGTTACTACGTACTTTTTACATACAGTGGGTGAGCTTTGTTTAAGCCCTGTAGCATTAAGTGCTGTAAGTAAGTTATCGCCTAAACGTTACACTGGCCAAATGATGGGTGTGTTTGTATTAACTTACTCAATCGGTAACATCATCGCAGGTTTACTTGCTGGTAATTTCGATCCGAATAATGTTGATGAAATTCCTAACTTATACTTACAAATTGCATTATTTAGCATTGGTGTTGGTGTTGTTTTAGTACTAATGACTTTTAAAGCTAAAGTATGGGAAAAACAAGGTTTAGAAGAGAAAGTCTCTTAATTATTGTTTATTTCAAATGTAGCAATATAACCTAAGACAATTCCTCCATAGCTTCTATGGGGGAATTTTTTATTCAACTTTGCCCTTCCCCCGTTAACTGATATTATATCCTGATTGGTTATTGAATAGACTCAGGGACATCCGTAGATGCAATCGTTAACGATATCACGTGTTATTATATTTATATTTCTTAGCTTTATTCTAACTGCCTGTGGTAGCGGTGATGAAGTGACGGTTAATCCAAACGATCCTGTTGAGCCTGAACCTAGCAAATTAACACTATCAAGCGCTAATGGTTTAGAGGCTACATTAGACGAAGGCAATTTTATATTTAATGCACCTTCCAGTGCTATTTCTAGTGATGTAGAGCTTACCTACGAGAAAACATTATTAGATGAGACGAATATACAACAAAATATAATTTCTGATTTACATGCGCTTACGCCCTCCACGCTTACTCTTGAAAAACCTATTACCATTACAATAAAAATCCCTGATGACTATGCATTAGGCGGACAACTGTTTATCGCAAAACTATCAGGCGCTAATTGGGATACTGTTACAAATTCAATAGTTTTAGATGGATTTGTTAGCGCTCAAGTAACAACACTGGGCACATATGCAATACAAATGCAGCGCAATGAAGCTTTCGCAAATATCGGCCCAACTTGCGACGCTAATGCAACAGAGCAATCGGTAAGGTTTGTTCACGTTGCAGATTTACATGCTCGCTTTGGCTATGAAGAGCAATATTTCAGCCGGATCAAAGCCTACTACAACCAAGTAGCAAGCCAAACTCCGCACACCTTATTTACAAACGGTGGTGACGACTATGAAAAAGGCACCGTTGCTGAGCAATTATCACAAGGTACCGCGACAGAAGAAGCTATTAAAGCAATGCAGTTTGACCTACGAGTCGTTGGAAATCATGATTATGCTTGGGGCCCTGAAAAATTACTAAGTTATTCCCAAGACGAGAATGCAATCGTACTTGCTAGTAATACTCGTTATGAAGCAGAGCAACTACAAGATTTTGAAGGCGTAGGATTTGCAAAAGTTCAAGTAGGATGTATTACACTTGGTGTGTTTGGCATGACCTCAGTGCCATGGAATGAGCTAGATGAACCTATTCAAGATGATCCGATCCCTGATTTTATTAAACAGTTTAAAATGAGCTGGGAGTGGCAACAAGTCGCACAAAGCATTGTAAACCAATACCGTGATGATGTTGATTACATGGTAATGCTAAGCCATCTAGGAGTAGGCCTAGACACAGATATGGCAACTGACGTTGCAGGTATTGATTTAGTATTAGGGGGCCATACCCATGGCGGCGAAAGCTTTGATACACTAGAAAATGGCGCCATTGTTATTCAACCTGACTTTTATGCAAAAGGGATAACCGACTTAACACTTGAGTTTAATTTAGCTGATAAAACATCACCTGTTGTGAACTATCAAACGATTGCCACTGAAACCATCACTGAACGTGATGAACCGACAAAGCAAGCCATAGATGAAATTATGGGCCGTTACGCGCCTGATGCACAAACCGAAATAGCTATTTCAGAAAACTACCCTAGTGCAATTGAGTTAGCTGAAATAACAGCATTAGCCGCGCAACACGAAAGTTCAATCACAGCTGCACTTTTAAACCCCGAACTGGTTCAAAAGCGTTGGACACCCGGCACGCTCACACAAGAAGATTTTCACGAAGCATTTTACGTAGAAAGACAGCCTTCAAATACACCCGGTTTTAACGCAATATATAAAGTAACAGTAACAGGTACAGACTTAACATCTATGTATGCAAGCCAACCTGACTGGTTTTTACTCACACCCGAAAACATTCAAGCAACCAGCAATTATGATGTCGCTTTATTTAAAGGCGCAGCGCTTAACCCTGAATTATTTTTTAATGGTGTCACATTTTCAAACGTAGAACCCATTGCCGAAGCATGGTGGTTACTAGATCAGTACGCCCGATTTAGAACAAGCCAGTGCTTATACCTAGATACCAACAATCAACTGTTTTCATGTACAAACGAAGAAAACATAACGGTATGGAATTTTGATAATACAGCAAGCCCACTTACAGCAGATTTTGGACCTTCAGTACTCAGTTACTTCGATCCTGAAGAAAAAGACTGGGGCCCAGAAGAAACTCAATATAAAACTACTGCCGAACTGGGCATTAGTGATTTGAGTGATGGGCCGTCAGGTGTAATGGCATTTTCAAGGCATGCACCAACCGAAGGCCTACATATTAACTTAAACACAGCCGCTAACGGCGATTATGCCGCTGATGGCATGGTTTCAGACTACACACTTGTAATGGATTTATACTGGCCAGCAGAAGGCCAAGATATTTACCGTGCGGTTGTTCAAGCGGATACCGTTAACTACTTAACCGACGATGCCGACATATTTATTGACCCAAGTGGTGGTTATGGTAAATCAACCAGCGACAGCGGCTATTTTGGCAATACACAATCCGACTCTTGGCATCGTGTCGCTTTAGTATTTTATACTGCACCTACCAATGGCGTATTTGAAGTGTACATAGATGGCGAACTAGTGGGTGTAAAGGAAGATGGAGAAATAAACAACCGCTGGGCACTCAAAGACGCAGTGCTGCTGTTTAATGATGACAACTTTGAAACCGAGCCAGGCTACTTAAATGCCATGCTTTATGCCGGCCGTGCAATGAGCCGCGACGAAATAAAAAGCTTAGGTAATGCGCAGCAAAAACTCACTTACGAGCAAGCAACACGCGTACTTAATCAAACCATTGAACGCCATTACCAAGCTGCGCCTGAAATAAAACCAAACTTGTGGTTACAACAGCGTAGCAAGTTTTTTGGTGAACGCGCCAAAAATGTAAACAATTAATTACACTTAACCCTATTTCATACCACTTCAAAAAAGAGAGTTTAGCTACTTAAACTCTCTTTTTTATTACTATAATTCATAAACTTAATCAAAAAACCGCCACTAAAACTGTTTACTTTTACAGCGTGAAAATTTTCTACTGTATTGACTCAAAACAACTTGGACACAAGCGTCCTATAAAATTTACACACCACTCAATTACTAAATACCCGGCTGCTCTTCCCCTAAATCTAATTCTGGTTAATTATCTTGCCATTAACACAACAACACATAATCGCAGTGCTTAATTGCGGGAGTAATAATAATGAGTGAAGTAAATAACTATTTGGGTTTAGTCGGTATTGAGTTTACCGAGTACGCAACACCTGATGCTGATTATATGGATAAAGTATTTACTGATTTTGGCTTCTCTAAGCTTAAAAAATTCAAAGGTAAAGACATTGTTTATTACAACCAAAACGATATTCACTTTTTACTGAATAACGAGCGTGAAGGTTTTTCTGCAGAATTTGCTAAAAGCCATGGCCCTGCTATTTGTTCAATGGGTTGGCGTGTTGAGAATGCGCAAAAAGCATTTAAAACAGCTGTAGAACGTGGTGCAAAACCAGCGACCGACTCAACGCATAAAAATATGCCTTACCCTGCGATCTATGGTATTGGCGACAGCCTAATTTACTTTATTGAACAATTTGGCGACAAAGGCACTATTTACGAAAGTGATTTTGAAGACTTAGAAACGCAAAATGTTGTAGAAGATAAAGGCTTTATCCGAATCGATCATTTAACCAATAACGTTTATAAAGGCACCATGGAAAAATGGGCTAACTTTTATAAAGACGTATTTGGTTTTACTGAAGTACGCTACTTTGACATTAAAGGTCAAAAAACAGCGCTTATTTCGTATGCACTTAAATCGCCATGCGGCACCTTCTCTATTCCAATAAACGAAGGTAAAGGTAACGATAACAACCAAATTGATGAATACCTTGGTGAGTACAACGGCCCAGGCGTTCAACATTTAGCGTTTTTAACAGATGACTTAGTAAGCTCTCTTGATAAGCTTGATAAATCAACAATTGCCACTTTAGATATTATCCCAGAGTACTACGATACTATTTTTGACCGTGTACCTTGGGTTGCTGAAGATAAAGAAAAAATTCGTGAGCATCAGATACTCGTAGATAGCCAAAGTGAAAATTGTTATTTATTACAAATTTTCTCTAAAAACTTATTTGGTCCAATCTTTATAGAAATGATCCAACGCGTTGATGATGGTGGCTTTGGTGAAGGTAACTTCCAAGCATTATTTGAATCAATCGAACGTGACCAAGAGCGTCGCGGCGTTTTATAAAATATTTGAGTAAATTAAAAGCAGCGAACTTCGCTGCTTTTTGTCGTTTTAATATTTAAAAAGTATGGCGCCAAGTACAAGTATGATTAAATAAACTATACCTTGTCGCCATACAGTAAAATCCAAAGGAAATGTAATGAGCCTAATTAACGAAACCCACGATATTAATTTAACCAGCTGGGTAGAATCAGCTAATGTTGATAATTGCGACTTCCCGATTCAAAACTTACCGTTTGCAGAATTTCGTCGTAAAGGGTCTGATGAGGCCTTTCGTGGTGGTGTTGCAATTGGTGACCAAGTAATCGATTTAGCAAAACTAAGTAAATTAAACGTTTTAACAGGTGACGCTAAAACAGCCGCAGATGCAGCAAGTGAGGCAACCTTAAATACATTTATGGGTTTAGGGAAACAGTATTGGTCAGCCCTTCGTTTAGCGCTTTCAAAAGCACTAAGAGCAGGCTCTGAGCACCAACAAGCGCTTAGCGATACATTGGTTGCACAGTCTGATATAGAGTTTTCTTTGCCTTGTCGCATCGGTGATTACACTGACTTTTACACTTCTATTTATCACGCTACAGCTGTGGGTAGTTTATTTCGCCCTGATAACCCATTATTACCTAACTATAAATGGGTACCTATTGGTTATCATGGTCGCTCTTCATCTATTGACGTATCGGGTCAAACATTTCATCGCCCTAAAGGCCAAACTAAAGCGCCAGACGCAGAAGTGCCATCATTCGGTCCTTGTAAACGCCTTGATTACGAACTAGAGCTGGGTATTTACTTAGGTAAAGGCAATGCACTGGGCGATGCAATCGCTATCGAAAATGCTGAAAACCATGTATTTGGCTTTTGTGTATTTAATGATTGGTCAGCACGTGACTTGCAAGCGTGGGAATATCAACCGCTTGGTCCATTTTTAGCTAAAAACTTTGCCTCAACTGTATCGCCTTGGATTGTAACAACCGAAGCATTAGCGCCTTACAGAACAAGCTGGACACGTGATGAAAACGATCCACAGCCAATGGACTATTTAGAATCAAAAGCGAATCGCGACCAAGGTGCTTTTGATATTCAAATGGATGTTAGAATTCAAACGCAAAAAATGCGTAGCGAAGGCCATAACCCAACGCGCGTATCAACATCTAGCTTTAAGCACTCTTACTGGACTGTGGCACAAATGGTTACTCATCACACAGTAAATGGCTGTAACTTTATGCCAGGTGACATGCTAGGTTCGGGCACTCAGTCGGGTCCAACGCACGAAGAAGCAGGTTCATTACTTGAGCTTTCTCGTGGCGGTAAAGAAAAAATCACGCTAAGTAATGGCGAACAACGTAGCTTTTTAGAAGATGGCGATAACGTTATTATGCGTGGCTGGTGTGAAAAAGAAGGCTATGCACGTATAGGTTTTGGCTCTGTAGAGAGTACTGTAATACCGGCAAAATAATACGCATATTAAAAAATTTATTAAAAGGGCTGCTTACTAAAAGCAGCCCTTTTTTATTAATTTTTGAACAGTTACAATTTTTTTCTAGCTTTTTTAACTCAAATTGCTATCTTAATTCGGTTAATAGCCAGTGTTTATATGCCATGTCAGTATTTATAAAGTCTTTTTATCATAAATTTTTCCCTGCTCGTCAGCTACTTATTCGTCAAAATGGCGAAGTTAAGCATGTTGTTTTAGCCTCTTGGTTTCAACTTCTTGTAGCGTTGCTTATTTTAGTCACTTTTACTTGGCTGAGTATTTCAAGCTTTCGTGTTTATACACAAACAAATAAAATCTCTGACATAAAACAAAATCAAATAACCGAGCAAACGCTGTGGCAACAAAAAGTCAGTGAGCAACAAGCCCTTCAAGCAACGCAGTTAGAGCAACTTGCAATTCTTGAGCAAAAGCAGGCGCTACTGCAAAGCATGATAGAATCCCTTCCTGCTTCAATTAGCAAAGACGTTATTAAGCTTGATACAGAACTTGATGTACCTATTAATGAAAATGGCAATGAATTTCATGAACCATTAGTCGATGAAAATCAAAAAGGTAAACAAGCACAGTTAATCGCTCCAATTACATTCGCAACAAGAGTGGCCAACTTAAATAATCATTATGAGCAAAGCTTTACCTATTTAGATAACCAAATTAGTGAACGTCACCAAGCCATTTTAGCTATGGTTAAAGGCGCAGGAATTGAGTCTGCGCTTGAGCAACACCTAATATTAAGCGCCCAGACAACTGCACAAGGTGGGCCACTTGATATATTTAACGAAACAAAAATTCCGAGCCACTTTTTAGCCATCGTTGATAAGTTATTAATATTAAATAATTTAGAAAACTTTTTAACTGAGCTACCAAATACCCTGCCTTTAGCTAAAGCTAAATACTATATTTCGAGTAATTTTGGCCTTAGAAAAGATCCCATGAATAGTAATCATGCCTTTCATAAAGGAATTGATTTAGCCGGTTGGCATAAAACCGAAATATTCGCTCCAGCAGACGCTGTAGTGCTTCGTGCCGGTCGTAATGGTGGTTATGGTAACTTTATTGAGCTTGAACATAAAAATGGCTTAGTGACTCGATTTGGACACTTAAATAAAATTAAAGTAAAGAAAGGTCAATCAATCACTAAACATGATGTAATCGGTTTAATGGGCAGCACCGGCCGAAGCACAGGCACGCATTTACACTACGAAGTATTACTTAATGGTAAACAAGTCAATCCTCTAAAAATAACAAAGGCGCTTTCTCGTGTTTGGTAGAAAAAAACAAAAAACAGTTAGCTCTAATTTAAAAAGAGTGAATCACACACCGTCTATTATTTCTGAAGACGTACGCCTTACAGGCACTTTAGTTAGCCAAGGTGAAGTACAGCTTGATGGCCGTATTGATGGTGACATAAAAGTGGAGCATTTAGTTATTGGCTCAGCGGGAGTTGTTGAAGGTATTGTTGAAGCTAAAAGCGTTATTGTTAAAGGTAAAGTTATTGGATCAATTAATGCCAGTGAAGTAAAAGTACAAAGTGGCGCTCATGTTCATGGCGATGTATTTCACGATACATTGAGTATTGATGCAGGCGCAGTAATTGAAGGCAGTTTAAAGCAACGCTTTGAAAAAGAAGAGCCGGAACTAATTTCGAAAGAACTAAAACCCGCAAAAGAAGTTAAAGCATTATTGAAAGAAGATGGCAGCGACTTATCATTTGTAAATAAACAAGCCGCTGATAAAAGCTAAGTCAAATTAGCTTTACGTAAATTAATTTTTCTCAGTAATGTACATAGTAATATCTGCAGTGAAAACAAGCTCATTGCGGGTATTATACAGTTTAACCGGTACTACTAAGTCTTCTTTATCAATCCACTTATGTGGTAAATCAATTTCAGCGACTGCTCGTACATCTGTATCTACTTTAGCCAAATACCTAACTGTCATCCCTTTTGGGATCCAACGATGCGTTTTAACTGGCACTGTTGCATCAACCATTACACCTGCACACAATTCAGCTAAGTTACACTGCGCAATAGCATGAATAGTTCCAATATGATTATGAACGCTTCGGCGGTTTTTAACCACCGCACTACAATGGCCCTCTCTCAAATCGAGTACGTAAGGTTTCATCGAACCAAAATATGGCGCTTTAAAGCAAACAGCTTTAGTAAAAAGCCAATTCCCAAAAGGTAGGCGCTTAAATTTATGCCATGTTTGTACAAGTGCAGATTTATTACTCATTATTATTTTCCATCAACAGTTACTTTTTTAAAATTAACACATCAGACCAGTTTTAAAAAGTGCATTTATGCTGGCTTTTAAGCTTAATCCAATCAAAAAGTAAGAATGACGACCTATGCAGGGGTCATAAGCCCTTTCTTTTTTATGAGTGCCCACCTAAAATACTCGACAAAAGGAGACTCAATGCAAACACAGCCCGCTAAACCTAATATGACTTTGTTACTTATCTTAGCGTTACTCGTTATATTTTGCCCTATGGCAATCGATATTTACTTACCCGCTTTTCCTACTATTGCAGAACAATTTGCAGTTACTGAACAACAAGTACAGCAAACCGTTGCTATTTTTATGCTAACAGTGGGTTTAGGCCAATTAATTGCAGGTCCTTTAGCTGATAAATTTGGCCGAAAGCCAGTGGCTATAGTGGGCATTAGTTTATATGCAAGCTCTGCATTACTCGCATACTACTCGCCTTCTTTTGAGATATTACTAATAGCACGTGCTTTTCAGGGATTTGGAGCGTGTGCCACATTTGTTGTCGCATTTGCGATAGTGCGTGATAAATATGGCAGTGAACGAAGCGGACAAATGATTACCTACCTTAACGGGATTGTGTGCTTTATTCCGGCAATGGCACCTATTTTAGGGGCTTGGCTTACCGTACAGTTTGGCTGGCGTATGAACTTTATGTTTTTAACCGCGTTTGCTATTTTGGGCCTTATTGTTACCCTATTCTTTTTTAGAGAAACTCGTCCTGCTGATAGTCATTATCAGGGGCATATTTTAGATTTACGTCGCTTTACACCGATTATTAAAACACCGGTATTTTTGTTTAATAGCCTAATTTGTATGGTCTCAATGTCGGCCATATTAGTGTATGTAACGCTCGCACCAGGCTGGCTTATTACACATTTAGGCGGCACCGTAGCCGACTTTACTTTTTGGTTTACGTTAAATGCCGTAATAAGTATTGTCGCAAGTTTTATTTTACCTACCTACATTAAACGAAATAGCCAACGTGCTTTGCGTGTCGGTGTGAGTGTACTGGTTTTCTCAGGCATTTTAATGCTAGCCTTGAGTCATATAGAAACAGCATTTGCGCTTATGCTACCTATCTTAATTGCTGCATTAGGGTTTGCTTTAAGTTTAGGCTCTGCTGCAGGAATGTCTCTGTCTAGCTTTCCTAAACAAGCAGGCACAGCCTCTGCATTACTCGGTGCTATGCAAATGAGTGGCGCAAGTATACTTGTTGTTTTAACCCAATATTTAGGGCTAAGCACACCATGGTTGATTGCTTTTCACTTGTTATTACTAGTTCCGCTTTGGCTTATTTTAATGAGTAAAAAAGCACATACTTTACACCCTGCTAAAAGTACTCAATGATCAATCCTGACTTTCTAGTCTCATTTTTATTAGCCAGCTTTTTAATGGCAGTAGCGCCTGGGCCATCAAATGCATTTTTGATGGCGCAAACATTTGCTAATGGTCGAAGTGCTGGTATGCAAAGTGCTTTTGGTTTTGCATTAGGTGGGGTTGTTCATACGCTATTTGCTGTTGTAGGCCTAAGCGCAGTCCTAAAAGCTTCCCCTAGTGCCTATGCAGCAGTGCAATACGCAGGCGCAGCATACTTATGCTATTTAGGGTTTATGATGATTAAAGGCACGCTAAATCAGCCAGAGCCGACATCTGATGACAAGCAAACCGATAAACCGCATATAAGTACCAGTAAAAAAAGTAATGTCATGTTTCAGGCCATGATGACTGAAGTATTAAACCCTAAAGTAGCATTATTCTTTATTGCATTTATTCCACAATTTGTAGATCCAACGCTTTCATCGGCTACTTTTCAGCTCGCTTTTTTTGGCTTACTTTACCCTCTTTTTGCTTTTCCGATTGACTGCACGTATATTTATTTTGGCGACAAAATTGCACAGTTTTTTAGACGTAACCCAAATAGCCAACTTTGGATTGATAGGATCACTGGCATTGTATTTATTGCCCTTGCTATCAATCTATTATTTTAACTAACCTGCACTTTGGTTAAGAGATTTATTCTTCCGAGTTTAGGTTCATCAATAAAAAGAATTAGCATGGAACAAAAAACACAATCTCTTCCCGCACAAAAAAATATTGCTTTAGTGGCACACGATGGTAAAAAAGCAGCACTAAAATTATGGTGTGAAAAGCACAAAGAAATACTAAGTAAGCACACTTTATATGGCACAGGTACTACGGGGCATTTAATTCAAAAAACTACGGGGCTTGATGTAGTTCAGCTTTTAAGTGGTCCTATGGGCGGCGATCAACAACTTGGCGCTAAAATAGCAGAACATGAGATACATGTTTTAATATTTTTTTGGGACCCATTAGCATCACAGCCTCATGACCCTGATGTTAAAGCGCTGCTGCGTTTAGCAGCTGTTTGGAATATTCCGGTGGCGTGTAATGAAGTGAGTGCAGATATGTTATTAAGCTCACCGCTTATGGACGTAGAGCTTGAACGCACATTGCCAGATTACGAAAAATACCTCGCAACCCGACAAATAGATCTTTAAACCTCAATTGTAATCTAGGTTATTTATAAAGCATGCTGGCCCATTTAGTCAGGCCAGCGGTTACACTACCAAAGTGATCCCCGTTAACCATCTTTATATCGCCTAAGTGCTCACTTAAAGCCGCTTTAATCAATGGTGACTGTGCACTACCGCCTGTTAAGTAAATAATGTCTGGCGTGGTCGCAGCGTCGCTGATTGCTTGTTTTGCTAAAGTAACTATTTGGCTAATACTACTCTCAACGGCAACAGCTAAATCTCTTACAGATACATTTTTATTCAGCCCACTATCTAAAAAACTTAAATCACAATCAAACACACTAGCAGACGAAAGTGCTATTTTAGCCGCTTCACCTTGTTGCACTAACTGATGGCCTTGCTTGTTTTGCTGTAAATGTATTAAACGTTTATAAAGCTCAGGTGCACTTACATCACGTAATTGTGCGTTTAGCTCTCGGGTATGGCTTTCACTATAAAATTGGCTTTGTAAGTTTACATCGTTAATTTTACACGCTTGCCAAAACGCTTGATTAGGCAAAGGCAAACCCGATTTAAACGTACTACCTAAACCCAATAACGGCATTAAACCATGAAAGCTCAAAGCAATATCTAAATCGTTTCCGCCAACACGTTTACCACTGTGAGATAAAAAATCGCTATCGCGCTGGCTATTTCCTCTAAAGCTTGGGCCCATTTGTACAAATGAGCAGTCACTTGTACCACCACCAATATCAATAACGAGTACTTTTTGATCCTGAGTTAAATCACTCTCGTAATCGATACCCGCAGCAAGTGGCTCATATAAAAACTCTACGTCTTTAAAACCAGCACGTTTAGCAGCACGCTCTAAAATACCGACCGCTTGTTGATTTGATTGCTCACCACCCACAGCTTGAAAGTTTACTGGGCGACCAATCACTGTTTGTGTAAGTGTTTTACCTAAAGAGAGCTCAGCACGTTGCTTAATTTTTAAGATCATCGCGGTTGCGATATCTTCAAAAAAGTTAATTTGACCTTGCTTTAAACCTGTTGCACCAAAAAATGATTTAGGAGACTTAACAAAATAGCCTTCTTCAGGAAACTGCACGTACTCGCTAATCGCTTCACGACCAATAAATAGGGTTTCATCTGAAGGTTGTAAATCAAGGTCTGACTTAATACGAGGTAAGGTATTTAATAATGCTTGGCGCTGCGTTAAAAAGTCATGCTCATGGGCTGTGCCATGTAAATGCTTAGCAACAAAATCAACAACCAACGCGCTGTGATGAGTGTAAAGTGTAGACGGTAAGTAATGTTTTCCTTGCTCTAGCGGTACTAATTGAACATTACCCTCGCTCATTACACCCATAGCACAATTAGAACTACCGTAATCAAAACCTACAAACATACTTCACCACACATTACCAAAAAGGCCGCGCAATTTAGCACACTTTGTAAAATTTATAAATGTTATAAACTATCTCTGACCCGTAAAAAACTGGCAAAACGCGGTAACCCATTTTTTGTTAAGCCATGAAATCGGTACGTTACAGTACTACCAATCTCCGGTGGGATGGAGCGCTGTGCATCATTAAACCCAGTACCAATAGAAAATACCTGCCCCTGCGCTGTTTTTACCCTTAATGCCCCTAACATACCTTGATATTTACCTTTGCCTGGTAAGTGCGCAATTACAACCGCTTCTGCATCTAAATAAGGTTTTAATTTTAGTAATGCATTACTTCTTCCATTGCTGTGCTTAGCGCTGGCCAAATGAAGCATTACTCCCTCGCCGCCCTGCTTAGTTATGTTGTCAAAATACTCTGTAAGTTGCTCATTATTTGTAAAGCTATATTGAACTACAGCACTAATGTGCGGCGAGTTTAGGCTAGTAATAAGCTCATTATAGTTTTTATAGCGAGTGCTAAAAGGCAGATTTTTATCTGGCATATCAAATACTTTATAAGTAATAGTTTGCCAATCATGATTATTAGGTTTTTTAGTTCTGACTATGCCACTAAGCGCAGAAAAGTGCTCACGTTTAGTCCACAGCTCACCATCAAGCCATACATTTGGCAATGGCGCTGTAAACCAACTTGGCGCATTGATAATATTACCCTTACGAGTGACAAACTGCGTGCCGGTCCAGATAGCTCTTACGCCATCATATTTTTCACTGACTAAATATTTACTTACATCATAATGCTTCGTTTCGTCATATACTTTAGCCAGTAAAACAGACGGTTGTGCTGCACTTATGCATTGCGTAAAAAGTACAATAACAATTAAAAGCAGGTGTTTAATAGTAAACATTGGCGCATCCAAGCACGTAAAAGTTGGCTTAAACTATAGTTGAGATTGCGCCCATTGCCAAAACTCATCTAAGTTGCTCATTTGATAGGTAGCTTGGCTAAAGTCGTGATCTTTAGTATGGCTATTGGCAATGGCTACAACACGTAACAAAGCATTATTAGCAGCTGTTACCCCTGTGTAAGTATCCTCAACAGCAATTGCATTGCCAGGTTGTATATTTATCTGCTCAAGTGCCAGTAAATACGGATCCCCTGCAGGTTTAGGATTAGTTACATCATCTTTTGTAACCACCGTATCAAACAGCTCATAAAACCCTAAGCCTTTCAGTATTGGCATAGCTTCACTTTTAGCACTGCCTGTTACTAGCGCCATTTTTAAGCCACTCGCTTTTACAGCTTTCAATGTTTGCTCTGTAAATGGCATCAGTGGCGGTAAATGTGTTACTACATATTCACCAAATAAACGGTATTTTTCATCTGCTAAAAACTGTGCACTTACCGATAAGTTATGCTCTTGCTTAATTTCAATTGCGGCTTCTAAAGTGGGCCGTCCCGAAAAGCGCTGACAAAAATCATTTTCTAAATAACTAACACCGTAGGGTTTAAGTAATTTACTCCAGCATACAAAGTGCATGCTTTCTGAATCAACTAATGTGCCATCCATATCAAATAATATTGCTTTTAAAGTCATCCTCATTCCTTATTTAACTTGTGCTAAATTTTGACAATAAAAAAGGCGCCTTAAGCACCTTTTATATAAATACAGTTATTGCGTTAAGCCTGCTGGCGGCTCACCCGTTGCTTCCTCACCCGTTTCAACATCAACAAGCTCGTAGCCACGCGTTTTACGTACAACTTTAAGTACTGGTTTATCAAATGCAGTTTTTAAACGCTCAGAGTCATCTTTCAACTCATCTAAGGTTGTTCCAAAAGGAGCTGCGCCAGTTTCTGACCAGTTAGTTACTTTACCATTTAGGTTATATTCTACTTCATGTATTTGATATTGCGCTGCTTCGTCTTTCGTTGCTTCACAAAAAATTACACGGTAATTCCAAAATCCAGCCATCTTTTTATCTCTTTAAATTAATTAACGCTACTTTACCAGCTTTATAAAAACATAAAAGCCTGCACAAGGCAGGCTTTTAAAAATTAATATAATTTAAGGTTATCTCTAGAAGAAGTTAACTTTAAATTCAGCACCAACATAACGCTCTTCGTTAACAATACCTGTATTGTTATTGAAATCTACAGCGCCAATAACTTGTTGCTCGTCAAATAAGTTACGAACAAACGCAGCAACTTCGTATTCGTAATCGCCTTCAGACCATGTGTAACCTGTACGAAGACCTGTTTCAATAAGCTCTTTACCTTCAAACTCTACTGATTCGTAAAGGAACATATTGATTTTACTACGATAAGAAATATCACCGCTTGCGAAGAAGTTACCATCGGCAAGTTCTTTAGTGTAGCGAAGCGTAAAGTTAGAGATCCACTCAGGAGCATGCGGTAAGCTATTACCATCAAGTACAGCAAGACCAGAACCATTAATTGGGTCAGTTACAGTACATTGAGCACAAACAGCGACAGCTAAATCGTTATCTTTAATTTCTGTTTTATTGTAGCTTAAGTTAAACGTTGCATTAAACTCATCGCTTAATACCCACTGCGTATCTAACTCAAAACCATAGCCAGTCGTTTTATCAGCATTAACTAAACGGTTAAAGTTAGCACCACCGCCTACAGCAGTAAGCTGTTGGTCGTCCATCGTGTAGTAAAATACAGTTGCATTTACACGGCCTTGGCCGTCTAGCACGTCTGATTTAATACCTGTCTCGTACGATGTTACCGTTTCTGACTCAGCTGTTGTAACGTCATCACCAAATAAAATACGACCTTGTAAACTAGGTGCGCGGAAGCTGTTTGCTACACGGCCGTACCAGTTAACATCATCGTTTACTTTATAGTTTGCAGATAAATCCCAGCTAACATGGTCGTCACTAACATCACGCTCTACAAGTAATGCACCGCCACCAATTGGGCTAAGTGTACGATCAGCTACAAAATCTTTATCATCATCAGAATAACGAAGGCCCGCTGTTACTTTTAAATCATCTGAAAAAGTATAATCTACAGAACCAAATACAGCCCATGCAGTTGTGTCTTGTTGTTGGCGAACATAACCATTTAAAGCACCAGCATTAGGTGTTGAGAATGTATCGTAGCTGAAGTTTTCAATCGTTAGCTCTTCATCAAAGTAAAATACACCTACTTGATAATTTAAGTCACCATCAAAGTTACTAGATAAACGTAGCTCTTGCGTCAACTGGTCGTGATCTGGAATGCCATCAGCACTTTCTGAAGAGAAAGGGATAAAACCGGGTCCCATGAAATCTGGAATATAAGAAGCACCATAACCGCCGTCGATGTCAGCGCGAGAATAAATTTCAGCACTTTCCCATGCAGAAATAGAAGTGATTGTGTGGTTTTTAAGTTCCCACTCAAGCTTTAAGCTTGCACCTTCCGATTCTACTTGTTGAGTAGAGCGAGATGCCGCATCTTGATAAACAACATCATTTTCGTAGTTATCTACTAGCTCATTAGTACCCGCTTTAATTACATTTGCACGAAAGGCAATTGGTGAGCCATCTAAGTCACGTGTGTGATAGTTTAATAAAGCAGTAAAATCATCGCCTTCATATAAAAACTGAACGCGTGCCGCTTTTTCAGTGTAACCACCTTGCTCATCTTTAGCTTCAAAGCCTGGAGCTTGGTTATCAATGTAATCGTCTTTGTCTTGCCATAATAATGAAACACGAGCAGATAAACGGTCAGTTAAAGCACCACCTACAGCACCACTTGTATCTACAGCACCACGGCTACCGTATGAAACAGAGCCATATCCATCAAATTCTTGGCTTGGTTTAACAGTATCAAACTTAACAAGGCCAGCTGGCGTGTTACGGCCAAATAGCGTTCCTTGAGGACCACGTAATACTTCTACGCGTTCAACATCAAATACTGGGAAACCTTTTAAAATTGCATTTTCTTGAACTACTTCATCAACAACAAGTGATACTGGTTGTGATGCATTCAAATCGAAATCGGTATTACCTAAACCACGAACGTAAAAGCGTGGGAATGAACGACCAAATGAAGACTCAATAGATAAACTTGGAATTTTCGCATTTAAAAAGCGAATATCCATACCTGCAGAGCTATATGCATCAAGGTTATCACCTTGTAATGCAGATACTGCTACAGGTACTTCTTGTGCATTTTCTACGCGTTTACGGGCGGTAACTTGAATAACTTCTAGTTGATTGCTTTTTTTAGCCGTTTCTTCTTCAGCGGCGAATGCTGAAATAGATGTGCCAGCAGCAGATAGTAGTGCAGCGTTAATAATTGTCGCTATTGCAGATTTCTTTAATGATTTCATGTCGGGTATTAACCTTTAGTATGCACTCTTGTTCAACGGTTTTTTGTGTTGCGCAATGTATTCATTGCGGGCTCGTACAATTTTTCGCGACTTGCTATATGGCGCGCGGACCTCATCACCGAGAGTACAAAACGGAGTAACAAGGCTGAACGAACGATTAAGATTATACCATTGTGTAATAATTTTACTGCATAAATATGAACATAAATGGAAACTTTTTTGCAACATTTAACTACAAGATTACGTGTTTTTATCAATATTTAGATGCAAAAACCTAATAACGAGGACATATGTCCTTTATTGAAGATCGCGAAGTAAAGTAGGAAAAATGGATTGCTTTACATATTAACCCAAAATAGAAACGTTGTGGTTACTCATAAAAAAGTCACCCGCAAGCGACTTTTTTTATTAGAACTACGACCTTTTAAAAGCAATTTCACCATCTATATGAATATCGCGCTGTGGAAACGCAATCACTACATCATGCTCTTCAAATACAGCATAAATACTAAAACGAATATCACTGCGCACTTTTCTAAGCATGGTTTCAGACTCGGCGCATACCCAAAAAATAGCATTAAATACAAGCGAGCTATCTGCAAAGTCATCAAATAACACTGATGACTTTGGATTAACCAATATTGCATCATGCTCATCAAGCACTTGCTGGATAAGCTTTTTAACCAGTATAACGTCTGAACCATACGCAACGCCGACACTGACCGATGAGCGTGCATTGCCATCTATCAGCGTCCAGTTTGTTACTGTATTTTCGAGCAATTGAGAATTAGGTATAAGCATATGTACGCCGTCATTTCGGCGAATACGTGTAGAACGCGTATTAATAGTTTCAACTACGCCCTTTGCGTTACCTACCTCTAAAAAGTCACCAATGCGAATTGGACGTTCCCACATCAATATCCAACCGCTGATAAAGTTATTAATAATGTTTTGTGCACCAAAACCTACACCAATAGCAATCGCACCGGATACAAAAGCAAATGCCGTAAGCGGGATGCTAAGCACTTCAAGCGATGTAAAAATTAAAATTGCGATACTTAAAATAAAGTAAATGCGAGTAAACAAATGCACTGCATCTTGGCTTATTTTTTTAGCGAGTAATGTTTTTTTAATAAGCTTGCCAATACGTGTGACTACAAACCACATAGCAAACAATATAAGTGGCACTTGAATTACTTTTGCTACCGTAATATTCACATCGTTATAAGTGAATATTACAAAGGCTAAGTATTGATTAATTTGTTCGAGGGTCATAAGTGTTCCCAATATCTTTTTTGATTGTTATTTGTTCACTAAAAATAAGTGTGGTTCAGTTTTCGCTAAGCTTAGCACGTCATAATATAACTAAAACGCCAAGTTAATAAGTTCAATATGAATTTTATAAACAATTTATTAACTCTTTATTGCACCGAGTGCTATATAAATAGTGTACAAGCACTGGAGATCACATATGACACAACTTACTCTAAATCAAAGACTCGCTACTTTGCAGCCGCAAGTAGATTTAAAATTGTTTGAAAGCAGCCTAGATTACCGAAATAAGGTTTTGTGCTTGCTCGCCGAACAAGAGCAAACTCTAGCAACTATTAATAAAGAGTTTGGGCAGCAATCTAATAGCTTTGGCTCAGAGAAAAAATTTGTTTTAGGTTATAACTAACCCTCTATTAAACACACAATCGTATGTTTAAGTAGCTTTAACGTTTGATTTTAGAGCTACTTTTACCCACCTTAATACTAATTATTAGCTAATTTGCGTTCAAATCCCCCTTAATACCGATAAACTTTATTGTATAAACCCACAAATTTGATAAGTTAACTAGGTTTTTCGACTCGCAAAGCCTATTTCGGCTAATCTTTTTATGGAGTTATTATGCGTAAAACCCTGATCGCCACTACTATTGCTAGTGCCCTAATCCTATCGGCTTGTTCTTCAAACGAACCTCAAGACATGGCAAAAGAGAGCGCAGCACAAGTGCAAGACATGAACGCAAACAATGTTTTATTCAAACCAAGCCCATTACAATACATGGCACCTGAGTTTGATAAGTTTGGTACAAAAGACTACGAAGCCGGCTTTGATGCTGGTATTGCTCAGCATACTGCGCAAATACAAGCTATTGCTAACAACCCAGCTCCTGCAACTTTTAAAAATACATTAGTTGAAATGGAAATGTCTGGCGAGCTACTAAATCGTGTATCAGCTGCTTTTTATAACCTTTCAGGTTTGATTTCTGATGACGAATACCAACGTATAAGTAAAAAAATGGCGCCGGTATTATCTGCTCACTCTGACGACATTTACTTAAATGGTGCATTATTCAAGCGCGTACAAACTATTTACGACAACAAAGACTCGCTTAATGCTGAAGATCAACGCCTTGTGGATTTTTACTATAAGCAATTTGTAAAAGCAGGCGCTAAATTAAATGACGCTGAAAAAGCAAAAATGCGTGAAATCAACTCACAACTTGCAGAGCTTTCTACTGCGTTTTCTCAAAACATTTTAAAATCGTTTAAAGAAGATGTCATTGTAGTTACCGATAAATCTAAACTTGCTGGCCTTTCTGAAGGTGAAATTGCAGGTCTTGCGGCCGCTGCTCAAAAAGCAGGTAAAGACGGCTACATGATCACGCTAGTAAATACGACTCAACAGCCAATTTTATCAAGCCTTGAAAACCGCGACCTACGTGAGCAAATATTTAAAGCCTCTGCTAACCGTGCAGCAAAAACTAACGGCCCAATTATTATTGAAGAAACAAACCTACGCGCTCAAAAAGCAGAGCTACTAGGGTTTAAAGATTGGGCATCGTATGTAATGACTTCGCGTATGGCACAAACAACTGATAACGTGTACGGCATTTTAGATGACCTAGCACCAAAAGCAGTTGAAAAAGCTAAAATTGAAGCAGCTGCTATTCAAAAAGTAATTAACGATTCAGGTGAAAGCTTTGAGCTTAAACCATGGGATTGGGCTTTTTACGCAGAAAAAGTACGTGCTGAAAAGTACGACTTAGATCCTGCCCTTGTTAAGCCTTACTTTGAAATGGATTCTGTAATTCACGATGGTTTATTCTTTGCAATGAACAAGCTATACGGTATTACATTTAAAGAGCGTAAAGACTTACCGGTTTATCATGAAGATGTTACAGCCTACGAAGTATTCAACGCTGACGGCAGCGCCATCGGTTTATTTTACTTAGACCCATACGCACGTGAAGGTAAGCGTGGCGGTGCATGGATGAGCGCTTACGTAAGTCAAAGCGGCTTAAAAGGCACTAAACCTGTAATTTACAATGCCCAAAATATTCCAAAACCTGCTGCAGGCGAGCCAACGTTAATGACGTTTGACGAAGTGTCAACTATGTTCCATGAGTTTGGTCATGCGGCGCACGGTTTATTCTCTGACGTTAAATACCCAAGCTTAGCAGGTACTGCTACAGCGCGTGACTTTGTTGAGTTTCCGTCGCAAGCGAATGAAGATTGGATGATTGAACCTACGGTACTTGCTAACTACGCCAAACACTACAAAACAGGTGAGCCAATTCCACAAGCTTTACTTGATAAAGTACTTGCATCGCAAAAATTCAACCAAGGTTTTGGTACCACTGAATATTTAGCAGCTGCTTTACTTGATATGGAATGGCACTCGTTTGGCTCAGATAAAAAAATTACTGATGTTCAAAAGTTTGAAAGCGATGCGCTAAAAGCACACGGTATTGATTACTACCCTGTACCACCGCGCTATAAATCAAACTACTTTAGCCATACATTTGCCGGTGGTTACTCTGCGGGTTACTACGCATACCTTTGGACTGAAGTATTTGCAGCCGATGCCTTTGCACACATGGAAAACAACGGCGGCTTAACACGTAAAAATGGTGATAAGTTCCGTAAAGAAATCCTATCTAAAGGTAATAGCCGCGACTTAATGCAAAGCTACATTGAGTTTAGAGGTCAAAAACCAACTACCGACGCATTACTTAAGCGCCGTGGTTTAGTTGAGTAAATAACTTAATTTATTAAGCTCACTTTTATAAAAGCCCGCTTGCGGGCTTTTATTGTTTATACCCTCACATATAACAGATAAACTTAGCTCAATATTTATTAAAAGATGATGGTTATGCAGTACTTATTTGCAGTCACTTTGCTTTGGGCGTTTTCGTTTAGTTTAATTGGTGTGTATTTAGCAGGCCAAGTTGACGCTTGGTTTAGCGTATTAATACGCATAGCACTGGCAACACTGATTTTTTTACCTTTTTTAAAGCTTAAACAAACGCCTAAACCTTTAGCCTTAAAGCTTATGCTGATTGGCGCTATACAACTTGGTGTTATGTATAGCTTTTACTACCACTCATTTTTATTTTTAACCGTTCCCGAAGTGCTGCTATTTACTGTAATGACTCCTTTGTACATTACCCTGCTAAATGATGTATTGGACAGACGCTTTAGCCCACGCTTTTTTATAGTCGCACTTATTGCTGTAATCGGTGCAATTACTATTCGTTACGAAAACCTAAATAGCGATTTCATAATCGGCTTATTAATCGTTCAAGGGGCGAATATAAGTTTTGCTGTAGGCCAAGTTACCTACAAACGCTTAATGAATAACAATCAGCTTGATGACAAAGCCGTATTTGGATGGTTTTTTATAGGCGCACTTATTATTGCCACAATTTGCTATGCATTATTTGGTAACTCAAACAAATTACCAACCACTTTCACACAGTGGGGCATACTAATTTATTTAGGGTTGGTTGCATCAGGACTTGGTTACTTTATGTGGAATAAAGGCGCAACCCTTGTCAACGTAGGTGCTTTGGCAGTTATGAATAACTTGCTTATTCCAGCTGGGATTATAATTAACGTGCTGATCTGGAACAGAGATGCCGATATAGTTCGGTTAAGTATTGGGGCTGCTATAATGTTAGGTGCATTATTGGTCAATCAAATGCTTAATAAAAAAGTAAATTAATAAGCTTGTAGCAAAATTGTCATTAATAATCATTAAGGTAGTACAAATTTTACTTTTTAAGGATAAACAATGAAACGTATTACCTTACTTACAAGCTGTATATTGTTAGCCACACTTGCAGGCTGCGACGATGATGTAGAAATAGTAGAAAAAGAAGTGGTTGTTACCAACACCGAAGTGGAAATTGTTGAAGTACCTACGCCCATTGTTGTAGAGGTTGCTGAAGGAGTAAATATTCAGCTAGGGACTCGCCCTGACTATTTAATTAACAATATGGCGCAAAGCACACTAAAAACAAAATTAGAGTCATGCAGCGAAGGTCCTTTTTACCGCACCGATTTTTCTATTGGTCATCGCGGTGCATCAATGCAATACCCCGAACACACTAAAGAAGCCTACATTGCGGCAGCGAGAATGGGCGCTGGCATTGTTGAATGCGATGTTACATTTACAAACGACAAAGAGCTTGTTTGTCGCCACTCTCAATGCGATTTACATACCACAACTAATATTTTAGCTATTCCTGAACTTGCAGCTAAATGCAGTGTGCCATTTACACCAGCCGACCCTGCTAATGGTATTGCCGCATCAGCTAAATGTTGTACCAGCGATATAAGCTTAGCGGAGTTTTTAACCCTTGAAGGTAAAATGGATGGTGCAAACACTAATGCAACGACCGTTGCCGATTACATGGATGGCACACCAAGTTGGCGCACTGATTTATATGCCACCAACGGCACATTGATGACCCATAAACAAAGCATTGCACTGTTTAATGAGCTAGGTGTAAAAATGACACCAGAGCTAAAATCGCCACAAGTAAGTATGCCATTTGATGGAATGACGCAAGAACAATATGCGCAAAAAATGCTAGACGAGTACACGCAAATGGGTGTGCCAGCCTCAAAAGTTTATCCGCAATCATTTAACCTTGAAGACGTAAAGTACTGGATTAACAATAACCCTGACTTTGCAGATAAAAGCGTTTACCTAGATGGACGTGACAGTGAAGCCGGATTTGATCCAAGTAACCCACAAACATGGCAACCGGGTATGGATGAGTTAGTGGCTGATGGGGTGAAAATTTTAGCTCCTCCAATTTGGATGATGCTAACAATAGATAACGAAAGTAATATTGTGCCATCGCAATACGCTATTGACGCAAAAGCAGCAGGTTTAAAGCTTATTGCATGGAGCCTTGAGCGCTCGGGCCCGCTTAATGAAGGTGGAGGTTATTACTATCAATCAATTGCTGATGTTATAGATAACGATGGCGACATGATGACAGTAGTCGACGTACTCGCAAAGGACGTGGGGGTAATGGGTATTTTTTCAGATTGGCCGGCTACGGTAAGTTACTACGCCAGTTGTAATAAAATGCCTGCAAGTATTTAATACCAATCTGCTTATATATGGGGTCTATTTAACGTTAAGAAAATTACGCTAGGGCCTGTTTATCTTTCGAGGTTAAATTTGCATCAGACTGTTTGGTATTTAGGCAAGGCAGAGCCTATGTAGTGTGGTTATTCCCCATAAATAGGCGATAACGTAGCATAAATGCCAAACAGGCGCTGCCCAAAGGGTTCTGCCTAGGGGCTATTTACTCTTTGTTACTCGGTTTTTACTTAGCCCACTAGGTTACAAACCTCGCGCCGCGATTAAATGCCCCCTAGATTGAACAAATTTTAATCCTGAAAGGTCAATAGGCCCTAGAACTAGGCAAAAATTTTTTTATCTAGTTGTTCTAAATAAAAAATTTTTAACGACGTTGTAGTGAAATTTAATTCGTTAAATTGATCAAAGATTTATGCAGGTTGGTATAAATACTCAACGACAAAAGTCGTATATTTTATCGCGCTCAGTTACCATATCAGCATATATAATTTTATTTTACTGAGCGCTTTTTATGATAATCCAACAACATAATGCTGACTTGCCAACACCGACAGGTTTAATGCGAACAACTGTATATCGCCCTCAAGCGCAAGGACAGTTCCCTGCTATCATTTTTTATTCTGAAATATTTCAGCAAACTGCCCCCATCGCACGCAGCGCAGCTATTTTAGCAAGCCATGGCTTTGTAGTGTTAGTGCCTGAAGTGTTTCATGAGTTAAACCCTATAGGCACTGTGCTTGCTTATGATGATACAGGTAAAGACAAAGGCAATGCCGACAAGTGGGCAAAGCCACTTGAGCACCACGACAGTGACACACAAACTATGATCGACTTCATTAGATTACAAAGCTATTGCACAGGCTCCGTCGGCGCAATGGGCGTATGTATTGGCGGTCACTTAGCTTACAGAGCGGCACTAAATCCTGAAATTAATGCGGCTTTTTGTTTATACGCAACTGATATTCACAGCAATACATTGCCTGCACAAGCTGGAAATAACTCATTCGAGCGTATGGCTGATATACAAGGCGAAATTCACTTTATATGGGGCAAACAAGACCCGCATGTGCCAAAAGAAGGCCGCGCTAAAATATACCAGCAATGCGTAAGCACAGGCATCAATTACCAGTGGCAGGAAGTTAACGCACAGCATGCCTTTATGCGTGATGAAGGTGAGCGATACGATGCAGCCCTTGCGATAAATATGTATCAACAAGCGGTGGCATTATTTAGCCGAACTTTATAAATGCTGTAAAAACTACTCATTAAGTACTTTTCAGCATACCTAAAGCGGTATGCTGTTTTACAAAGTATGCTTTTAAGTAATCAATAAACAATCGTAGCTTTTTAGAGCCCGCAGCCCCTGGCGGAAATACCCCGTAAAGCTCAATATCTTTGCTTTTATAATCATCTAATATTATTTCAAGCAGTCCAGCTTGCACTTTTGGCCACGCATCGTAAAGCGGAATACGCCCAATGCCATGCCCTGCTTCAACAAAAGCAGTACGAGCAGCGGCATTATTGGTGCTTAAGGCGCCTTGCATTGTAATATCGTGTTTTTTGCCATCTTTTTGAAGTGTTAATGTTTTACTGCCCAATTGATAAACGACCCATTGGTGCTCTGCTAGCTCTAAAGGCGTTTTAGGTTTACCAAAATGTGCAAAGTATTCCGGCGCGCCACAAATACAAGTGCTCATTGTAGTCAGCTTGGTTGCCTGCAAGTTGGAGTCACTCAGTGCCACGCCCCTAATTGCAAAATCAAACCCATTTTTAATAATATCAACCACATCGTCAGTAAGCTGTAAGTCTATTTGAATTTTAGGATATTGGCGCTTAAACGTATTTATTGCAGGCACAATTAACTGCATTCCCACATTTACTGGGCAACTAATTTTAAGTAAACCTTGTGGCTCGCTCTTTATATTTTCTATTTGCTGATTAGCCGCATTAGCTTGTTCGGTAATTATTCTACAACGCTCATAATAAGCAATGCCCGCTTCAGTGAGCGCCATGGTACGGGTTGAGCGATTTAGTAAAGTAACTTCAAGCTGCGTTTCTAATTTTTTTAAATGATAACTTGCAACTGCTCGCGTAAGCCCTAGCTGTTTGGCAGCAGCGGTTAAGCTGCCCTGCTCTACAATTTGTGCAAATACAACCATGCTCTTTAACTGCTCAAACGACACTTTCATAAATGCTCCGTAGTGTGTTTTAAATTCAACCTTTTTATTGTATCAATTATTAAACCAATAAAGTTAAATTTATCATCGTTGTTTAAAGCAGTGTTAGTGCATATAGTAATTGGTAAGCAAGATAAACTAATTCAAATCATCAGAAGGAATATATTCAATGTCTAAAAAAGTACTTATGGTTCTTACATCTCACGCAGAACTTGGTAACACTGGCGAAAAAACAGGTTTTTGGGTAGAAGAATTTGCAGCCCCTTATTACGCCTTCGTTGATGCAGGCGTTGAAGTAACATTAGCGTCTCCAGCTGGCGGCCAACCACCCATTGATCCGACAAGTACACTTGCCGATTTTCAAACAGATGCAACTAAACGTTACGACGCCGATAGCGCAGCACAAACACTTATGGCAAACACTAAAGTGTTGAGTGAAGTAAAATCTAGCGATTTTGACGCTGTATTTTACCCAGGCGGTCACGGTCCATTATGGGACTTGGTTGACAACACAGATTCAATCTCTCTTATCGAAAGCTTTGTAAAAGAGCAAAAACCTGTTGCTGCGGTATGTCATGCAAGTGCTGCATTTTTAAATGTTAAAGATGCCGATGGCAATGCACTAGTAGCGGGTAAAAAAGTAACTGGTTTTACTAACTCTGAAGAAGCTGCAGTGCAACTTACCGATATCGTGCCATTTTTAGTTGAAGACGAGCTAATTAAAAAAGGTGGCGATTATCAAAAAACTGACGACTGGGGTGTATTAGCACTAGAAGACGGTTTAGTAATTACCGGCCAAAACCCAGCAAGCTCTGAACTAGCTGCAAAAAAACTATTAACTAAATTAGGTTAATAGTGAGTAATAATTAAAATTAAGCACAGCATTTAATGCTGTGCTTTTTTAATTGCTTTTCATTAGCAAATACAATTCCTATACTGGCAACTCTTAAAGTCAATTAGGGCGATTATATGGCAACCAAGCCAACCACACTGTCATTACTAACAAGTACCCGTTTCGCAATATTTAGTATTGTTGTTATTTGCTTCGTACTACAGGTGATCAATAGTCTACCTGGCATAAATATTAATGGTTTAGGCATATATCCACGCAGTATCCAAGGATTAATTGGCATACTATGCGCACCTTTTTTACATGGTAGCTGGTGGCACTTTGCCAGTAATATGATCCCATTTGTAGTATTAAGTTGGCTAATTTGCCAGTACAGCGTAAAACGTTTTTATAACGTATTTATTTTTACCGCTCTAGTCGGTGGACTTTTAGTTTGGGCATTTGGGCGCAGTAACATACATGTTGGTTTAAGCGGTGTTATATATGGTTTATGGGGCTTTATTCTATGCTACGGATTAGTAAGACGCTCATTAAAATCAATTATAATTGCAGTTGTAGTGGCTATACTTTATAGCGGTTTTATATGGGGTGTTTTACCTCAGCGCTATCATGTATCGTTTGAAAGCCATTTATTTGGAGCGCTAAGCGGGTTGTTTTTAGGTTATAGATTAGCAAAAGCCGATAAATTAAAAGGTCGGTAAATTAAATATTTAGGGCCTTTAATTAATTTTTTATGGCCACATTTATGAGTAAGTATTAAACATTTCCATTTAACATTGAGGTTATTTATGAGTGATCAAAACGAATACACGCCACCAAAAGTATGGACGTGGGAAAGTGAAAGTGGCGGTAAATTTGCCAGCATTAACCGCCCAATTGCAGGCGCGACTCATGACAAAACTCTACCTATTGGCGAGCACGCATTTCAGCTTTATTCTCTTGCTACGCCAAATGGCCAAAAAGCTACAATCATGTTTGAAGAGCTTTTACAGCTTGGTTGCACCGATGCAGACTATGACGCATATTTAATAAACATAGGTGATGGCGATCAGTTTGGATCTGACTTTGTTGATATTAATCCAAACTCAAAAATCCCAGCGCTAATGGATCATTCAACCACACCACCTACTCGCATCTTTGAATCAGGTTCTATTTTACAGTATTTGGCTGAAAAATTTGATGTACTCATCCCTAAGGATTTAAAAGCTAAAACGCAGTGTCGTAACTGGCTATTTTGGCAAATGGGCTCAGCGCCATACTTAGGTGGTGGGTTTGGTCACTTTTATAGTTACGCACCAAGTAAAATGCAATACCCTATTGATCGTTTTACCATGGAAACTAAACGCCAACTTGACGTGTTAAATCGTCATTTAAGCGAAAATGAATACATGGCGGGTGATGAATACTCAATTGCCGATATTGCAATTTGGCCTTGGTATGGCTCGCTTGTTTTAGGCGACTTATATGATGCAGCTGAATTTTTAGATGTTGCCTCATACACTCATGTTGTTCGTTGGGCAAAACAAGTTGCTGATCGCCCTGCTGTAAAGCGCGGCCGCCGCGTAAATCGCACATGGGGCCCTGAAGAAGATCAAATGGCAGAGCGCCATAACGATAGTGATTTCGAAGGTTAAATCTACTAAACAGCAAGTAAAGTCGTTAACACTTTAACCTGCTTAATAATTTTAAGGCTCATAATGATTATTTATTATGAGCCTTTTTACTGTGCTAGCTTTTTTTTTTGCTTTCATAAACTATATTTATTCTTATACTCAGGATTAGAGCCTAACTAATCGATGTTTAATACGCTTTTGTTCATCTGAAATATTTGCTGTATTTCTTGAACGTTTCTCCATCGCTAGTTGGAGTGACTTTTGTATAAGGTTTTACTTAGTGCCATATAAAAATCTAAATAGTGAAGAACGCAGAGAAACCGTTAAAATTTTATACTCTAATGCCATCTCTGGCATTGCCATTTCGACTGTAGTCAGTTTTATATTAGTGTTTGCTTTTGATTTAAATAACCAGAAAATATCCTACGAAAAAAGTATTTGGCTAAGCATTATGGTTGTCTTATTAGCAGCTCGCGCTATTGATGTAATGTGGTTTTATAAAACCAAAAAGGATAGCCCGCTATTTAATGCTGACACATACTCAAAAAGATTTTCAACGGGGTGTATTTTAACTGCGCTATCGTGGTGTGGGTATGCACTTTGGTTTCATAGCACCTCATCAGCAATAGAGACGACAACCACGATTGCTATTTTATCTGCCTTTGCAGGAGGCTCTGCAAATCTGCTTTCAGGAAGTCGAGTAACCGCTGTACTCTATAGCATTATTTTACTGGCGCCCTACTCTTTTTTATTAACCTTTTCTAACGAAAACTACAACTCTGTCCTCGGTATTTTAGGCCTAGCATTTACTGCTATTATGGTGGCTTCATCGTACAAATCAGCCACATTTACACACAGCGCAATCAAGCTCAAAAACCAAAACAGAGAGCTGCTTAATGAAATGGAAAACAAGGTTGAGCAACGCACAGAAGAAATCTACCGTTTATCGAATACCGATCCACTTACAAATCTATTAAACCGAACCGCATTTTTAAAAAATGCAAACAGACAACTAGCAGACAACCCTCAAGAACCCTTTGCTTTATTATTTGTAGATTTAGATGGGTTTAAACAAATAAATGATTCGTTGGGTCATAAAGTAGGCGATAAAGTATTAAAAGAAATAGCACGAAGAATTAGTAATGTATGCAATCAACAGCTATTTAAATGCCGATGGGGCGGGGATGAGTTTTTAATTTTAGCAACGTATCAAAAACAAGCTGAGCTTATCGAGTTTGCAGATAAAGTACTTCAAAGCATTGGTGCCGAGCATGAAACATATAAATATCAAAAATGGGTATCTGCAACTATTGGTATTGCCATGTATCCTGAGCACGGGAGTGATTTTAATACTTTAATTCGCTCTGCTGATACTGCAATGTATCACCAAAAACGCATCGCGAAAGGTAATATCAATATTTATAACGATTCACTCAAATTAATACAAGAAAGGGAGTATCTTTTGAGTCAACGCCTAGCCAGTGCCATAGAAGAAAATAGTTTAAGGCTAGTATTTCAACCAATTGTTGATAGCAAAACCTCAAAAGTAACCTCTTTTGAATCATTATTACGCTGGCAACTAGATGGTGAAAATATTTTCCCTGATGAATTTATAGCTATTGCCGAGCAATACGGTTTAATAACCGAGTTAGGTATTTGGGTAATAGAACAGGCATGTATACAAGCAACAAAATTAAGTCACTTACAACCACAAATTGCTATAAGCGTAAACGTATCGGTTATTCAGCTACAAGACCCTGATTTTGTATCTAAGGTATTAAAAATAGTAAATCGCCACCAGGTAGAACCTAAAAACCTACACATAGAAATTACTGAGTCAGTATTTGCCGAGGATAAACTCACATTTTTGACAGCCGTTAAAGCACTACAAAAACAAGGCTTTTGTATTTCAATTGATGATTTTGGTACAGGCTACTCATCACTATCAAGCATGCTTGATATTGGTGTAGATATAGTAAAAATAGACAGAAGCTTTATTCAAAATATGGATAAAAGAGGGTTAAGTATTATTCATGCAATTGTACAAATGGCCTCTACTTTAGATTTTACTGTTGTTGCAGAAGGCGTTGAAACTATTGAGCAAGCAAACACACTCACTAAAATTGGTGTATCTCACCTACAAGGTTATTACTTTTCAAAACCGATGGAAGTAGGTTTTGTAGATGCTTATTTAAATGAGCAAAATAAGCAATGTAGTTAATAGCAAACACCTCTAAAAGCGCTTAGCTACCATATGAGTTATGCGCAACCTTTCTTATTAGGGCCTGTTTATTTTTTGAGGTTGAATTTGCAGTAGACTGTCTGGTATTTAAGCAAGGCAGAGCCTATGAAGTGTGGTTATTAACCATACATAGTTGATAACGTAGTATTAATGCCAAACATGCGCTGTCCGAAGGGTTCTGCCTAGGGAGATTGACTCTTTGTTACTAGGTTACAAACCTCGCGCCGCGATTAAATCGTCCTTGGATTGAACAAATTTCAATCCTTAAAGGTCAACAGCCCCTCCCTAAAACATAATCTTACAATTGCTTACACCCAGTACATAGTAATTAGCGTAGGCTAAATATAATCCAACTTACATATGTATATTACGTTTAAACGAAAAAGCCCCAGCGCTGGATAGTAGGTAAAATTATGCGCTGACGCTGCTTAAATAATAAAAACTTTAACGATACAACTAAATATAAAAAAGGAATTTGCATGATAAAACCACTTTGCTATTCACTCATCACTTTACTTACCCCCATAAGCGTTATAGCTCAAACAATGGCAATAAAAACAACGGATGAATTAGTATCAACCGATTCAGAGATTTTATTTGCATATAATAAAGAATTAAAACAATTAGAAGCCATCAATTTACTTACATCACTTAGTAGTGAACTTGCTTTACCAAAAAACGCCATCGGGTTTGATGTGGCAACACTTGCTAACATCACCGATAAACAAGCACTCGTACTAACAAGTGATGGCGTATATAAAGCCCAAGCAGGTAAACCAACATTGTTGTTTAATTATGAGTCGGTTCTTAATCAATTAAAAATAGATAAATTTGAAAAAGTAGACTTTGTTTTCGATGCTAACAACGATGGTCTAAGCGATATTTTCATTCCTGGGTTAGCAAGCAGTACTTTATACATTCAAAATAAAGATGGCAGCTTTAAGCCTAACCAATTTAAGCAAATACCTAAATATGAAGGCCGCTTTTCAGGAAAAGGGCTTTCTTTAGAAGTTAATATTAACAATAAACCTGTGGTTATCGATTTTAACCACGACGGATTAAACGACCTGGTTTTTTCAAATGACTTTGGAGCAGATGTACTACTTGCTAATTCAGAGGGCTTTGAGCAAAAGCTTACCTCAATTGATTTTAGCATTGAGCTCGGCGAGCTAAGCAATGGCGAGACCCGCAAAATAAAGCAAATTATTGATATTAATAACGACGGATTTCTAGATTTTACAACCAGACAGTTTAAGCCTACACAAGGTATGGATTCGTTAGATATAAAAATAGCACATACTTTGTACCTAGGGAGTGCTAAAGGTTTTGCTAATACGCCCATTACCTTATTTGAAACACAGGGCCCTAGTGAGTTATTGCTCAAAACTGATTTTAATAATGATGGCTTAATTGATTTACAAAAAATGGACTTAGATATTGGCTTAGGTACTATCGCCTCTATGGCATTAGGCGGTGGCAGTACTGATGTAGATGTAGAAATGAATCTTTATAAGCAGCAACCCGACGGCTCATTTGCCAATAAATCGAGTATTGAACTTGATTTAGAAATGGAAGTGGGGATGAATGGCGATGAATCAGAACCGGCTCTCTATTTAGGTGACATTAACGGCGATAGCTATATTGATGCGGTATACAAATACAGTAAAAAAACGCTGTATATTTATTATGGAGAGCAAGACTCACTGCTAAATGATAAACGCAAAAAATTAAAGCTAACGCTGCCTAAAAATAATAAAGATATTCTTCTGGTAGATATAAACCAAGACGGTAAAAAAGATTTTGTATTTAAATTTACCGAAGAAGATGGCACCAGCAAAATAGAAACACGATTAAATTAAGCCAATAAAAAAGCCCAACAGAATTAACCGTTGGGCTTTGGACTTAAGACTTTCGAGTAACAGTCAGCTTTACTCTAAGTAATAACACCTAAGCAGTTACATTTAGCAGTGAATCGCCTTCACTTAAACCAAACTTCTCTTGCACTGATGCAAGGATTGATTCTTTATCTTCATCAGACAACTGGTTTGAATACTCAGTTAAGAGCTCATCTAAGTAGCTCACTACCTCGTCTGTATCGACTGATTCTAATGAGTTTTGTGGCGGTGGCGGCGGTCTTTGACCTTCTGCTCTTCCTGCATCACCAATGCTTTTAGCATCAAACTCGAGTTCGCCCATTAAATCAGCAAGCTCTTTTGTTGGTTCAATACCTTGTTCTTTAAATGCAGCTTGAATACTTTGCGCATCGTCGCTAGTTAAGTTTTCTGCATCAAACTGTGCAAGCGTTTCTTTAACAAAATCACTTTGCTCTGTTGTTAATTTTGCAGCTTGACTACTTTGTTGCGGCACAAAACTCGCAGAGCTGCTGCCAATATTATTAATCATTTTAGTATCCTTTCAACGTTCACGACGAGGTGGTTTATGATCGCTAAGCTCTTGTTCACTAATTTCGCCATTACCATCGGCATCTATAGAATCAAAAATTGTTTGTGCATCACCGTGCGGCGGTTTTTTAGCACTAAACTCTTCAAAGCTGATTACGCCATCACCATCAGTATCAATAGTTGAAAAGTCAGGTTTTTCAGGAGGATTGTCACCGCCTCGAGCAGCTACATTAGCTGAAAAAGCAATAGATAATATTGCCACAGTGGCAAGAGTTGAAAAATGCTTCATAGTAATAACCTCGTATTTAAGAATTAAACTAAGATTACGCTTTAAAAACGCAAACAATGTGCAAATAATGAGGAAGTAATAAATTATTTTTAATAAAAACTGATGATTCAAAAAAAGTTCTGGTTGATTGCTTTGCAATCAATATATAAGCTAATAAAATAATACGATTAATTACTCTCTGGCAGTAGTGTTACTGCCCTTAATTCTCAAAGCTGATATACTGCTTGAGCCAATTAAACAAACAAATACAGAGCACTTTCATAAATAATGATTAATAACCAACCCTACTTAGCAGGCAATCTGTGAAAATACCTAAACGCCTACAACCTCTTGTTGATGATGGCCTTATTGACGAAGTAATAAGCCGACTAATGAGCGGTAAAGAAGCCGATGTATTTATTGTGCGTTGTGGTGAACATATTCGCTGTGCGAAAGTGTATAAAGATGCGGTTAAACGTAGTTTTAAAAAAGCGGCACAATATCAAGAAGGCCGAAAGGTACGTGGTGGACGCCAAGCGCGTGCTATGGGTAAACGCTCTAGCTATGGCCGCCAATTAGAAGAAGAAATTTGGCAAAATGCCGAAGTTGATGCGTTATCTCGTTTAGCTGGCGTGGGTGTACGTGTTCCTGATACTTACTTTTGTATTGATGGCGTGCTGCTTATGGAGCTCGTCTCTGATGAAGATGGTAACGTAGCCCCTCAACTAGGACATGTCGTTTTTAGTGAAGAGCAAGCGATTGAGCAGTATAAACTCATGATACATTACATTAAGTTAATGCTTTGCGCTGGTATAATACACGGTGATTTATCTGAGTTTAATGTACTTGTAGATAATAACGGCCCTGTAATTATAGATTTACCGCAAGCCGTTAACGCTTCAGCAAATAACAGTGCACAAGCTATGTTTGCACGCGATGTAAATAACATACGCCGCTACTATGGTGAATTTGCGCCAAGCATACTAAAAACTCAATACGCTAAAGAAATGTGGGCACTATTTGAAGAGGCCAATTTAACGCCTAATTCAACGCTTACAGGTGAATTTGAAGACAGCGACAAACTTGCTGATGTAGATTCTATTCTTGATGAAATTCAAGCTGCCGAATACGAAGAGTTTGACCGTTTAGAGCGAATTAAAAATGCTGACGACGATGAGTAACTCATCGTCATAGCTCATTCCACCTTACTGTGGATGCACAAACCGGTAGCCAACCCCATAAACAGACTGGATAACACTTTCAGTTTGTGTCACTTCATCTAGTTTTTTACGCAACTTTTTAATATGGCTATCAATAGTACGGTGGCTCACAATACGCTGATCGGCATACATAGTATCCATCAAACTATCACGCGAATAAATACGATTTGGGTTGTTAAACAAAGGTTTAAATAGCTGAAATTCAAAGTTTGTCAGCTCTATACTGCTTGATTTGTATTTTACGCTGTAGCTGCTCTCGTCAAGCTTCATTGTTGACTCTGTAACATCACTTGCGTTATTTAATCGCCTTAAAATAGCTTTTACGCGTGCCACCAGCTCAGCATAACTAAACGGCTTACAAATATAATCATCTGCACCTAATTCAAGCCCAAGTAATCTATCTATTTCTTCTACCTTTGCCGATACCATAATAATAGGCACGTTTGAAAAGCGCCTGATTGCTTTACACAGTTCAATACCACTTTGCCCTGGTAACATTATGTCTAGCAAGATTACACTCGGCCTGTTAATTTCAAGCCAAGGTAATACTTCATTCCCGTGATGTATTTGATGAGTAATAAAGTGATGGCTGCTTAAAAAGTCACTCATTAAGTTAGCTAGCTTTACTTCATCTTCCACAATTAGTATTTGTTCACTCATAGGCATCTCTGTAAGTAACCTTAACTTTATTTTATAAGCTAAATAGTTGGCAATCTAATAATAATAGCAAGGCCGCCTAAGCTGGCTTTTTCTGCAGCTATTTCACCTTTATGACCTTTAACTATATGCTGGCAAATAGATAAACCTAAGCCAGAACCGCCCTCTTGGCGATTACGCGAACTATCTACTCGGTATAAATACTCAAACAAATGCGATAAATGCGACTGCTCTACACCTACGCCATTATCTTCGATTATAAGCTCTAAATAAGTTTGCCCTTTAATGCTTATATTATTAGCCGTTAAAGAAATAGTTGTACATTGTGCATAGTGTACTGCGTTCATTAAAATATTATCGAGTAGCTGCAAAAGGCGTGTTTTATCTGCTTGTACAGTTATGTGTTTAGCGCTATTTAGTAGGTATATTTTTATATTATGTTGTTCAAGCAAAACCTGATACTTTTGCTCAATAGTATTTAATAATAACGCCATATCAGTAGGTTGCATAGTGTAGTGCATACCTCCTAACTCTGCGCTATTGAGCATATGCAAGTCGTCTATTAAGCGTTTTAAATGTAGGGCTTCATCGTTAGCCGAACTTATATTTTTTGCGTTCGGTTCTCGTATACCAAGTAGCATAGCTTCAAGTTCACCGAGTAAAATACTCATTGGCGTCCTAAGCTCATGAGAAATATTAGCAAGCCAACGCTTACGTACTTGCTCATCTTTAGCGAGTGTAAATGCAAGCGTATTAAAATCTTCGCTCAACTGTCCTAGCTCGTCTTTTCGCTCAAGCGTGAGTTTGGTCTCGTAATTACCTTGCGTTAAGCGATGCATACCGTTAGCAATTTGCTTTACAGGGCTTACTAGGTGACGAGACAATAAAAAAGTAACCATTAATGTTAGCAATACCGCAGCTAAAGCAATAAACCATAAGTAGTTAGTTTGCTGCTGTAAAAAATCAAGCTCGTAGCCATCAACCAAGCTATCTCTTTTAGAAACTGCTAAGTAACCCACTATTTTATCGTTAACAATAATTGGGGTTGTTATATATTTTAAATCGCTGAGGTATCTACCCACTACTCGCTGTTTATTTTCGTCAAGCAAAGCGTAGTGAGCAATATTTTCTGGCGGTGGGCGGCGATCTTCCTCTAAACGAATATGATCTGGCGGCGGTCGTCGCATCATTCGCCCACGCGGACCTGGACCTTCTTGTGGCCTAGGCAAAAACTGGCTATTTTCTAATTGCGATTCAACACGTTTTCTAAAGTTTTCGCCATTGCCGACAACACGCTCCCATGAGGGTGTTTGTTCATATTGCTTTGCAAATTGCACAACAAGTGGTTCAAGCGCTTTCACCTCTTTTGCATTAACAAAATCAATTACGCCTTGCCCTATGCTCCACTGTATAAGAACCACCAGCCCTGCAATAACACTAAAGGTAAAACTAAATAGTATTAAAAAAAGTTTATTATGAATTTTCATTAATGCGTGTTTTCAACCTTGCTAGGAAAGCTCTCAAATCGGTATGTTATAAACTCTTTGGTTTGGTCGTTAACATACAGCGTAGCAACTATTTTTTTACCTTGAGCGGTCCAATACATATGACCATGATTATTTAAAGTAACCGATACGGTATTTATACCAGTTTTAAATAAGTTAGCAGGTAAATGCAACGCTTGTCCGTAAATTCGCTGTATTTTAACCCCATTAATGTATAAATGAGCATGACCTTGTAAAAAACCGGTGTCTTGGTTTGTTGTCACGCCCATCATTTGTTGCATGTTCATCGTGCCCTCTGGCGGCACAGACAAATCATAACGCTGTGTATCTAAAATTAAGTTATAACCCGACATACTATCTTTTAATAACTTAAGGCTTAATGCCGGGATTGGCGTGTCATTTGGCACAGCTATAGGCATATGGCTATGATCCATCATTTCCTGCTGCGCAAAGAGCTTGAAGCTCAATAGCGCAGCAGTTGTTAGGATCAATGCGTATTTAAAATAACGCATAGTTACTCCTTACATTCCCGGTGGTGGACCCATTGTTTCGCCAGTATCACAGCGACCAATTGAATTAGCGGCTAATTGACCTTTAAAACGAGGCCCTATTTGATAAGGAAAAGAAGGCTGTAATTTACCATCACTGTCTAACGTTAGTGTTATATGGTAGTGATAACCCTTACCATCATTAGTATCGTGGCCGTTATGCTCATCTAATTGAGCACCGGTTACTGTTTTTTGCGCGTAGTAATAATCTTCAAAGTAATAACCATCGTCGGCATTCAATGTATTACCAGAGAGCGTCGTTACTTGTGCACCTATAGCAGGACCTGCATCACTTGTTTGTGTACCTTGGCTAACATCGTATTGATCAACTAAGGTACAGCTTCGCTCACCCTCAGTACCACAACCCCCTTCACTTGTAGGTGCACCGTAATCTCGCATTTCCCAGCCACTTAATGCTAGTTGTCCGTTACTTTCATAAGGACCATAAAGCGGATAGCCATCAGCTGCAAACCCATAGATAGGTGAATGCGCATCGCCATCATCTTCGAGTAAATCAGCTAAGCAACTAGTATAAAAATGGTGATGATATTCACCGTTAGCAGCATGTCCGCCACACACATCAACATCATATTGCTCAGCAATGGGCGCTAATGTATACCAAATATTATTTCCGTAGCTCATACCATCGCCCCAGTTAAATATACTGGTGCCATTAACCATTAAGCCAACTGTACCTAAACCTGTTTCGCAAGTTTCAGCGTCAGATAAATCGGTAGGTGTTAGCGGAAAATATGCTTCAACCGCTTGTTCTGTTGGGCAACCCGGTCCTGGAGGCCAATAACCTGCACCGCCTGTGTCATCACAGTTTTCAGTGCTGCTGTTATAGCCAATATCTTCACCAAAGGAAATGGTTTGCCCTACTGCTGCAGAAGTTACACCGTTATAAAAATCGGTAGCTGCACGCGGGCGGTTATTTAACGCGTCTACTTGGTCTTGTGTAAGCGTTACATCATATTTAGGAATGTCAGTAGTTTGCACATACATGTATTCAACGTCAGCATCTTCCTCAGTAACGCTAACAACCTCAACTGATTGAACATCTTCAACCACTGCACCATTATTTTGTATGTATGTAGAAGTTGTATCGTTGTTAATTAACCAGCTGGTAAGTTTTGTACTATTATCAACTGTATCTGAGTCTGATGAAGCAATAACATTAACTATAACTGTATCTACAACGACATCGTTTGTGCCATCATCTGCACTAATTTCAAATACAAGTGCTTCATCGGTTAATACCTCTGGGGCAACAAACTCTGTAGACGTTGCAGTACTTGAAGATAAACTAACGGTAGTACCTGATGTTTGTGACCAACTAACCGATACTTCACCGTCATCTTCAACCATTGAACTTAAATAAACGGTATCGCCCGCATTAACAGTTTGGTCAATACCAGCATCAACCGTTGGAGCACTATTACTGACTGTATCGCCGTCTGTTGCAGTACTTGTTGAATCGCTATTACATGCGCTTAAAGCGATACAAAGCGTACTTAACGCAAATAACTTAGTTGCATTAGCGGCTTTTTTTTTAAGAAGTGTTTTCAATGCTTGAACCTTTACTTTAACGTTTAATAAAACAAAGTTAACAAGTAAAAGTGCAAACAATGTGCACAAACAAAGGAAGATTGTGATCAAAAAAGACAACCTAAGTTGTCTTTTTGCTATTTAACTGGAGTCTGGCTATTTATTTTTTCAAATGTTTATCAAAAAAGTCTAAAAATGCCTGAAGAGTTTTAACTCTGTGTTCTTGATAAGATAAGTAATGATCGCCATCCTCAAGCTCAATATAAGTAACATCTTTTGCTTCATCATCAAGTTCATCCTGCATTTCTCTACTATGATAAACAGGTACCACACTGTCGTCAGTTCCATGTACAAGCAATATTGGTCTTGTTATTTTTTTAGCAAAATTCACTGGAGAATTAGCTTCTAGTAAATCATCATCAGTTCCAAACTGCTTTCTAACGATATTTTTGTTTGTAAAGTGTCGTGCTTTACTCACTAAATACTGTAAATCACTTACCCCAGCAAAACTAGCTGCACATTTAAACGTTTCTGGGTGCTTAATTACAGCCATTAACGCTGCATAGCCACCATAGCTAGCACCACCAATACAAATGCTATCTGCTTGTGCTATTCCTTGGTCAATTAACCAGTTTGCACCGTCTTGCAAGTCATCTTGCATAGCCAAACCAAAACCTTGAATTGACTGCATTAAAAAGTCGTGCCCATAGCCACTCGAACCACGGAAATTAGGCTGTAAAACAGCATATCCGTTATAGGCTAATAAAGCTGTCCAGTAATCAAAATTAGCATAATCCCTTGCCATGGGGCCGCCATGTGGAAATATAATTGTTGGTAACTTATCACCTTCTTTATATTCTACTGGTAGAGTTAGATAGCCTTCTATTTTCAAGCCATCTCTTGCCTTGTAGCTAATGCGCTTTTTACCTCTGTATACAGAGGCATCTATTTGCGGATAAACATCAGCAATTGCACTCACCTGCTTTTTTACTCTATCCCCAAATAAATAACTACCCGACGTTTTGTCTGAGCTGATATAGAGTATATATTTTTGCTGATCTTTACTGGTACTTACAATGTCTAATTTATATTCATCTTTAGGGAGTGATACGCGCAAAGAACGATGTAATTTATCTAAGTCTTTATCCCAATATTTAATACCATCATCTAAATGTGAATCAGTAAAGCCTGCAACTTCGCCAGTTTGTTGTGAATAAAAAATAGACCCATCAAAATCATATTTACTATTACTGTAAATTAGCTCGCGAGCTTTAGTCGTTAAATTGAGTTTAAATAATGCATCGCGCCCTTCATGTAACGCAGTGATGTATAAAAAATTAGAGTCTTTATCAAACCCTAATATAGAAATACTTTGCTTACTAAAAACCTCATAATCAAATAAAGTTTCCCACGACTGTTTATTCTCATCAAAATAATCGTAAGTAAATTGCGTATCGTCCATTTTTTTTGCAATACGAACTTTACCTTGCCTGTCGGCAAACCAAGTAACTACATTACTGCGTGGTCTTTGTATTTGTGTCTTACGTAATGTGGTTAAATCTAACTCATAAACTGCTGGGGTATTTGCTATTTTAAAATCCCCTTGAACTAAAATTTTATTTTCTTTTTCAGGTAAAAAACTAACAATTCGGTCTGAATATTGTGGCTGGATTTCATCTCTTACTGTGTTGGCTTTAAAAGCTAATTTCAGACCTTTATCATTTTTAAAGTTATACGCATACATAAGCGTTGATGTATATTTAACTCCGCCAAACTGATATTTTATATAGCGAGCACCAAGTAACAGTACGTCATCATTTGCCCAGTTATACCAATCAAAAAACACTGTATGGTTATTTGAGTTTATAATTGGTGTTGTAACCCCCGTCTCCAAGTTTTTAACCATTAAGATTAAAGTCCCTTGATGGTTTCTTATAAAAGCGAGGTTCTTACCATTGGGAGATAGCTTCACTTGGCTAAAATCTTTTAAGCCTGCAAAAACCTCTATAGGTAGTTTTTTATCTTGTGTGGCAAAAGAGCCAAAACTTTGCAAA
The DNA here is from genome assembly GCF_014164115.1 of Pseudoalteromonas sp. SG45-2. NCBI lineage: Bacteria > Pseudomonadati > Pseudomonadota > Gammaproteobacteria > Alteromonadales > Pseudoalteromonadaceae > Pseudoalteromonas > Pseudoalteromonas sp. SG45-2. The sequence goes on from NZ_JACJEO010000002.1 coordinate 97,526, forward strand.
GCAATTAACAAAGTGAAAATGAACTTAAACATTCGTAAATCCTTTTATTATTGTACTCCTAAGTAAACGATTATTTCACAACTGTGGCCTTTTAAGCAAAAACTTATCTTTGGTTGTACTAAAGTAATCGCCGCCCATTTTGCCCACTGCATTTAATAATTCAGGGTCAATATAGCCACCACTCATCACTTCATCGTCTATACAAATACCCACTACATCCAGCAACATCATTTTTCCACCGCCAGGCTCATTTGAAATACTAATAACTTCGCGTAACTTACATTCAAACCGTACTTTTGAATCGGCAACGCTTGGCGCGTTAACTAACTTACTTGGAGCTTGGGCAATGTTAGCTGCATCAAACTCGCTTATATCACTAGGATAATTTGCACAACTTTGGTTCATTTTTTCAACTAGCTCTTGGCTGACAATATTAACCACACATTCTTTAGTTGCCATTAGATTACTAAGCGTATCTTTATTCGTTTTATCACTAGGGTTTACTTGCGTAACACTTAAAACAGCTGGCTTGCAACTAGCCACAGTAAAAAATGAATAAGGCGCAATATTTGCACTACCTTCGCTATTTAATGTACTTATCCATGCGATAGGCCTTGGGCTGATACCGCCTACTAAGTAAGAGTAAACATTTTGGTTGGTATTTTCGGTGAGATCTAAAAACATATTTTTTTCAACTAAATAAGAATATCAACATGCCTAATATCTTAATCCGATGAAGGTTGGGGTTAAAGAAGATTTACAAATGAGAAAAGTTAAAAAGTAAAACCGAGCCTTCAGGCTCGGTTTTCAATCCATTTAGCAAGGCGCTACATTATTGAATACTCTGACTTTTGTTTTTAAATCAAATGCAGCATAAGCTGCAACAATAATAAAACACCCCGCAGGCACAACATAAGAAAACGCGACACTGTATGTATCAATAAACACAGCTTGGAATACAGGAACTATCGCTCCACCTAAAATAGCCATTACTAAACCAGCAGCACCTAGTTTTGCATCATCGCCTAACCCATGAAGTGAAATCGCGTAAATAGTTGGAAACATTAACGACAAGCAAGCCGATATACTTACCAGCGCCCATACGCCACTTATATTTGGCATTTTCACCATATAAAAACACAGCAGCATTGCAATAATAGAGGTTGCCATTAACAGTTTGGCAGGACGAATAAATCCCATAAGCCAGGTCATTACAAATCGAGAAACTAAAAAGGTGATCATACTGTATTGTAAAATACTTCCCCCAGTAACTTCATTTGTATCGAGTGCCTCCATTACGTACTGGATGGTAAATGTCCATACACAAGTTTGCGCCGCAACATTAAAAAACTGGGCGATAACACCAAAGCGGTAATGGGTATTTTTAAACAAGCGCTTAAACGTTGCACTAAATTCTACATGCTTAGAGACTTTTTTTTGCTTACAAAAATTAGGTGTTTTAGTAAACGCAATTGCCAACCAAATAAAAACCAACACACAAGCCATACCAACATAAGGCACCATAACTGCATCAAGTTCTGCGCTTATAATGCTAGTTAATTGCTCACTATTCATATTTGTGCGCTCACCAGAGGTTGCGGTATTGAGCTTTGGTAAAATAAGGGTAGCGGCTAAAAAAACACCAATGTTAGTACCGACAGGGTTAAATGATTGCGCCAAATTCAACCTGCGAGTTGCACCTTGTTGGGTGCCCATTCCCATTACATAAGGGTTTGCTGATGTCTCTAAAATAGATAAGCCTCCAGCTAACACAAACAAAGCCACTAAAAAAAAACCATAAGTCATTGCTTGGCTGGCGGGATAAAACAAAAATGCTCCGATTGCAGCCATCCCTAAACCGGTTAACACACCTGTTTTATACGAAAAGCGTTTATTGATATATGCCGCCGGAATAGCTAGGCAAAAGTAAGCTCCATAGTAGCTAAATTGTACCAATGCAGACTGCACTGACGACATAGTAAAAATTTTACTAAACACTTTTACTAGCGGATCAGTCATGTTTGCCGCAGCTCCCCATGCAGCAAAGCACAGAACAAGTAAAATAAAGGGAACCACCATCTCCTTGGAGACAAGAGGTGTTTGTGTGTGTGTGTGTGTGGTCATTGCCGTGTCTCAGTTGTTAATGTTAAGTAAAGCATTTAACCAGTTAAATATCATTCCGTCAATAAATCAACTATAGTTATTTATTGACCTCCTGTGACTTATTTATACTCTGTCGTAAATTTAATAATAAGAAATGAACCCGGCAATAAAGCTAATATAGTCGCCAATTACACACACTCGGTGTACAATTAATCAGGTTATTCAAGATAATAACAACTAGGTAGGAATAATTATCAAATCTAAAAACCCTCGACTCTCTTTACAAGAAGGCCGAAGCCAATCTGGCCTGCGTGCTCATAATGAACGCCGAATTATGTCATTAATTCGCCAACACGGTAGTGCTCCAAAAGCTGAAATTGCACAAAAAACAGGGCTTTCAGCACAGGCCGTCACAGTAATTATCAATAGTTTAGAAGCCGAATCGTTATTAATACGGAAAGACCCTCAGCGTGGTAAGGTTGGCCAACCAACCATCCCATTTGCGTTAAATCCAGATGGTGCATTTGGAATTGGCTTAAAAGTAGGTCGTCGCAGTTTTGATTTAACCTTGATTGACTTAGTAGGAAATATACGCGCAACTTTGCACGAAAACTGCGCTTACCCCACAGTACAGAGCTTGCTAACCTTTTTAGAGAAAGGGATCAGCGTACTTAAAATGAGCTTAAGTGACGAATTAGCCAAGCGTATCTTAGGTGTGGGTGTTGCTACCCCTTACGAAATTTGGAACTGGACAGAAGAAGCCGGCGCTCCAAAAACAGTATTGAATGAATGGAAGTCTTTTGATTTTAAAGAAAAAATAAATCAAATTGTACATCTTCCCGTGTATGTATGTAATGATGATACCGCTGCTTGTTCAGCTGAATTAAGCTTTGGTAATCCTGCTCGTTTTAGCGATTTTTTATATATTTTTATTGGTACTTTTATTGGTGGTGGAGTTGTTATAAACGAAACCTTATTTACTGGTAAAAAAGGTAATGCCGGCGCTATAGGTTCATTACCTAGGCCTATGCTTAATAGAGAAGGACAACTAACCTCCCAACAACTTATTATGCAATCATCACTGTATATTCTCGAAAAAATGCTCAAAGGTGATGGCTACAATACTGACATACTATGGAGTTCAAAAGAGTATTGGGGAGACTTAGGCCCCGTACTCGATAAGTGGATAGACCAAGTTGCAGATGGCCTCGCCTACGCGGCATTGTGTTCTTTAGCTATTTTTGATTTTGAGGCAATTGTCATTGATGGCGCCATTCCTATCAATGTCAGAGAAAAAATAGTTTTGGCAACAAAGTTAAAATTGAGCCAGGCTGATCATCGCGGTATTAATCGCTGTGAAGTACAAAGTGGCTCTATTGGCGCCAAGGCTCAATCAGTAGGCTGCGCTAACCTTCCGTTACTTATCAACTTTTCTCAAGATCACGCAAGCCTTTCACACCACTAATATACTTTAAAGTTAAAAAGCAGCCATCGGTAACGTTGGCTGCTTATTTATTTTTTATCAGAGGTAAAAAATTCACTTAAACAATCAAAAAGCTGTACAAAAAATAATAAGTAATAATAGTTGATTTATTATTTTAAGTTCTCTACATTCTATTTACAAATTTGATAACACTGACATGTTTGATTAATAAAACCGCAAATTTGTATACACACACAACAAAGAGAGAACAGAAAAATGAAAGTATCAGCAAAAATGACTCTAATTGCAGTCGCTGTAGGTCTATCCATATCCCCTAGCGTCTTGTCACAAGAGCAACAAGAAGCAAAAAGTGATTTAGGGTTTGAGCGCATCATTGTAACGGGAACATCTCGGCCAAAAGAGAAAATCGAATCAACTAATGCAATAACTACCTTTAACGAAGCAAAGTTAGAGCAATTGGCTCCGCACAGTGTTGCTGAATTAGTACGAAGTATTCCTGGTTTTCATGCCGAAGACACCGGTGGAGAAACCGGTAACAACGTAGCCCCACGAGGCTTTCCGTTATCAACGCAAACAGAGTTTACAGCACTACTTCGTGATGGTATGACCGTGTTTTATAATCAAGATATTTTATTTACTCAAAATGATCGCTTTACCCGTTTGTCTAATTTTGTTGGCAGCGTTGAAGCTATTCGTGGTGGTGCCTCGTCAATTTTTGTTGGTAGCGCGCCAGCTGGGTTTATTAATTTTATTTCTCGTGAAGGCTCCGATGATACCCAAGGTGATGTGTTTTTTGAAACCAACAGCAACAACCGCCTAGGTGGACAAGGTTGGGTTAGCGGATCAATAGACGATCAGACAACCTATGCTGTTGGCGCTTGGTATCGCAAGGATGACTCCGCACGCGATCCGGGGTATACAGCTAACCAAGGTGGTGAGCTTAATGGCAATATTAAGCACTTTTTTAAAGATGGCAGCGGCTTTACCCGCTTTGAGTTTAATAAACAAAACGATAGATCATTCTTTTTTATTCCTCAGCCATTAATAGGCTCAACCACCAATGCTAAAACAATCCCAGGCGGGATGGATATCAGAGATGGCACCACCGGTAACTCAGCAGGTGCGCGTTTATTAACTCTTAATAACACCCCAAGCGGCGACATTGATTTGGATATTGCAGATGGTAACTACGCTAATGTGACCTACTTTGGCAATACAACCGAAATTGAAATCAACGAAAACTTAGTCTTTTCAAATCAAATGCGTTATACCGATATGCTAACAACCTTTACCGGCATCATTAACGTAGGTAACGCCGAATCGTTAGCTAGTAAAGCACAAGCTATATATGCTGCAAATACTGATGTCCTTGCAGGTGCCATGGTTGATGGTAACCTAAGTTACGATATACGCGATGCAGGAAACGGCTTTGTATTGGCTGATTCAAGCAACGTAAATACCTACAACACCAATGGATACGGAATAAACGCAGGCTTTTGGCATAGACGTTTTGAAGGCGATAACTTTCAAAACGAAACCAGATTCAACTACACCTTTGATGATGTAGGCGAAGGGACTCTTTATGCTAATTTTGGCTTATTCTTCTCTAATATTAATGGCCATGTTACCGACTATCGAATTAATACACTGCAATCAGTAGAGCCCCTGCCGCAGCGCTTAGATGTTGTATTTACAGATGCACAAGGTCTTGACATTGCCAGCGGTACTTACAAAGGTATTCAGGCTGGATCACATGGTTTTGCCGATATTGTTTATAGTGAAAATACCCTTGCGCCCTTTGCTGACTTTGAATACGAGCTTGAAGATGTGTCGTTTAATCTGGGCCTAAGGTACGAAACCCTCAAAGCAGATGGGGAAGCGCAAAACCAAGCTAATTACACAATTGACAGTTTTGCCAGCGATACTGATACCGTCAATGGGAATATTACCCTGCCCTTTGGTGATGGGACTTACCGAAACTTTGATGTTGAATACAACGAAATGGCATGGACAATTGCAGCTAACTACAAATTTAACGACGACTTAGCGGTATTCACTCGATATGCAGATGGTTTTCGTATGCCTGATGTAGATAAATACATGGCGATTACCAACCTAACTAGTCAAGAGGAAATTAATCAATTTAATAACTCTGAGAGACGCGAAACACAACCAGCTTCAACGGTAATGGCCGAGGTGGGCATTAAATATAACGAAGGTGATGTCGCAGCATTTGTAACCGGTTACTTCGCCGCTGCGGATGATTTATTCTTTAATGTACCTACTGTTGAAAATGGTCAAGTAGTGCAACGTCAAGCCTTTAGAAACACAGAAACCTTAGGTGTAGAAGCCGAATTTAACCTGCAAATCACCCAAGACTGGCGCATTGGTGTATCTGCAACGTACCAATCACCCGAATTTGTAAACACACCAGCGGCGCAATACTTGGATGCTAATGGAAGCTCTGCCTCTATTGATATAAACGGCAACTTACCTGTACGTGTGCCTAAGCACTTTGGCCAATTAACTAGTAGCTATCAGTTTGAAGATTTTTCGTGGGGTATGGCAGCTATTCATGGTAGCTACTCTTGGAGCGGTAAACGTTATGCCGACGACGCCAACACAGCAGAACTGCCTATGTATGGCATGTTAAACCTTGGTTTATCCCTTGAAAACGAAGACGGTTATTACCTTCGTGCCGATGTTAAAAACCTAAATAACTCAGAAGGCTTATCAGAGGGGGATCCTCGCGCAGGTGAAACGGTAGCAGGTCAAGCAACTACATTTAATGCGCGCGTTGTCTTACCTCGTACCTTTAGCCTTACTATTGGTAAGCGTTTTTAATTTTACTCTAATCTAGGGTATCGTCATGCAAAGCGATACCCTCGCAATTTTTAGGAAAATATAATGGAAGTAGTTGCAATTGGTGAAGCTTTAATAGATATACTCTCACATGACTGCATGCACAATAAGGCATCAAATAGCGAACTAGACTTCACACAGTTTGCCGGAGGCGCACCCGCTAATGTTGCTGTAGCCGTAGCAAAGCTTGGTGGTTCAAGTTATTTGCTTGGTAAAGTAGGCAATGATAAATTTGGTCGCTTTTTAATAAATGCACTCAAAATGTATAATGTAAACACATCTTATGTTGGCTTTTCAAAAAAAGGGAAGACGGCACTCGCGTTCGTATCGTTGGATGAAAACGGTGAACGTACATTTGAATTTTACGATAAAGATGCTGCACATTACGATTTACAAATAACCGATTTAGAGCCCTCTTTATTTTCAACACCTAAAATTGTGAGTTTTTGTTCAGGCTCTTTTGCAAAACCTTTAGTATTAAATACAACCTTACATGCGCTAAAACACTTTAAAGAATCAGGCTCGGTTACATGCTTTGACATTAACTTTCGTTCAGCCTTCTGGGATGAACCACTCACAGCTAAATCTGTTATTGAGGATGTTGCTAAAACAGTTGATGTTATTAAAGCGAGTAAAGATGAGCTGATCTCGCTTTATGGAATAGAGCATATTGATACCACTATTAGAAGTTGGGTAGATAGTGGCGTAGCTTTAGTTTTAATGACCGATGGTGGCGAGCCTATTACTTTTTCATCTAGCTCATTTAGTGGTACTTATCCTTGCCCTAAGGCATATGTTGTGGATACCACAGCTGCAGGCGATGCGTTTGTAGGTGGTTTTTTATATCAAATATCTTCGCTAGTGAGTAATAAAACAGAATTTACTGACTGGGCAAATAACTTTACTAACGTTTCAAAGGCTATCGACTTTGCTACTAAATGCGGAGCCAAAACAGTAGCAACGTTTGGAGCCTTTGATGCCCTACCTACATACCATGATATCTCGGCGAGTACCCTTAAATCTTCGTGTCGATGTTAAAAACCTAAATAACTCAGGAAACTTATCAGAGGGAAGTTTCACTCAGGTGAAACGGTAGCAGATCAATCAATTATATTTAATGCGCGCGTTGTCATATCTCGTGTCTTTAGCTTTACTATTGGTAAGCGTTTTTAATTTTACCCTAACTGAGGGTATCGTCATACAAAGCGATACCCCCGCAAGTTTTAGGAAAAGATAATGGAAGTAGTTGCAATTGGTGAAGCTTTAATAGGTGTACTCTCACATGACTGCAAGTGCCAAAATTGCTTAAGTATCACGGTAATTCTCCCTATTTATAATACTTCTTTTATTGGCGACTCATTTTAGTATCACCTTAACATGAGTTGCCTATATCAAAATCGTTTTTACACTAGTCTTCTTTTACATTTAATACGTATTGGTTTTGTCCTATTATTTATAATGCCACGGTTTTAATATTGCCAGTATGAAAGAAAAAATAAACATCATGTGGTTTAAACGTGATTTACGTCTTAGCGATCATCAACCATTAAAAAATGCATTTAGTAATGGCTTACCGACCCTGTTGCTTTATAACTTTGAGCCATTACTGCTCGAAGATGCACACTACAATGAGCGGCACTGGCGCTTTGTGTATCAATCGATAGTTGAGTTAAATAATCAGCTAGCGCGTTTTAACGCCTGTGTTTATATATTTAATTTAAATATGAACGATTTACTTGAGTCGATAAAGACGCAGTTTGAAATAGTTAATATTTTTAGCCATCAAGAAATAGGCTTAAACAACACCTTTGAGCGCGATAAGGCAATAAAAGTATGGTGCCAGCATAACCACATTAATTGGCAAGAGTCGCAAACAGGCGCTGTAATTCGCGGCAAAAAAAATCGTAATAATTGGAACGAACGCTGGCAGCAAACAATGCAAGCACCTATTGCTGTTCCTAATTGGAAGAGTATAAAAACAATTACCCTTAATAACTATCAAGCGCCTGAGCTGCCAAGCGCTTACACTCAAGATCACGACAGCTTTCAACAAGGTGGCCCACTGCATGCGCGAACTGTAATGCAGAGTTTTTTTGCCGAGCGCGGTAAAGGTTATCAAAAGGGAATATCGAGCCCAAGTTTAAGCCAAACCCACTGCTCTCGGCTTTCGCCCTATCTAGCATGGGGGAACATTAGCCTTAGGCAAGTGTATCAAATGACCATTGATGAATATCATTCAAAACACCCTGACAAAAGAGGTTGGAAACGCCCACTAGCAGCGTTTGTATCGCGCTTGCATTGGCACTGCCACTTTATGCAAAAGTTTGAAAGCGAGTGCTCTATGGAGTTTTTAGCTCTTAATCCGGGTTATCACGTATTTCCGTATCGTGATGATGAACGTGTGAAAAACGATATTGAACGCTGGGCGCAAGGTCAAACAGGTATTCCAATTATTGACGCTTGCATGCGCTGCTTAAAAGCCACCGGTTATATAAACTTTAGAATGCGCGCCATGCTTGTAAGCTTTGTAACGCATCATTTAAATATAAGTTGGCAGCAAGCAAGCTTTCCGCTCGCTAATTACTTTTTAGATTTTGAGCCAGGGATTCATTATCCGCAAATTCAAATGCAAGCCTCGGTCACAGGTATTAATACCATTAGGCACTACAACCCAATTAAGCAATCAGAAGATCAAGATCCAACAGGTTCGTTTATTAAAAAGTGGTGCCCCGAGCTTGAAAAACTCCCTATTGAATATTTACATCAGCCTTGGGAGCAAACTCCAATGGAAGCAATCTTTAACGACTTTAAGTTAGGGGAGGATTACCCTGAACCCATGCTTGATTTAACAGCGGCCTCAAAAGAAGCACGCGAACGCTTATGGCAATACCGTGAGCGAGCCGATGTTAAACGTGCCATAGGGAAAATTCTTAAAAAGCACGTTGGGGGTACTCAAAAAGTTACTCGAACAAAAAGTAAAACGGATACTAAAAATAACAGTAAGGCTAAGTAAGCATGGCGCACAAAAAACTAAACTTACCTCAAAAAATGTGTCCTATTTGTAGTAAACCTTTTACGTGGCGTAAAAAATGGCAGCGCGACTGGGATAACGTTATTTACTGTTCAGAGCGCTGTAAGCGAAATAAACAGGGGTAACAATTAACTGGCGCCTATTTTGCAACATCATCAGTAATTAGTGCTTTTAAGGCTTTATATAAGTTTATTTTGTAAATAACGCTTAGATAACCTGAAAAGCTTACACTCTAGCAAGGAGAAGATGATGACGATTAAAAAAACGGCAAGTTCAACATGGTCTGGCGACATTAAAACAGGCAAAGGTAGCATATCAACTCAAAGTGGCGCGCTTAATAAACAACCTTATGGTTTTAATACCCGCTTTGAAGATGAGGCGGGCTCAAACCCTGAAGAATTAGTAGGTGCAGCGCACAGTGCATGTTTTAGTATGGCGCTTTCACTTGCATTAGGTGATGCAGGCTTTACCGCAGATAAAATTGATACTAAAGCCACTGTAAGCCTTGATGAAGTAGATGATGGTTTTTCGGTGACGCATATTGCCCTTGAGGTAAAAGCGCGTATTGATGATATTCAAAACGAGCAGTTTCAAGCTTTATGTGAGCAAACCAAAAAGAGCTGCCCTATTTCAAAACTCTTAAATACCGAAATATCACTAGATGCGACACTTCAATCAGCATTTTAAATATTTAGGTTTAGATTACTGTAAATAAAGCACATTAAATTAAAGCCAAGTAAATTATTACTTGGCTTACTAATCATCAAGATACCTTTTTAGAGCTGCTTATACCTAAGACTTCAGATAATAAAGCGATCCCCATGCCAAGCGCGGGCCAAATCACCCATAAGGTGTTTGGTGATGTAATTAAATTAATTAATCCTAAAAACACTAAAGCAACTGTATACTGTTTAAAACTTTGAAATATTGTTGTTGATGTATTCATGTTTATCCTCCTGTTAATGTATAAATCTATTTTTATATAAAAACGAAATGCAAACTCCTGCCAAATGTCATTAAATAGCATGACATTAGTCATCATATTACTCACATATAAATAATCACTTATTACGTTAAAAAAAATATAAACTAATACTTTAATCTATTTGTGTTAGGATCTACCCTCAACTAACTTTAAAAATAAACATCAGAGGATGAACTAAGTGATCGAAAAATCAAAAGATTGTGAAAAAGTGACATGTAGTAATTGTGCTGACGCCAACGATCTTGAATTTGATTTTTCTATGGCTTTTCAACCGATTATAAACTGTAAAACTCGCCTAATTTATGGCTATGAAGCATTGGTTAGAGGTTTAAATGGCGAGTCTGCTTATTCAATTATTTCAAAAGTGAATGAAGACAATCGCTATGCATTTGATCAGCTTTGCCGTATTAAAGCCATTCAACTAGCTTCAAAGTTAGGCATAACATCAATGCTAAGTATTAATTTTTTACCTAATGCTATTTATAAACCTGAGCGATGTATACGCACCACACTCGAAGCTGCAAAAAAGTATAACTTTCCTATTCAAAATATTATGTTTGAATTTACTGAAGTAGAAAAAATAGAAGACACCGCACACATTAAACGCGTTGTTGATTACTACCAGTCTCTCGGATTTAAAACGGCTACCGATGACTTTGGTGCAGGTTATTCTGGTTTAAATCTACTGGCTGACTTTCAAACAGATATTATCAAGCTTGATATGGCGCTAATACGCGATATAAGCAACGATAAAAAACGCCAATTAATAGTAACTCATTGCTTAAATATGTTTCGCGACTTAAACATTACCGCACTGGCTGAAGGAATTGAAACAGTAGAAGAATATACGTGGCTAAAAAACGCAGGTGTTGAGCTTATGCAAGGGTATTTATTTGCCAAACCAAGCTTCGAAAACTTGCCTGAGGTAACCTACTTTTTTAATTAGGAAAACCTACAATATGCAAACACTTTATTACAATCATTTAATTGCCTTATAAAACTGCATTAATATAATACCCATTCTAGTAACAAGTTTACTCAATTATAAGAAGGGATACTTATGCGCTTTTTAATGCCACTCACTTTACTCACACTTATCTGCACAGCGTCTGTAAACGCTGAGCAGTCAGAATCAAAACAATGGTTTAACTCTATAAACTACGCAAAAATTGATTCTGATTATTACAGCGATGATGTGTATGGGCTATCAACTCACTATTACTTTGAGAAGCAGCAAAACTCTGGTGTTTGGGATGATTATGGCTACTTGGATACAGATAGTAATATAGGCTTAAATTATTTTAATTCAGATGGTTACAGTGGAAAAGGTATTTTTGGAGAAGGTTTTTACGGCAATGCTTTTGCAACTTTTGAACTACCTAATATTGGTGATGCCGACAACTATTCACTAGGTTTAGGTTACTTATTTGCTGATTCACTAAAAGTATCTGTACGTATGTTAGATTATGAATATAGTGATACAGTTTATTTGTTTAAAGCTCAGTATAATCATGAAATTAACGACACCGACTACATTGGTTTTACTGTTGAAACAGATGATGAAACAGAGTCGTGGGACCTATCATCACGTTACTTTGCCCACCTTTATGATGACAGCTATTTTGCTGTAAATGTTGACTATCTAGATGTTGGCGACGACTCAGTTTTTAATGTGCTCGCAAACTATTACTTCAATAAACATGTTGCAGTCGGTATTGGCTCAAACGACTCTGATTTAGTTATTGAAGGTAAGTACTTTATTAATGATAGCTACTACTTCACAGCTAATTACACTGATAATGATAACTATGATATATACAATCTTAGCTTTGTAGCCCAGTTTTAATAAACACAAAAAAGCCGCCTTGCTGGGTCTGCTCAGTTAACCAAGGCGGCTTTTACTAAACAACTATAACTACATATTACCAAGCTCTATCATCATTGCTGTGTACATACGTAAATTCAGTTCAAGTTGCTCAAGTGTCATAAATTCATGCTCTGAATGACCTGTGTAGCGCTTACCCGGCATTGAAGGGCCAAACGATACAGCATTATCAAACAGCTTTGCGTTAGTGCCACCACCTATTGATACAAAGTCAGCTTTTTCGTCGCCCGTAAAATGCTTGAAAATATCAAGCAGCTTTTGCGCATGTGGCGCGCCATCAAGTAGCATAGGTGTGCCAATAATTGTTTCTATGTTAGCAAGTGTTACATTGTTAGTAGCTTGCCAATTAGCGAGTGCATCATCAATTTGCTTTTGTAATACAGCTTCGTCTTTACCCATTGGGCGACGTGCATTTACAGCAAGTGTTAGCGCATTACCATCGCGCTCAATAACGGTTGGTGCCACTGTCATTGGGCCCATAAAGTCGTGCTTGTAAGCTATTTCGCCAAATTGTTTACCGTGAATGTCTAAACCAATTAACTGATTCACAAAGTCGATTAGCTCGCCGTCACTGTTATTTTCAAGCTTCACACCTTTAAATAACTCAGCTAAATAAGCAATAGCATTTATACCCGACTCCGGCTCAGATGAATGCGCCGACATACCTTTAACGCTTATTGCTAAACCATTACTTTTTTCACTAAAGTTAAATTCAACTTTATTTAATGTTTTAGCTTTTGCTTTTAATGTATTAATAAGTGCCGCGTCTGCATTGTGAAGCACTAAGCTGGCGTCTTCTGGAATTTGGCTTCTAAACGCACCGCCAGTTACATCCTTTACATATAAACCCGTTTGTGGTGATGTTGCATTAAAAGTAGGTGCAATTAAGCTCCAGCCTTTCTCGGCAACCACTACAGGGTATGATGCATCAATCGTTACTGCATATTTTGGTTGTTCATACGTTTTCATAAATTGAGTAAGCGGACCCCAATCAGACTCCTCAGCAAGGTAAATCATAAGCTCAATACGGTTATTAAGGGTTATGCCTTTATCTTTAATTGCTTTCATGGCGTAAAGCGCTGTTGCTATTGCACCTTTATCGTCCTCAGTGCCACGACCAACTAATTTACCAGGCTCTGATGTATCAATAATAAAAGGGCTTTGTTTCCATTTGCTAGCATTTGCAGGTTGCACATCGCCATGCGTTACTACCGTTACTTTTTCGCTTTGCTCGCCCATACCGATTAGTACGGTATAACCTAAATCTTGGTAGTCAAAACCAAGCTCTGCGGCTTTCATTTTTAAAAGTGCTTTAAAGCCAATAAAATCTTGGTTTTGTGGCGTTTTTATATTCGCTTTATTAACCGTAGGAAAGGCAACTAAATTGGTAAGAGTGTGTATTTGAGCATTTTGGTAGGTATTTACTGCGTAATCGGCAACGCTATCAATATTTTTATTTAACTGCGCATGAGCACCAAACGCAAATAAAGCAATACTGGCTAAAGCTAACTTTTTCAAAACAATTCCCATTTAATTAATAACTAAGAGTGGGAATTATAACGCTATGAAGCGCTTACTTATAGCTCTTTACGCCAAACGCGCAGATTACTTAAGCTGAATATTTATATAGCAGCTTTTATGAGGATGACTGTATAATGCGCGACTTAAAATTAACAGGGTATTTAATTGTGAACCGTCGTAAAAAAATCGTCACTAAATTTCAAAAGAAAGATAAACGCACTAACGCTAAATTGCATAAAAGCAACAAACCGTCTTATGTATCAAAAGCTGAGCGCGAAAAACTAGCTGAACAAGAAAGTAATGAGCCACAGATAATCCAAGAGTAACTTTACGTTACCTGTTGTTTTGATAATTTAAAGTGGCAAAAGTACCGACCACTTACATAACACACTACTGCCGTGGCAACTATAAGCTCAAACGTAGCTAAGTAATTAACTGCATCTACATATGGTATTGCGAGGTTTATACTTTGCATCCAATCAGCCATTTTAAATAATGCAGTTGCCCCAATAACCATTGGAAACGTAAAGGCAGCGTAGCTAGGCGTAAAAGGTCTGCGTAATAACTTTATAAATAACACATAAACAATTAGTGTTTTTATTATCGCTAATATAAATAATGCGCCCACTATAAAGAGTGATGGATTAGCTACAATATGAAAATACCCCGCTAATGTTAAACTGGCAGGCGCAGCTAAAATGGCAAGTGTTGGCTGTATTTCGTAGTCACTTTTTAATGCTAATAAAAAACGGTAAAACATAATTGGCAGCATTATAGCGTACGTTGATATACCAATAACTAACGCGCTATAAGCTAACCACGCTAATGTCGGATTTCCCGAAAAAGTAATATCTGCAATAATTATCCCCACTGGTGGCACAAACCAACTGGGCGCCATATCTTCAAAATTAAACTTTTTTACTCGCTGGTATAAAAAGCTCACCAAAAATGTGAGATGCAGCACAAAAGCTAAAACCCACATAATATCACCAGCCAATGGGTTAAATTGCCCAATTGAGTTTGAAATAACAAGATTAGCCATTGCAAATGTAGGGATCACACTTCCTGCAACTGGGTGTGCTAAATCGGCTTTTAATAAATGAGGGTGTAGTAAAAATTTAGCAGCCAAAAGTAAAACTAATAGGCTAGCAAAAACAGCTCCCAAAAATTGCCCGTAATAATTTAAATTAAAAACGTTCTCCCATGCCCACCCCATACTGGCAATACCCAAAGCTAAACCAGCCATGGCCGTTGGCGCACCCATCACTTTATTTTTAAATTGCTTAAACACTGTATTTCCTAATCATTGGGTGATGAACAAGTTACTGCTTTTTACTGCATTGCCTTAAAATAACGCTGTAAAATTAGTACAAGCGTGCTTAATAGAACGCTTTTTTCGTACAAATATTTCATAAAATAAGTTTACGGCTTACGTATTAGTTATTAATTATTAAAGCGCAAAAAAAGCCATAACGTGGTTATGGCTTTTGCTTTATTTTAAATTTGAATATGACGTTAATTAAAACGCGTAACTAACACTTACATTAAATGAACGCCCCTGCCCTGCAAGTTGTTCAAACCCGCTGCTACTACCTTGCTTAAGTGCCGCAATACTTACACCACCTAGTGGGAGTTGGTAATACTCATCAAACACATTACTCACTTCTGCGCTTAGCGTTAATGCACCCCATGTGGCTTTAGAGCTTAAATTAACCAAGCTGTAGCTGTCTGTTTGGTTTTCAAAACGATTATTATCTACACGGCTTTTAGTATCTACCCACTGCCAAGATAATGCATTTTCAAATCGACCTAGTTGCTGGCTAATACCTAGCTGGGTTTGCAGTGGTTTAATTTGATAAAGCGGCTGGTTAGTATCGTCGCGCTTGCCTCTCGTATTAGTAACATTGGCGCGTAACTGCCAGTTACCTAAATCCTTAGATTCATAAATGTTGGCTGTTAAATCTATTTTTGCACCATACAAAATGGCATCTACATTAGTGAACTGAAAAATGTTACGCGCCGTGTTGTCCAAGTCATAACTATTGAAGCTTCTTACAATATCAGCATCAATATAGTCGCTCACATCGGTATACCACACATTGGTACTTAATCGCCAACGGTCATCTTTAGCCGATTTAATATAAGTAGCACTTATTGTATGCGCAGTTTCAACGTCTAAATCAGGGTTACCAATATAACCATTACCATCGCCATACCAACCAATCATGGTGGTTGCCATGGTACTTACACCCCAACTGTATCGCTCGTATAAATTAGGCGCTCGGTTTTTACGGGCAAGACCAAATTGCAGCTCATCATAATTTGTTATTTGGTAGTTAATTAATAAGTTAGCATCAACTATGGTGTCGGTTTTATCTCCGTCGCCAGCATTAAAGTTCTCAGCAGCAATGGTATTATCTATAGATGTATCGCTCATGGACATACTTTGCATACTACTCATATCGCTCATATCCATCATACTCATACCATCGTTGTATGATTGAACCTCTCCAACGTGGGTATTAATACTTTCAATGCGTACGCCTGCGTTTAACCATAACTTTGTATTTACTTGGCTCTCAAATTCTGCAAATGCCGCTATCCGCTCTCGTTTACCGTTGTTTATATTTACGTAATCGTCTGGTCCCATCATGATTGAGCCTTCAATACCTGGCCACCAATCATCAATGCTGTAATTGTAATATTCTTGGCCGAGTAAAATACTGCTATTTTTATCAAGCGCAATACGCCATTTTAGCTGCGTACTTATATCTTGTGCATCAGTTTTCATTGGCATCATGCCTGTTTTTTCTTCACTGAAAAAACCCATTTCGTGCTTTACGCTATGCCAGTTAACTTGCCCTTCAAGCTCGCTATTTTCAAAGGAGCGCTTGTATTGAGCTATTGCACCGTAACTGGTGTTATCGGTCATATCCATATACTGATTTGCAAATCCCTGATACGGGATTTTTTGATGGGTTAGCTTTATAACTAATTGCTGTTTATCATCGCGTATAGCTGCGGTTAAACTGTGATTTTGTGCTCGGTACAATGTATCAAGTACTACGTCGCCGTTACCGTCTTCATAGCTATCTGCGTCACTAAACGAACCTTGATAATTAAGGCTAAACGTATCACTTGCTAAACGTGCACCCACGCCAAGTTTACGTCCGTTATCAACGCTACTGTACTTTGCTGACACATAACCTGAGTGCCAACCTAATTCATTGCTATCGCTATACTGTGGTGAAATAGAATTAACGCTTATTACACCGGCAATATTATCGCCGCCCGCGCTTACAGGCGATACGCCTGCAACCACATTGTAAGACGTAATTTGATTAGCCGAGATATACGAAAGTGGCGGGTTCATATGATTAGCACATGCAGCGGTAACATCTGCGCCATCAATCAACACTTTAACTCTGTCGCCCATTAAACCATTTAAAACAGGGAGGTTAGATACGCCGCCCGCTGCTGAAAAATCGACACCTAAATCACTTAATAATGATTCTGACGAGCCCAGTGCTAAATGTTTATTTTGAGCATGTCCGTGTACTTCAATAACTTCTAAAGACGTATCGTCAGCAAATGCAAAAGGTGATAAGACACCACTAATAAAAAGTGCGACAGGGGTAAGTAAGTAAATTTTTTGAGTTTTGCTTTTATAAACCATTTTTAATTTATGCCACTGTAATAATTAGCGTAATTATAGTGTGAACTGCAAAAGCAAAAGCGCGACATATTGTCGCACTTTATCAATTTAGAATGTTGTTAGGTGTGTTTAATCTAAAAGGTCATATAATAAATTAAGTATTTAACTTTGCTACAGTTTGAGAAACTATATCAGCTCCGCGCTCAATCTCTTTAATAACTTCTGACACATTAGCAATAAGCTCTCGCCCTTGCTCTGAAGAGTCTGAAACTGACGTTATTTGCTTTGATATATCGTTGGTTAACTCTTGGTTATTTTTAACAACCGTTGCTATTTCATTAGTTGAACTACTCGTACTAGCTGCCAGCTGCCTTACTTCATCAGCTACTACGGCAAAACCTCGGCCATAGTCACCAGCACGCGCTGCTTCAATTGCGGCATTAAGTGCCAGTAAATTAGTTTGATCGGCAATACTGCTAATTGTAGAAACAATGGAACCTATTACAGCGGATTGTTCATTAAGGTTTTTAATTAAATCTACCGATTTAAGTACTTGGCTTACAATCGCGTCGGAGTTTGAGACAGAGCTTTGTAATATTTCAGAGCCTTTTTTAGCAGTTTGCGCAGTAGATACCGCCGATTCATATGCTATTGCAGCAGCTTCAGTTACAGCACTATTATTTTTAATACGAGCAGTGATATTCGACGCAAACTTAATTATTTTAATTACATTACCTTTGCTATCTAAAATTGGGTTATAAGTTGCTTCTAACCAAATTTCTGAACCATCGGCGGCAATACGTTTAAACTTCCCTGACTTAAATTGCCCCTGCGCTAACTCACTCCAAAAAAGTGGATTTTTCTCATAAAATACTTCCGTACAAAACATTTTATGATGCTTACCTACGATATCTTTTAAGCTATATCCGATTGTCGTTAAAAAGTTTTGATTTGCGCTTAAAATATTACCCTCTGGGGTAAACTCTATGGTGGCTAAAGCTTTGTCGAGTGCATTTGCAATAGCTTCTTGCGCTTTTCTTTGTATGTAACTATTTGTAATATCAGAGGCTATTTTAATAACTTTGGTAACTACGCCGCGCTCTTCTACCGGGAAGTAAGTTGCTTCAAGCCAAAGTTTATCGCCATTCGCTTTATATCTTAGAAACGCTCCTGCTTTAGAGTCACCAGCCTTTAATTCTTGCCAAAACTTACTGTATTCGTGTGAGCTGGCATACTCACTTTCGCAAAACATACGATGATGCTTACCTATTATTTTCTCTTTACTGTAACCAATGGTTTTTAAAAACAATTGGTTTGCGTCTAATATTATTCCTTCAGGTGTAAATTCTATATAAGCTACATGCTTATTAATTGCAGATAATACAGACTGCTTTTGAATTAATTGAAGCTCCATTTCTTCAATTTTTGCGTTTCTTTTAGAAATACCAAACATATAAAAACCTTAAGGAGTAAATTAGGACAAACATTAGCAAATCAATGTGATATCAATATGTAACTATACTGTAAATATAAGCTTTAAATAGCCTTTCTGCTAATATTTAATACCTTATAGGCACCTGCTTTATAAATAGTTTTTTTATTTTATAAATATTAAGTAGTGTTTTCTTCTAATTAACATTTTAAAAACCTAACAAAACCACTAATTTATGCATGACTCTGTACTTTTTTTAACTTAAAATAACGCTCTCACAGACTACCCTCTCACACCAAAATTTAAGCATACATATAATATTTTCTATTCAGAATTTATTGTGCAGTTTCATTTTTAAATTAAACCTAAGGGATCATCTATGACATCAGATGTAACGTCGGCATCTAGTCAACTTAACAGAACTGCTATTTTACTCGTATTAGCGCTTGGCACATTTATTTTAGGATTATCTGAATTTTCGATGATGCCTATGCTGCCATTAATTAGCGAAACATTTGGCTCAACGCCATCACAAAGTGGTTATGCAATTAGTGCTTATGCCATTGGTGTTGTAGTGGGGGCGCCTATTTTAATGCTAACAACTGCTAATATGAGAAAGCGCAAAGCATTGCTCATTTTTATAAGCTTAATGTTTGTCTCAAATGGGCTCAGTGCAATGGCAACCTCGCTTGAGCAGTTGGTTATATTTAGATTTTTAAGTGGCTTACCTCATGGTGCATATTTTGGCGCGGCTATTTTATTAGCATCTGATATTGCCCCTAAAGGTAAACGTGCTAGCTTTATGTCAAAGGTGTTTATGGGTTTAACTGTGGCTACTATTGTTGGTGTGCCTGTTGTAACACTTGTGGGTCAAAACCTTAGTTGGCGGTATTGTTTAGCCGGCGCTGCAGTGCTTGCATTTATTGCTTTTATTTTTGTTTATAAAGTGGTGCCTAATATTGATAACGCTAAGCCTTCTAACTTACTAAACGAGTTTGGCGTCCTTAAAAACAAACTGGTTTGGTCTATTTTGGGTATTGTAATTATTGGCTTTGGCGGGGTGTTTTGTATTTATACTTACATTGCCGACACCATATTAGTGGTAACAAAAACAGCCCCATATACTATTTCTATCGCAATGGTAATGTTTGGTATTGGTTGTACGCTCGGTAACTATGTACTGGGTAAAGCTGCCGATAAATCAGCAATTAAAACGACTGGCCTTGCGCTTGTATGTACCATTGTATTTGCCTTCGCTTATGTAACGGCAAGCCATAATATTTGGGCTCTTTACGCGGTGATCTTCTTTATTGGTTGCAGTGTGGGCTTAGCTACGCTGATTCAAACGCTTTTAATGGACGTTGCACCCGAAGGCCACGCTATGATTGGTGCCTTAGTACAGTGCGCATTTAATACTGCCAATGCTATAGGCCCTTGGGTCGGCGGAATTGCAATAGCGCAAGGTGCTGCACCTAATCAAACAGGTTACGTAGCAGCTGCATTGTTTTTAGGTGGTTTGGGTATGTGGCTATTAAGTTACTTACAACTAAACAAACAGCAACCAACAGCGCAAGCTACTAATTAACTGAGTTCGAGTTAATTTAAAATACAAAAAGAGCCGCTAATTAGCGGCTCTTTTATTTTTAATTTACCTAGTAAATTAAGCGTTTAACGATGCCATATCAATAACAAAGCGGTATCGTACGTCAGATTTTTCCATACGCTCGTATGCCGTGTTAATTTCGTCAATGTTGATCATTTCGCACTCAGGTAGCACGTTGTTTTCACCACAAAAGTCGAGCATTTGTTGTGTTTCTGCAATACCACCAATAAGTGAACCTGCAATACGACGGCGACCCATTAATAATGGCACCGTGCTTAGCTCATCTACCGGACCAACTTGGCCAACAATAACTAATGTACCATCTACATCAAGTAGCGGTGTGTAAATAGATAAATCATGTTTTACAGGGACTGTATCTATAATGACGTCAAAGGCAGATTGCGAGTCTTTCATTTCGTCATCATTAGATGACACTAAATAGTGCTGAGCGCCTAATTTAACCGCATCATCTTTTTTAGACTCACTACGGCCAATTACCGTAACGCTTGCGCCCATTGCAACTGCATTTTTAACGGCCATGTGACCAAGCCCACCTAGACCAACAACACCAACACGGCTACCTTTTTGTACTCCCCACTTATGAAGTGGCGAATACGTAGTAATACCTGCACAAAGTAGCGGTGCAACGCGTGAAAGGTCTAAATTTTCTGGTACAGAAAGTACAAATTCTTCGCGTACAACAACATGCTTAGAATATCCACCTTGGGTCATTTCACCACTAACGCGGTCTTTGCCTGCGTACGTACCAACCATGCCTTCGCGGCAAAATTGCTCTTCGTCGTTATCACATTGATCGCAACTTTGGCACGAATCAACCATACAACCCACAGCAACTGTGTCGCCTTGCTTATATTTTTTAACGTCGCTACCTACCGACATAACTTTACCAACAATTTCGTGCCCAGGTACTAGCGGGTAGTCACTGCCACCCCAATCATTTCGTACGGCGTGTAAATCTGAATGGCACACACCACAGTATAAAATTTCAATTTCTACATCGTTATTTCGCAAATCGCGGCGCTCAAAAGAAAACTCTGTCAATTCAGAACCTTGGCTTTTTGCTGCATATCCTACTGTTTTCATAATAACTCCATAGTGGTTAAAAATTTAAATCATCAACAGCATAGTCCATAGCCCGTGAATAGAACCTGACAATATAAAATAGGCACAAAAAAGCCCAAACAGTGTTTGGGCTCAATCGTTAGTACTAGGGCGCTAAATTTAATTATTTTGCAAGTAAGCTGTTTAGTTCATTAATAATTGAATGAATGCGCTCTGCATTTTTTCCTAAATCACTACGCCCTACTCGCGATTTACTACGAATATCAACAAAACGCTGGCTGCCTTCATCTTTAATACGAATTACCACATCGTCTTTAAAACCAAACCATGTGGTTGTATCAGTAGCTTCTACAATACCTGTAGCCGTGTTTGCACTTACCACTGCAAAACCAAGATTTTTAACTGCTTGTTCGCTTGCTGCCATCAAATCGGCTTTAGATTGTGCAAAGCTTAACGTTGCCAGTTCAGGGTATGCTTTGCGTTGCTGTACTGCCGTTTCTTCACCTGCGTACTCTACTGGATTTGGTGCTTCAACACGCAGTGGCGCAATTGCTACAAATCTTGGTGGGTTAACTAAATCTGTTGAAATATCATGAATTGCCGGTACGCTTTTAGCTTTGTTCATCATGTTAAGTGGCATAGCAATAGCCACAACCGAAAACACAAGCGCAATAACACCACTGCTTAGCGTTAACGTTTTACGCATAAATAACGCTTGTACTATAAGTAGCACCAATGCAGCGCCACCAGCGTAAACACCAAATTTAAAACCAGCAAACGCAGTTCCTAGCTCTACAATACCAAATTTATACAAAGGCCCCGGCAGTATGACGAGTAAAAAGGCGATTAGACTAACTAAGCTCACTAAAACTTTCATTTTATGATTCCTATATTGTGTGATTTTTTATTATTAAAACAATTAAGCACTATTAAACAGTAGCTTATACTACTAACAAGCGCTTTTAGATTACTATTAGCGACTAATTACACAAAAAAGTCCAATGTTGTGTGATCAAAGTTACTCAAGTTTGGAAAAATATCAACAAGCTCAGAGCTTGGCACACCAAACCACTGAGCCAATGTGGCAAAGTACTGCTCATTAGCAACACTTGGAATTAAACGCCCGCCACCGGTATCTTGTGCGCCATCCAAATGTTGAGTTAATAGCTCGCCATATATATTGCCGCCTTTTACTGCGCCGCCCATTACTATTTGGTTCCCTGCCCAACCATGGTCAGTGCCATCGCCATTTGAGGTCAACGTGCGACCAAAATCAGACATAGTAAACGTAGTCACTTTATCAGCCATATCAAGCTCTTTCATCGCACTATCAAATTCACTTAACCCTTGAGCTAACGTATTTAATAAAGCAGGGTGCGTTGTTAATTGGTTGTCGTGGGTATCATACCCCCCCATAGAAACAAAAAACACTTGGCGTTGAGTACTCAACTTTGCCTGTACGCTAATTGTTTTAGCGACTGCGGCAAATTGCTCACTAAGGCTATTATCGCTAAATGGGGTAATAAGTGCAGGCGCGCTTTCTAACGCGCTGTTCATTGCTTGAGTGTTATTTATCGCACTTGTTAAGCCATTGGCATAAGCTGTACTTAACGGATGGCTCGTATTGCCTAGTAAGCGGTTCATAATAGCGGTTACGTGCTCGCTACGAGGTTGATACCCTCCAAACGCGTTAATACTACTAATGCCGCTTTTGTTAAGCGCAAATGCATTGCTAGCACTTCCCGTTTGCCATAAATTAGTACCGTCGAGTGATACATTAGCTGCAAACTCATCTTGTAACTCTAAACGCTCTAAAAGTCGTGCGCCCCACCCACTATTAAGTGATTGTTTTTCTCGACCATACATCCACGCAGCTTGCTGATCGTTATGCGAAAACAAATGCTTAGGCAAACCTATTGTTTTATTTTTATAGTCATTCAATGTTGTGGGAGCGAGTAAAGTACCTACCCCGCCTATAAATGCTAAATTTTGAGATTCAAACACATTTTGTATCGGTTCAAGTGAAGGATGAATACCTACGCCACCTGCAAACTGGCTTTTAATGCTTAGCTCAAGTGGGCTCTCTACCGCTAGGTTCTGCCTACTTTGCTCGTAAACACTACGTTGCTCGCCTTCAAGCGGAACGAGCATATTTAACGAATCATTCCCTCCGTATAAATACACACACACTAATGCTTTGTAATCACCTAGCTCAACAGCATTAGTCGCTCCAGTTAATGCTTGTAATTGCAGGCTCGTTAACGCGGCAGCCGATACGCTTCCTTTTACACATAACGACAAAAACTCTCTTCTATTAATGCTCATTATGCGTTCCTAATACTGCACGTTAAATTCAGGTGAAATAGCAATCATATATAATAAATACGAAACCCGTTCACGGTATTGATCTTCATTAAAGTAGGCATCTAAATCAAGTAATGCTTGGCGTGTGTCACTGCTCATTGCGCCTGCAAAATATAACGTGTTGTACTGAGTTAATAGCGCGCTAACACCGTTTTTCTCTAAAACATTCATGTCGTCTTGAATATAAACATAAATACCATTTGAATTTAGATCACTGTGTGCTTCAGCGGTACTCCACACTAAACTTGCGTAAAGCGCATTCATGGTGCCAATCAGTGTTGCATCGTTTGCTATTTGTAACTCTGGCGCAACAATACCTTCATTTCGCAAAGCTGCGGTTTGATAATCAGGCCTAAAAAAGTTAAATACCGAAGCCGACTGCATGGGCCCTTGCCCATAGTTATTTATTAAATTCCATGTTTTATAGTAACCAGCCAAAGATTTAGCATCGAGATTTCGCCAAAACTGTACGGTTTTTAAGATAGGCTCTTTAATTTTACCTTGATAGTTAAGCACTGAGCCAAAATGCCGTGCTTCATCATCTAAATATATAGCCTTTACTACAGCCGCTAAATCGCCGCGTACACCGGCGCCATTATCAACAAACACATTAGCTACTCGTTCAACGTATTGGGGGGTTGGATTTGACGTAATTAATCGCTGAATAAGTTGCTTAGTAATAAATGGCGCAACATTTTGATGGTTAAATAAATTATCGAGCGCTATTTGCAATGACTCTTCTGCTGTATAACCTTGTGGTATAACCTCGCCATTTAGTAAGGTTTTTTGTTTACTAGAATGGTACTCGTCAAATGCTTCCATTGGTTTAATATAGTCACGACTTTTACGCTTAAATGTTTCACTATCGGCAAACGTCCAACCAGTAAATACGCGTGCAAAACCCTCTATTTCGACCTGTCCGTAAGTAGCAATAGTATTACCTTGTGCATCAAGCTTGGCGCTGCCATCTAGGTTTAGCTCTTCAAGGCCAATAGTAAATAACTGCATTACTTCACGTGCGTAATTTTCATCTGGGCGAATATTAAGTGCATCGTCTGCTTTTTCGTTACCCAAATGGCTTAAGTAAGTTCCCATAATAGGCGAAAGCGTGACATCTTCGAGTAAGTCACGATAATTACCAAAGGCATGCTTTAGTAGCAAATCGTAATAAGTGATCATGCCCTCAGGTTGGCCTCTTAAGGCACTGTTTTCATCCGACACTACTAATATTTCACTTAACGCAAATGCAACACGTTGACGAAGTTGATCGTCACTTTGCATTACTGCCTTCCACCATGCGTCTATGCGGCTTATGTATTTAAAGTCATCATCGTCATTTAACTTTACTAAATAATCACGGTGATAATTAATAGGTAGCGCTATTTGTTTATCAAGCCATTGCTGCTCGCTTAAACCTTGTGCGTTTTGTATTTCACTAAGCTTAGGTCCCATTGTTGCTTGGTGTAGTAACCGTGCGGCGCTAATGTCATCCATATTATTACGTGCAGTAAAGCTTAGCGTTTTTACACTGCTTGCCCCTTCGTTATCGGTTGCTGTTACCGAAAAAGCATAATCAACAGGCTTATAACTTTGCGCATTTAGCAGTGTTACTGAAGTAGTTGTTGCCTCTAAAGGTCCACTAATTAGTTCAGGCCCTTGCGTTTGTTGCCACACAACAGATGTAATAGTGCCGTCTTTATCACTGGCTGTTGCTGTTAGCTCAATTGTTTGGCCTTTACTTAATTCACTAGGAATATCAGCGACTGACAAAATGGGGATTTTATTTCCGTTAACGGTTGGCGTATCATCGGAGCCTGAACCACCGCAAGCGCTTAGTATAAAAACCGAGCTTGCGATAAGAGCAAATTTATAATGCATGTAAAGTCGTCATCATTTGTTAATTAAAGTACGTTAGTGTGTACCGAGTTTAATGCATTTATTGAAACACAAAATTTACAATTTAACTCTTTATTTTTTGTAACCGAATCATGAACGCCCCATTAATAATGCGCTAGCAGCTGGGGTAAACAGCCAGAGCTTTATTATTTATGAAAACAGAAATTCGCTATTGTTTTGAATCTTCACAAGTTGCTAACCGATTTTTACACGAGCTCAAAGACTGGCCGGTTAACGATGTAAAAACACGACTTTTTAATGGCGGCGATAGTGTAAAAGTGACATACGAATACGACGAAAGTGGTTTTGATTACACTTGCGCCGAACTTGATGACCTTGCACAGAGCCATGGCGGGAAAGAGGTTTAGCAGGCAGTAACATAAAAGTAGCGCCTATTCTTATAATAAAAGCCAAGATCATGCCGATACTCTGCATTTAGCTGTATAGGGTGCTTTACAAAAATTAACTACCATAAAAAATAGCTATGTATAAATAGCCTTACTGTATAAAAAGCGCCATTGATACAGTGCTTCAATGGCGTAAAATTATATTTTTAGATAGAAAAAAAGCTGAAACTATTTCGCTACCGAAACTTCCACTTTCGATGAAGATGAACTCGCAAGATCCAGTACTTCATAATAATTTAAGCCATCAATTTTTTTACCAATAATAAAATAATTCATTTCATTCATCATGGTTGGGTCGCCTAAAACATCTTCTGCGCTTTGCACATCAGAAAATTGAATTGCAATTAAGGCGCCTATAAAGCGCATTACATCTTGAGATTTTAATGTCTTTAAAACTTTATTAACTCCGGCCTGAGTTGACTCAGGTGTAGAACCATCAAATCTAAAATCACTTTTTGTACTAGCGCATGCACTAAGCATTAATATTGATAGTGCGATAAGTAAATGTTTCATATATATCCTTATTTGTTATTCGTGGTACTTGCGGATCATCGCCACTTTACCATTTTCAACTTCAATCACTTCCATCATTGTGGAGGTGTATTCTATTGGCTGCTTACTTTGCGGGTGAATGCCCTTTGCATGACTCTTATAACGAATAGCAAAGCCTGTATTGTTAAACACAAATGTATTAAGCAGTGTGCTTTCAAACAACGTGTGCGCACCTAAGTAAAAACTCATACCTTTGCGCATCTGCTCTTTGCCATCAGGAGTACGTGAGTCATCCGATTGATACGGAATATGCTGATTGCCAATATCATCGGCACGGGCTAAAAGGCTAAGAAATATAATTAATAGAAAGCTTAGCTTGCACTTCATAACGATTCTTTCTAAAAAAGTATTTTTACTAAAACGACTAAATTTATTAATACATTAATTTTTTAGCGCAGCTTTTCTTGCAAGCTCTTTTATATCTTCATCGATATTGTCATCAAAAGACATTGAATAAATTCTCCAACCTTCTTTCACTTTAAAAAATTGAAATTCAAAACGAATAGGCTGCCTATCGTAGGTTACTAGGTAGGTTACATGAACAAAAAGCTCCCCAACTTTATAATCAGAAACCTTATTAATGAAATTAATTTCACCAACAAGATCATCAAGTGAGGATAGCTGTGTTTTTATCTGTTTTACCTGGTCAGGTATCGACGATACATATTTATTACTTGCGTAAATGGAATCAACAGCATCGCTTGTTTTTTCACCAGAGTACAATTCAAAAAATTTATCAACTTCTTCTTGGTAATTGTTAGCACTGACACCCGATGCGAGTAAAAGTAAAGCAGCAAATATAATTTTCATTTTTAACATTCCTTATTGTTTTTAATATAAAAACACACTATTTAAAGTAAATAAAGTTATAAAATACGGCAAATTACATTTTGCTCTTTACTCTATTTGTTGCAACGCTGTTGGCTGGGTCGTCTGGCCAAAAATGTTTAGGGTAGCGGCCTTTCATTTCCTTTTGCACATCGCGGTAACTGCTAGCCCAAAAGTGGGCTAAATCTTGAGTAAGTTGCAATGAACGTTTACCTGGCGATAGCAGCTCCATAAGCAATGGCAATTTACCATTGGCAAGCATAGGCGTACTGGTCAAGCCATAAACTTCTTGCATACGCACGCTTAGCTTTGCGGGGCCATCAAGTTGGTATTCTATCTTTATATTTGAGCCACTGGGCACCGTTAAGCGCAAAGGTAACAAAGCTTTTAACGTGGTTTGTTGTTGCCAATCAAAGCAGTTTTGTAATGCTTCAAAGTAGTTAAACTTTTTAAGCTGCGTGAGCGTTTTAATATCTTCTAAAAACACGCCTAGCCACTGCGCTGCATTTTGAATAAGTTGTTGCTCGTTTATTTGCGGGAATTTATCGGGCATTAAATTACTTGCTAGGCTCATACGTATCAGCAATTGTTGCGCATCAGGTTGCTCGTTAAATAAAGCAAAACCGTGTTTAGTAAATAAGCTAAGCCACGCTTTAGCACGCTCGCTCTTATCTAGTTTTTGTTTACTAGGCTGGCTGCTGAGCGTTATAGCCCCGAGCTTTACTTCATCTTGGTGAATAAAGCGCGCTGATTTTTCATCAAACTCACAACGAGTAAGTTCACTAAATAAATGCGGTAAAAATTCTTGTAACTCAAATGGGTTAAGCGCGGTGGCTGCAAATATACGCCCACCTTTGTGCCCGCCCATGGTTGCTATAGCTAAGTAATCGTCGTTGTGCCAGTAATCGGCATTTAACTCAGCACCAGCACCATTGGCAAGTAAATAACCATTACCACGTTTTTTAGCGATGCGATCGGGGTATGCCAATGCCACCAGCAAACTTATATAATGCGTATTTAATTCGCTGTTTTCGTCTTTTACTTTTAAGCGGCTTTGCCAATATTTTAACTGTTGTTTAAATACCGGATGCGGACGTTGCTGCTGGCTATGCAGCGCTAAGCTCAACTCGTTTGCACTATTTACTCGGCTCTCAAGTAATGCCACTAAATAAATAGCGAGCCTAAAAATACCAGGGAGTTGTTCATCAAGTATTTGTGCTTTTAATAGCATATGCGCCAAACGAATATCAGCACCAAAACCTAACATTTTACTGCCAAGCGGTGTGAGCTTACCCTTGCTATCAATAGCTTCTAGCATGTTAAGCAGGTTACTTGCTTGCTCACATTGTTGCTCAGTGGGCTTATCGAGCCAGGTTAGCTCATCAATACTGGCTCCCCACTGCTTTGCCTCAAGCATAAGCTGGCTTATGTCTGACGTGAGTATTTCGGGATTGTCGTGGCTATTACGTCGCTCAAAGGTTTGCTTTGAGCCAATTCGATAAACAATACCCGGCTCTATTCGTCCTGCACGCCCTGCACGCTGCACAGCAGACGAGCGCGATATGCTTTGTGTTGTGAGCTCTGTAACCCCTGTTTTTAAATTAAAGGTCGCTGCACGGCGCTTGCCGCTGTCAATTACAATGCGTATGCCTTCAATAGTTAAACTGGTTTCGGCTACATTGGTGGTTAGCACTACTTTGCGCATGCCGTTTGGTGTGGGAGCAATAGCAGCTTGCTGATTAGCTTTATCTTGCTCGCCAAATAGCGTTGCAACTTGGCAGTTACTTGGTAAATCGCTCAGTGCTTGTTGCACGCGTAGTATCTCAAACTGCCCAGGTAAAAACACCAATACGCTACCTGTTTGCTCATTAAGTGCTTGTTTTATTATGTTAGGAATTGCATCAAGCCAGCGGCTTTCATCTTTTATGGGTATGTATATTTCGTCTATTGGGTAGCTGCGACCGCTTGATTGAATTACAGGGCAGTCAAAAAACGCTGTATAGCGCTCTGTATCTAGCGTTGCCGACATAAGCATAATGGTTAAATCTTCACGCAGCGCACTTTGGGTCTCGAGCGCAAAGGCAAGTGAGGTATCGGCTGCAATTGAACGCTCATGAAATTCATCAAATATCAGTAAATCAATATCGCTTAATTCGGGGTCGTTTTGCAACATGCGCGTTAACATGCCTTCGGTGACTATTTCGAGGCGCGTATTAGCGCTTGCTTTACTCTCGCCCCTAATCCGCAAACCCACACTTTGCCCAACACTCTCGTTTTGGCACTTTGCTAAGTAACTTGCAATATTACGTGCAGCTAAACGGCGAGGCTCTAGCATTACAATACGTTTAAAATGCCCGTCACGCATTAGTTGTAGCGGCAACCACGTAGATTTACCCGCACCAGGCGGTGCTTGTAATAACGTAATAGGATTACTTTGTAATGTAGTAACGAGTTGTTGATATATGTCTTGAACCGGCAGCACAGCTATTTACCAAAAATTGCTTTGTGTGCATTGTAACAAAAACCAAAAATAAACGCGCCGCTAAAGCTATGTGGTTATAAAGGATTTAATTAAGGGTTACATAATCAGAAATAATTACAGACCGCTCTGTACATTTTTTAAGGATGTGCTCAAAAAATTAATTATTACTGCCCCAATAAAAACATAACACCATGATTATAAATGAAAAATAAAAATTTAACTTATTGGTACACGCCTTGCTCCTTTTATACTGAACGTTAATTAAATCTAAGTAAGGAGAAACTTATGAACAGCGATCGTATGAAAGGTAATTGGAACGAACTTAAAGGTAAGGCTCAGCAAAAATGGGGCGATCTTACTGACGACGATTTAGATAAAATTGAAGGTAGCCGTACAGAGCTAGTGGGTAAAATCCAGCAGCAGTATGGTAAATCTAAAGAAGAAGCAGAGCGTGAAGTTGATGAGTTTGAAAAAACTCACTAATCGCTAACTTCTAAAAAAACCGCCATTTTGGCGGTTTTTTTGTTTAAGCTGTAGGTTATTTAGTTACGCTTTTAGCTGGTCACCTATTGGTAACTGCCTAATACGCTTTCCACACGCTGCAAAAATAGCATTACATAATGCTGGCGCATAAACTGGTGTAGATGGCTCGCCTACCCCTGCTGGTGGTGCATCGCTTTGTACAATTTCAACTTCAACTTCAAGAGGTGAGTCGCTCATACGCGGTACGCGATAATCATGAAAGTTACTTTGCTGCACGCGGCCTTTATCAAAGGTAATACCATCGCTGATTGCAGTTGTAATCCCATAAATAGAGCCACCTTGGGTTTGGTTTTTAACGGTGTCGGTGTTTACAACCGTACCCGCATCAATGGCAACCCACGATTTAATTACGTTTAAATCGCCAGCATCCGACACTTCTACTTCAACTACCGTAGCTACGTAAGTTAAAAAGCTTCTGTGTGCTGCTATGCCTAAACCTCGCCCTTTAGGAAGTTCTCGCCCCCATTTACTCATGTCAGCAACTTTTTCAATAACATGGCGCAGTCTGCCAATATCTAAAGGGTAAACCTCTTTATCGCCACCGTAATTATCGTATGTGGCATTTTGCTCAGTTACATCAACAATGCGACTCGGACCTATGGTGTCTAGTAAATAGTCTTTTTGGTCGCGACCGGCTTTGTGCGCCGCTTCGCCAATAAATGACTGAATAGCAAAGGCATGAAAAATATTTGATACAGAGCGCATCCAACCAATTCGTGCTTTGGCTTGCGCATCACCGTTTTCTAACTTCATGTTAGGTGTGTTAATTGGGTTATCGGTAAACCCTAAGCGTAGTTCAAAGCTTCCTGGCGTAGTCGCCCCTTCTGAAAAGGTAGACGTAATTGGTGAAAACGCGGTGCGGTGTAAATAAGATTCTATAGCGCCATTTTTATCTAGCGATGCTTCAATATGCTGAGCCGAAACAGCATGGTAAAAACCATGTTGTATGTCATCTTCACGCGTCCATTGCACACGAATAGGTTTGCCTACTTTCATTGAAAGGTAAGCTGCTTCTGCTGAAAAGTCAGGTTTTGACTTACGCCCAAAGCCGCCTCCTAACATGGTAACGTGAACATTAATTTTGCTCTCATCCATGCCAAGCATGGCAGCCACTGTTTTCATATCGGCTTGTGGATTTTGCGTAGCAGCCCATATATCAACACTGTCTTTGTTGTACATAGCTGTTGCACACGGCGGCTCCATCGGTGCTTGAGCAAGATGCGGTGCGTAATAATCAGCTACGAGTTTATTGCTCGATTTAGCCAACACGCCCATGGCATCGCCTTTATCACGTATGTTTGCCTGTGGAGTTTGTACTGTTTGTAATAATGACTTTTTAAATTCTTCTGAATTGTAATCGCCATTTTTGCCATCATCCCACACGACTTTTAATGCTTTACGCCCTTGCCATGCAGCCCATGTGTTTTTAGCTATAATTGCAATACCGCCTTTTGGCTGAAACTGCGGCGCGCCTTTTGGTGCAGGTATTTCAATAACATCTACAACGCCGTTTATCGCTTTTGTAGCACTGGCATCAAACGACTTAACAACACCGCCTACCACTGGCGGACGTTCAATTATAGCCACCAGCGCTTTTGGTTCGCGTACATCGGCTGCAAATATTGCTTTACCTGTTACTAAATCGGCTAAATCTATGTGCGCCATGCCAGTATTAATGTAGCGCCATTCTTTGCGTGTTTTAAGTGTTAGTTTGTCAGCTTCTGGTGGCGTTATTGTAAGCGCTAAGTCGATTAAATCTTTATAAGTAAGCGATTTACCTGAGCTGTGTGTAACAACGTGTTGATTAGCAGTACAGGTCTGCGGGTCAACGTTCCAATACTTAGCGGCAGCATGCTGCATCATGTAACGTACACTTGCGCCCATTTCACGCAGGCGCTGCATGTTGTAGCGAATACTGCGCGAGCCATCGGTATTTTGATCGCCGTATTTAGGGTCGCCCTTACCCTGAATAACAATAACCTTATCCCACGCGGCTTCCATTTCATCGGCAACTATTTGTGCAATCGCGGTGCGAATTTGCTGACCCATTTCAGAGCGATGGCAGGTTATTTCAACCATGCCGTCTGGGCGCAGTGCAATAAATAAGTTTGCGCGCTTTGCTTGCTCAGATGGCTGCTCTAACACACCCGCAAGCGCTCTTGGCGCACTGCCTACAAAATAAGTACCAAGTACCAATGCACCTATTGCGCTAGTTTTTAAAAACTTACGGCGGTTTAAATCAAAGTATTTGTTATCTTGGTTCATACTTCTTCCCCTTGTTCATTTGGGTCAAAATATTGAACACTCGCCATTGTTTTAGCAGCTGATTTAATTGCTTTATGAATACGCGGGTATGTACCACAACGGCAAATATTTCCCGACATATTACTTACTATTTCATCGTCGGTTGGGGTTGGGTTTGCAGCTAATAAGCTTGCAGCTTGCATCATTTGGCCGCACTGGCAAAAACCACACTGCGGTACTTTATGCTCAACCCATGCTTGTTGTACTGGATGGTCGCCCTGCTCGCTTAACCCTTCAATTGTAGTAATTGAACGCCCTGCTGCAGCCGCTACAGGTAATACACACGAGCGCTGAGCTACCCCATCAATATGCACGGTACACGCACCGCACTGTGCCATACCACAGCCAAATTTAGGCCCAGTTAAATTTAATTCATCTCGAAGATACCAAAGCACCGGCGTTGACGGATCGCCTGTAAACTCATGTTTATTACCATTAACGGTTAGCGTGATCATATTTAACTCCTTGGCAAAGCGCTTTAAAGGAATGCCTTGTTGCGCGAGAACGGTTTGAATACTTGCTACTTTTTTAGCCTACCACTTAGGATTGATTTATTGAAATTTTTATCGGTAAGTGGCTTTAATAAGCTTTGGCAAGTCGCTAAACGTTAAAACCGCCCTATGGCGGTTTTATTTATAAGTTTAGTTAGTGCTAATTTAACCGCGGCCTGTGCATGAATTTGCGTGGTATCGTAAAGTGGCACGGTTGTATGTTGCGGCTCTACCAATAAAGCAATTTCAGTACAGCCTAAAACAATGGCCTGTGCGCCTTTTTCAAACATACGCTCAATAATATTTATAAACTCAGCTCGGGCTTCATCATTAATAATACCTTGGCATAACTGATTGTAAATTATGTCGTGAACACGCTCTCGCTCATTAGGCTCGGGTATTAACACTTCAATGTTATGCTTATTGGTTAACCGCCCTTTGTAAAAGTTTTGCTCCATTGTAAATTGCGTGCCCAGCAACCCTACTCGCGTTATTTTATCGTGTTTTAACTGATCTGCGGTAGCATCGGCAATATGCAAAATAGGAATACTAATATTACTGGCGATATGGTCAGCCACTTTGTGCATGGTGTTTGTGCAAATAAGTAAAAAATCAGCCCCACCAGCCTCTACCGATTTAGCCGCCTCGGTAAGTAACTTAGCTGTTTGTTGCCAATCACCTTGATGCTGCAGCGTTTCAATTTCGGCAAAATCAATACTCACCATACAAATTTTGGCACTATGCAGCCCGCCCAATGAGTGTTTAACGCCTTCGTTTAAAGCCTTGTAATAGCTGGCTGTTGACTCCCAACTCATACCACCGAGCATACCAATCGTTTTCATAAAATTGCCTTGTTTAAAGTGTTTAAGAGCAAGCCAATTGCTACACAGCTATACGACAAAACAATAAGCTAAAATACCTGTAAAGTCTTGTATAGCGCCCCCCTGACTCATTATATTTTATTCTGCCTTGCTGTTTTTCTAACTATGAGGTGTTGACTTAACAACGAATTTTTCGAATACACAATTTAGTGGGAAATAAATTACCAAATAAATAGCTAGGAAAAGAAAAAACTCTAAATAAAAAGGTAGATCTTTTAGGTTTATTATTGAGTCAGTTAAATAGCGACTAACAAACGATGTAATGAATGCAGATAAAAATATAACAACTAAGTTTGAAGTTTTTTTCTTCATGTAAATCCTTTTTTAAAAAAGACTGATAGCTTAACCATTGTAATTATTGTGGTTAGTTCCGCCTAGCACGGGAGTTTATACATCGATTAATATTTCACTAAACAAACTATTTGTAAACTACTAAGTTCCTACAATAGAAAAACGAGCCTATTTTGGCTCGTTTTTCTTTTACTGATAGCTGACAACTAAAAACTAACCGCTGCTCTTTTACTCTGGCTCATACCCCAAATTAGGCGATAGCCATCTTTCAGCTTCTGCTAGCGTCATATTGGTTCGTTTAGCGTAGTCTTCTACCTGATCCTTTTGCACAGCTGCTACGGCGTAGTATTTAGCCTCAGGGTGTGAAAAGTACCAACCCGAAACAGCAGCACCTGGCCACATGGCGTACGAGCTGGTTAGCTGCATGCCAATGCGTTTTTCGGTGTCGAGCAACTGCCAAATTTTCTTTTTCTCGGTGTGCTCTGGGCACGCAGGGTAACCTGGCGCTGGACGAATACCTTGGTAGTTTTCGCGTATTAGCTCATCGTTTGCTAGGTTTTCGTCTGGTGCAAAACCCCAATACTCTTTACGTACTTTTTCGTGTAGGTATTCTGCAAACGCTTCGGCGAGCCTGTCGGCAACCGCTTTAACCATTATTTTGTTGTAATCGTCTTGCTGTGCGTCAAACGCATTTGCTAAGTCGTCCTCTTCTAGGCCGCCCGTTACTGCAAACGCGCCAAAGTAATCAGGCGTGCCTTTTGGTGCTATGTAGTCGGCTAGGCAATAATTAGCAAAGTCGGTTTTTTCGGTTTGCTGGCGTAAATGGCATGAAGTAGTTAATACTTCTTTGCGTGTTTCGTCGGTGTATATTTCTATGTCATCACCCACGCGGTTAGCCGGGAATAAACCAATTACACCAAGTGGTTGCAAACTGCCTGCTTTTTCAAGGTCGTCTAACATATCGTTAGCGTCTTTAAATAAGCTTTGCGCTTGCTCGCCTACTACTTCATCGTCCATTATGCGCGGGTATTTACCGGCAATTGACCACGTCATAAAGTATGGCGTCCAATCTATGTATTTACGCAAAGTAGCAATTGGTACATTTTTAAACTCGGTCACGCCCAGCTTTTTAGGCACTGGTGGTGTGTAGTTATCCCAATCAAGCTTTGCTGCGTTATCGCGTGCGCGCTGGATTGTAACAGGCTTAGAGCGTGGTTTTTTACGCGCTTGTTGCTCGCGTACTTTTACATATTCAGCTTTAGTTTTAGCTAAAAAGTCAGGTTTAATGTCTTTTGATAGTAAGTTTGAAACCACACCAACTGCACGGCTTGCGTTATTTACATACACAACGCCTTTGTCATATTGCGGCTCAATTTTTACTGCGGTGTGCGCTTTAGAGGTAGTTGCACCACCAATGAGTAGCGGCAGTTCAAAACCACGGCGTTTCATTTCTTTTGCTACGTGTACCATTTCGTCAAGCGATGGGGTAATTAAGCCCGATAAACCAATAATATCGGCTTTTTCGTCGATGGCGGTTTGCAGTATTTTATCGGCAGGTACCATTACGCCTAAATCAATAACTTCATAGTTATTACATTGCAGTACCACGCCTACAATGTTTTTACCTATGTCGTGTACGTCGCCTTTTACGGTCGCCATCACTATTTTACCATTGGTTGAACCTTCTTCTTTTTCGGCTTCAATAAATGGGTCTAAGTAGGCTACGGCTCGTTTCATTACGCGCGCCGATTTAACCACTTGTGGTAAAAACATTTTACCTGCGCCAAATAAATCCCCTACTACGTTCATGCCATCCATTAACGGCCCTTCAATTACGTGAATAGGTTTATCGGCAGCAGCGCGGCACTCTTCGGTATCTTCATCTATAAAGGTAGTAATGCCTTTTACAAGCGCGTGCTCAAGGCGTTTTTCAACAGGCCATGTGCGCCATTCTAAATCTTCTACTCGCTCGGCTTGTGCCATACCAGAGTATTTTGGTGCAAGCTCTACTAAACGCTCGCCTGCACCTGGGTCTGTGTTAAGTATTACGTCTTCAACGGCTTTACGAAGCTCTTCTGGGATGTCGTCGTAAACGGCGAGTTGCCCTGCATTTACAATGCCCATATCCATACCCGCTTTTATGGCGTGGTATAAAAATACCGAGTGAATAGCTTCACGTACTGGGTTATTACCCCTAAATGAAAACGATACATTTGACACCCCGCCCGACACTTTACAGTGCGGTAAGTTTTGTTTAATGCGGCGTGTGCCTTCAATAAATTCTACTGCGTAGTTGTCGTGCTCTTCTATACCGGTGGCTACGGCAAATATATTAGGGTCGAATATAATATCTTCTGGTGGAAAACCAATGTCTTCTACTAATATTTTGTAGCTGCGGGCACATATTTCATATTTGCGGTCTGCTGTATCAGCTTGCCCGTCAGTATCAAACGCCATTACAACGGCAGCTGCACCAAAACGTTTTATTATTTTAGCTTGGCGAATAAACGGCTCTTCGCCCTCTTTTAGCGATATAGAGTTAACAATGGCCTTACCTTGAATACACTTTAGGCCTGCTTC
Organism: Pseudoalteromonas sp. SG45-2; assembly: GCF_014164115.1. Taxonomy (NCBI): domain Bacteria; kingdom Pseudomonadati; phylum Pseudomonadota; class Gammaproteobacteria; order Alteromonadales; family Pseudoalteromonadaceae; genus Pseudoalteromonas; species Pseudoalteromonas sp. SG45-2. Next base: position 134,749 of record NZ_JACJEO010000002.1, read on the forward strand.
TATTACTTCCCATTTAGAGGAGTCGACCATAATGGGTACGCGTGAAATATCAGGCTCTGAGGCTATTAAGTTTAAAAACTTAACCATCGCGGCTTTTGAGTCCAACATGGCTTCGTCCATGTTTATATCAATAACCTGTGCGCCATTTTCTACTTGTTCGCGGGCCACTGTTAGCGCGGCTTCAAAGTCTTCTTCCATGATTAAACGTTTAAACATGGCAGAACCGGTTACATTGGTACGTTCGCCGACATTAGTAAATACTGCTATTTGTTGGGTCATGTTGGCTCCTTAATTTAAGTTACAGGCTTCAAGGCCTGATAAACGCATGCGTACTTCAAGCTCTGGCAATTGGCGTGGTTTAACGCCCGCTAGACCTTTTGCAAAAGCACGAATATGCGCAGGCGTGGTGCCACAACATCCACCTACTATATTAATAAAGCCCGATTTACCCCAATCGATAATTTCGGCTGCCATTTCAGGCGCTTCTAAGTCGTATTCACCAAACTCATTAGGCAAGCCCGCATTAGGGTGTACCGATGTAAAGGTTTCGCACACGCGCGAAAGCTCTTCTACATATTGGCGCAGTAAATCAGGGCCAAGCGCGCAGTTTAAACCAATCGAAATAGGCTTAATATGGCGAATAGAGTTATAAAATGCTTCGGTTGTTTGCCCAGAAAGCGTACGGCCAGAAGCGTCAGTAATAGTGCCCGAGATCATAACTGGTAATGTGCGCCCTGCTTGTTCAAAGGCTTCTTCTACACCAAACGAGGCGGCTTTTGCATTAAGCGTGTCGAATATAGTTTCGATTAGTATTAAATCGGCGCCGCCTTCCATTAATGCAAGGGTAGACTCTACATACGCAGTAACTAGCTTATCAAAAGTAACGTTTCGGTAACCCGGATCGTTTACGTCTGGCGAAATTGAACACGTTTTAGATGTCGGCCCTAAAACACCGGCTACATAGCGCGGTTTTTCTGGCGTTTTAGCCGTAAATTCATCGCAAATTGCGCGTGCTAATTTAGCCGACTCTAGGTTTATTTCACGGCTTAGGTTTGCCATGTCGTAATCTTCCATCGAAATAGTGGTCGAGTTAAACGTGTTGGTTTCGATAATATCGGCGCCCGCTGATAAAAAACCACGATGAATATCAGTGATTAAGTCGGGCTTGGTTAGGCTTAATAAATCGTTATTACCTTTAATTAATACATGCCAGTCTTTAAAACGCTCTCCGCGATAGTCTTCTTCTTCTAGCTTATGATCTTGGATCATGGTGCCCATTGCGCCATCTAAAATTAAAATGCGTTCTTTTAATGCGGCACTTATTTCGGCTTGCTTATTATTTGTAGGCGCGTTATTCGGCATAGTTGTTAGTCCTCACGTCTTGGCTAACTAAATTAATATCATACGGTGTGGTTTGGTACACGTAGTAATTTAACCAGTTCGAAAAAAGTAAAAAAGCATGGCTTTGCCACGTTTTTGAAGGTTGTTTGGTTGCATCGTCATCCGGAAAGTAATTTTCGGGCTTTGGTGCATTAGGGCTTTTTTTACAATCGCGCTCGTATTCTGCTTTTAGCGAGTCGGCGTCGTACTCTGGGTGGCCGGTTATAAACACTTGACTACCCGATTTATTTTTAAGTAAGTAAGCCCCTACTCGCTCAGAACCTGCCAGTACAACGAGTTCTTCACAGGCGTTTATTTTATTTATATCAATATGGCCGTAGCGTGAGTGCGGTACCAAAAAGGTATCGTCGAATCCGCGAGTCAGTGCGCCGTGATCAAAATAACACTGGTGAGTAAATACGCCACACAGTTTATCGTCTTTTAAATCGCGTTTTAAATTGTAACGGTGATATAACGCTGCATGCGCTGCCCAACACGAAAATAACGTAGAGGTAACGTGTTGCTCAGCCCAATCAATAATAACCTTTAACTCATCCCAATACGCTACATCGTCGTATTCTAAATGCGCAAGTGGCGCACCGGTTACTATTAACGCATCGTAATTGTTGTCTTTAACCTCAGAAAAGTAACGGTAAAAGGTATCAAGGTGCTCTTCTGAGTTGCTGCTACTGCGGTGAGTGTCGAGGCGCAGTAGTTCTACGTTTACTTGCAAAGGTGAGTTGGCAAGTAAGCGAATAAACTGAACTTCGGTTTCTACTTTATTAGGCATTAAGTTTAAAATAGCCAAACGCATTGGGCGTATTTCTTGCGTTTTTGCACGACTTTTTGGCATTACAAATACGTTTTCTTGACGTAAACGTGCAATTGCCGGCAACTCGTCTTTTACTGTAATTGGCATACTTTACTCCTGCTCATAAAAACCGAGGCTTAATTATGAACTGAAAGTAAAAAATATCAACCTCTAGATGTATAGATGTCCAAATGAAATTATTCATGATTTTTTTAAGACTTACTAAAAGTTATAGATGAGGGGCAGTGCATTTATATTGAAGTACTTTGTTTTAGTGAATTGAAATAGCGCCACTAAAATCAGTAGCGCTATTATAATTAAAAACGATAATTTACAGATAAATTAAGAGCGTAAATATCGCCTTCATTTGTATCAAAATATTGGTATTCAGCACTTACTTGCCAGCGTTGAGTTAGCCTAAAGTCAATGCCGGTTCCGTACGTTACGCCGCCTTCGTCGTAGTTTTGCTCAGTTATTAGCGTAGAATTTGTATCTGTGCCAGTTATTGATTCTGCAAGGTTTTTTAAGTCGCCTTCATTGTAACTTAATTTATTTCTACCATAGCCACCAAATAAAAACACATCAGCTCGAGATGAAATTGGATAATTAGCTTTTACAAATATACTTGTTTGCAAATCAAGGCTTGAATCGATTTCGCTCTTAATGAATTCTGAACTCAGCGAACCGTCCTGTGGGTTCTGAGTGTAAACAATTCCGTTTAGAGGCGTTGACTCATCATTTAACCCAAAACCTATACGCCCTTCTAATGCAAAGTAACGCGAAAACTGATATCCAAACCGGCCGTAAAGCGTTGTAAACTGTATGCTATCACTCTCGTATACATCAATTTGCGTAGACCCTATGCCTATTCCTTGGTAATAACCATTTACGTGGAGTATGTCTGCTTGGCTCGAAAATGAGTATAAACCTAAAAGTAATGCCCCTAACCTTGTAACTATTTTCATGTTCATTCCTTTAAACCTTTGTAATATTTAATAATGTGATGTTTAACAACAAACTAAGTGTGGCCTGCCTATATAACTTGCTTATACTTTACAGCTTGTAAATATACTGTACCACTTTTGTTAAAAATGAAATGTATTTGAACAATATAAAACAATAGATTACAGAATTTTACACAATAGAAATCCTGTAATAGTAGTGTTTTTAACGAGCAATCAAAACAAAGTACCGCTTAGGTAAGTGTATTGTTCTATACAGCATTCGTTGACTGTTTCACCCGTCAGCCACTACAATACAACATTGAAATTTTTATTATTATTTGAAGGCTTTCCTCCATGGTTTTACCTGATAAATTTATATTCTCGATGAGTCGAGTATCTAAGGTTGTGCCACCTAAGCGCACTATCTTAAAAGATATTTCGTTGCACTTTTTTCCTGGCGCTAAAATTGGTGTGCTTGGTTTAAACGGTTCTGGTAAATCTACGTTACTGCGTATTATGGCCGGTGTTGACCAAGATTTTGAAGGTGATGCACATCCTCAGCCTGGTACTAAAATTGGTTATTTACCGCAAGAACCTATTTTAGACGAAAGTAAAACAGTACGTGAAACTGTTGAAGAAGCTGTTGGCGAAGTTAAACACGCACTTAAACGTCTTGACGAAGTGTATAACGAATACGCCATGGAAGACGCTGACTTTGACGCACTTGCAAAAGAGCAAGGCGAGCTTGAAGCTGTTATTCAGGCGCACGATGGTCATAACATCGACAACGTTTTAGAACGCGCAGCTGATGCACTTCGCCTGCCAGAGTGGGATGCTAAAATTGAGCACCTTTCAGGTGGTGAGCGTCGCCGTGTTGCTATATGTCGATTATTACTTGAAAAACCAGACATGCTTATTCTTGATGAGCCTACTAACCACTTGGATGCTGAGTCGGTTGCATGGTTAGAGCGCTTCTTGCACGATTACGAAGGCACTGTTGTGGCAGTAACGCATGACCGTTACTTCCTTGATAATGTAGCTGGTTGGATATTGGAGCTTGACCGTGGTGAAGGTATTCCATGGGAAGGTAACTACTCTTCTTGGCTTGAACAAAAAGATGCGCGCTTACAGCAAGAACAAAAATCTGAAAAAGCACGTCAAAAATCAATTGCGCAAGAACTTGAATGGGTTCGTTCAAACCCTAAAGGTCGTCAAGCTAAGTCAAAAGCACGTATGGCTCAGTTTACTGAAATGCAGCAGTCTGATTACCAAAAACGTAACGAAACTAACGAGATGTTTATTCCACCTGGCCCACGTTTAGGTGACCAAGTACTTGAAGTAACTAATCTTCGTAAGAGTTTTGGCGATCGCGTTTTAATTGATGACTTAAGCTTTAGCATGCCAAAAGGTGCCATTGTGGGCATTATTGGCGCGAATGGCGCAGGTAAATCAACGCTGTTTAAAATGATAAGCGGTGAGCAAACGCAAGACAGCGGTAACATCAGCGTTGGCGAAACAGTACACCTAGCTACTGTTGATCAGTTCCGCGACGGTATGGACGAAAGCAAAACTGTTTTCCAAGAAATATCAGACGGACAAGACGTACTGAAAATTGGTAACTTTGAGTTCCCAAGCCGAGCATATGTAAGTCGCTTTAACTTTAAAGGTAACGATCAGCAAAAGTTTGTTAAAGACCTATCAGGTGGTGAGCGTAACCGTTTACACCTTGCTAAGTTATTAAAAGCTGGCGGCAATGTGTTACTACTCGATGAGCCAACCAATGACTTGGACGTTGAAACACTACGTGCACTGGAGAACGCTATTTTAGAGTTCCCAGGTTGTGTAATGTGTATCTCGCATGACCGTTGGTTCCTTGACCGTATCGCTACACATATTTTAGATTACCGTGATGAAGGTCAAATTAACTTCTTTGATGGTAACTACACTGAATATGAAGAGTGGCTTAAAAAGACCCTAGGCGCTGAGGCAACTCAACCTAAACGTATTAAGTACAAAAAAATTGGCTAAAAATATTGGTTAATTTTATGTTTGTATAACTTAAGCCCTGCACTTTGCAGGGCTTTTTTATGTCACCAGCATTACAGGAGCACATCTTGCTAGCATGTAGAGAATTACCCGCTATGCTTAATTTATTATAAAAACAGTAAGGCTAAATTAGGTTATGCAAAATCGTCGACAGTTTTCTCGTGTGCTATTTTCAACTAACGCTCTGTTATGTTTTGATAGCCAACAGTATCCGTGTAAATTACTCGATCTATCGTTACATGGCGCGTTGGTTACTAATTGTGATGCATTTATTGGCAGCCACAATACGCAAGCAATACTGCGTTTTACATTACCTCAAAGCGATATAGAAATAAAAATGGAAGTAGTGATTTGCCATATTGAAGCCGATCATATTGGTTTAAAATGCCATCACATTGATATAGACAGTATTACTTATTTAAAGCGTTTAATAGAGCTAAACTTAGCCGATGATGAGCTACTGCATCGCGAATTAGCGTCACTTATTAATGACTCACAATAGACTCATTCTCTTAAGTTGATTACCATAGCGCAAACTTTATAAAGCTTGTAAATATGCGCTTAAATCCTCATTTGCCTTTGGTATACCATCCTAACTACTCGTTTAGCTTTGATCCTAAGCATCGCTTTGTAATGAGTAAATTTGCACATTTATATCAACATGTTGCAGAGCTTGGTTTAATCGGCAGTAACCTAGTTGAGCCAATATTAGGCACGCCAGAGCCGCTTGAGCTTGTGCATTGCGATAATTATATCCAAGATTTATGGCACAACCGCTTAGATGAAAAAGCCATGCGTCGCATTGGTCTACCTTGGTCAAAAGAGCTTATGGCACGTACATTTACAGCCCCTCAAGGAACGCTACAGACAGCCCGCTTAGCACTTAAACACGGTATAGCGTGTCATCTTGCTGGTGGTACACATCACGCACATAATGACTTTGGTTCAGGTTTTTGTATGGTTAACGATTTGGCCTTTACCACGCAAACTTTAATTAAATCGGGTGAGGTAACTAACGTACTTATTTTTGATTTAGACGTGCACCAAGGTGATGGCACAGCTGCAATGTTACAGCATCAACCCTATGCGTATACTTGCTCTATCCATTGTGAAAAAAACTTCCCCTTTAGAAAGTCCGCTAGCGATTTAGACATTGGCCTGGCAAATAATATGAAGGACGACGAATACCTTGCCATAGTTAACGAAACACTAAGTTATTTACTTAAAGAGCTAAACCCAAGCTTAGTACTTTACGATGCTGGCGTTGATATTTGGCAAGGTGATGGCTTGGGTAAGTTAGATATTAGCTGGGATGGCATAGCTAAACGTGACCATTTAGTGCTAAAACGCTGCCTTGAACACAATACACCTGTAGCTACTGTGATAGGTGGAGGTTACGATAGAGATCACCTACGCCTCGCTAAACGCCACGCTATTGTTGTTGAACAAGCTGCTGGCTTTTAGTTTGAAATGAAAATGTTAAATTATCGTTCTTGTTTAATATGTAAAATAAAAAAGAGCATATTATGAAACAGCTATTTATTACCATCACGCTAATTTTATTAAGCTTTACAGCTTACGCACAAGATACAAGCTCAGAAGCAACATATCCTAAATTGCCAACATTAAATTTACAAATGGCTGATGGGTCGCCACTCAATACTCAAGATTTATTAGGTCAACCTTACGTTTTACACTTTTGGGCAACATGGTGTCCGTACTGTAAAAAGCTGCAGCCAGCACTTCAAAAAATTGATGATATGGGATTAAAAGTTATTGCCGTGAGCTTTGAAGAAGATGACGATGCTACTCCCGCTAAAGCACTTAGCGAAAGAGGTTATACTTTTAAAACAGCTGTAAAAGCCGATGCAATAGCACAGCAATTAGGTATACGAGGCACACCTACTACATTATTTGTAAATAAAGAAGGCAATGTAATTTGGCTGACTAATACGTCAAACCCAGAAGATCCAAATCTTCATTTAAATGCACGAACATTGTTGCACTCCATAGACATGGCAACTGAGTAACTTATTGCGCTTTTAACTGATTAGGTGTTAAGCCTGTCCAGCGTTTAAAGGCGCGCCGAAAGTTAGGTATATCGTAAAAAGCTAAATGTTCAGCGACTTGTTCGTTATGTTTGGCGCACAGAGTAAGTAGGTAAATAGCTTTGTGCTTATTTTGCTCATCTATTAACGCTGAAAAGCGTACCCCATTGAGTTTGAGTCTGCGCTTAAATGTAGCTGAGCTCATAGCAAAGTGCTTTGCGGTGCACTCTAAATTAGCACTTGGGTGAGAGTATAAGTATCTGCAGACGGCTTCAATAAAAGTCATGCTAACTACGCTTTTATTATGTAGCTGCGACTGCGCTTGCATAAATCGTAATTGACTCGCATGCGGGTTTTTAGCCCTTAACATGGTTTTATTTAATACCCAGCGAGTACATGGCTTATCAAAACTTACCTTTAGCCCTAAATTTTGCTCATATTCTTGAATATGCCGAGGGCGTTTAAAAGCAAAGTCGAACTGACAATGCGGGTAACTTTCGCTCACTCGTTTAAGTAAACTATAAAATGCAGTGCTGTATATCTCTAGCACATAGTGGTAAAGGCTTTCATCAAACCCATGTGCTGGCTGAATATAAATATAAACATTATCGTTTTTAATATACGTTTGGCTAAACAGCAAAGGCGCTAATTGCATTCTTAAAAGTGATAATTGCTTTAATACTTGAGCTAAATTATCGCTATATTTTAATGCCTGAGCTTCGGCTCGAGTGTCGTTAATAAGTTGGCTACCGAGTAAAAAACCACTGTCAGTACTTTTCATCAACAACTTAAATTGAGCTAATAAACGCACCTGCTGAGACACACTAAATGTATGCTGAAAATTAAGTAAGTCTTGTTCAAAAATACCGGTACCGCGTAGCAGCTTATGTAAATTTATGTTTCGGCTTTGAGCAAGCTCTACAGCTGACGTAATAAGCCCTTGAGCGCTTAAATATTTGTCGTCTTGGCTAACAAACATGTGCACGGTGCGCTACTTTTAGTTGATGCTTTTTTTGTTGTAATTGACTATGCAGTTGGCTTGTTAGTTTACCTGTACTGCTATGCGTATTACCTTGTATTAAGGCGGTAGTGACATATTGAAACTTTGCTTTTTTAGATGCTTCAACTTTAAATGCACAATGCTTTAGAGCTCCTTTAATTTGTGCCATCAACTCTTTAGCTTGCTGCTCTGTGGTGGCTGGCATCAATACCATAAAGCAATCTCCTGCGTAGCGGCACACTACATCACTTAGTCGGCAATTCATTAACAATAGCTCGCTAATTTCACGCAGTAACCGGTCGCCCTCACTAAAGCCAAACTCACTATTAAAATGCGAAAAATCACGAATATCAATAGCCCCAAGCCAGAGTGGTTGTTTGCTCGTAAGTTGCTCTTTAATTGCAGAATCTAGGTACTGCGCCTTATAAAGACCTGTAACTGAACACACCTTATCGTGCTCACGTAAATGCGCTTCACGGCGGCGTAGCTGACGATTTAATACGTACTGCTCTTGATGCCAATAATACAAACCCACACTCGTTAACAACATGCCTAAAGGTGCTGGCAGAGATTCAATCCAACTGAGCCATTGATGGGCGGGATGCATTAGCCATTCATCAAGTAAATCGAGGGTTGCCGAGAACATAAATAACCCAACACCTATCACTAAGTAAGTGGTTACTTTACCCGGTGGTCTTGAAATTAATAACGCGGCAATCCATACGAGAGTCATTAATACAATACCGCCCTCCCCCATAATATCGAGCCACTGAATACTGGCGTAAGTTTTTAATACACCTAAATAACTACTTAAAAACACAGCGCTAAAAAACATCGCAATAATAGCGTTTATTAATAATCGGTGGCTGATAAAGGGGTTAAATCGCATGTGCGGTATCTCGTTTATAAATGAGTTTTAAAGTTAGTTCATACAAGTTTTTGTTAGCAGGGTCATATTAGCTCAGCTATATGACAACTAAATGATACCTACTTTAAAAACAGCCCTGCACGGTACATAACACCTGACTTTACGAGGAGTGATAAAAGCTCAATACGCTCTAGATATTGCTCAAACACCTCTAAATACATGTATTTAAACTAAACACTGTCACATTTACGTAATCAAATATCTTTAGCTTGCTCGCCATATCAAGAAACAACCCAGCAATAACCAAGAGCAAATACAATGAAAGACTTTAAAATAAAAGCACTGGTAGCCGCATTAGCCTTATGTAATTTAACGGCTTATGCAGAAGATGATGCAAAAGAAACCACAAAAAAAGATATCGAAGTTTCTGACAAAATTGTTGTATACGGTGAAATTGGCTACAGAAACCGCTCAGACGAACTCGCACCAACCTTAGAATATTCACAAGAGTACTTTCAACGTTTTGAACCATTGACCGCAGGCGATGCATTAAAACGAGTACCCAGTGTTACATTTTTATCGGATGTGCTTGAATCGGATGGTGCACGTATGCGGGGGTTAAGCCCTGCTTATACAAAGGTGCTTATAAACGGTGAAGAAGTACCTGGCGCTGGTGCCGACCGTTCATTTTTTGTTGACCGAATTCCGGCTGAGTTAATTGAACGCGTTGAAATTATTCGCTCATCAAGTGCTAACCGCTCAGCCGATGCTATTGCGGGCACATTAAATATTGTATTGCGCGATGGTTACAGTTTAGATGGCGGTTACTTGCGTGCTGGTGGCTTGCTTTATGACGATGGTGAATTTAAAGAAAGCTTGGCTGCTGTGTACGGTACTGAATTTGCTGGTGGGCGCTTATTACTTGGTGCAAATTTACAAGGCAGATATAACCCAAAACAAAAAACTAGTTTGCGCTACGGCGATAGCCCTGAAAACAATATAAATTTTCAAACAGAAGAGTTTGATAACCGCGAAGACCAATCAGACACTCGCGATGGCGACGACACATCACTAAACGCCAGTTACGAAATTGTTTTTGACGACGATAGTCAGTTTAATATTAGCGCTATGTGGGTTGATACAGAGCGTACTGAGGATGAACGTTCATTTGAATACAACGACCCAACTGCAACCAATAACGATATTGTAAATGGCGGTAACTTAGAAACAGATAATGCCAATGTTAAATATATTGACCAAACTAATTACAACATCAATACCGCCTATGAATTTCCACTGCTAAACGGCACAAGTAAATTAAAGTTTGGTATCGCCAAATTTGACGAGTCGGTATACGAGCAAGAAGTAGAGCTTGATACGTCAGAGCTGCCAATAATATTTGAAGAAGAACAAGCTCAAAGTGACATAGACGATAAAGAATGGACCCTGCAGTGGCAACATAGCCAACCTTGGGGTGACAATAAAGAAATTCAGTTTGGTGCATTTTTACAAAATAAAAAGCGCGATAGCAATATTTTTGAAGCCGAAGACGAGCTTGAATTAGCACTTACAAGCTGGGATCAATATGTGGGAACACCTTTATCTTTGGCTGTATTTACCAGTGAATTTGAACCGGTTATTGGTGGCGTAAACACGCTAGAGGAAGACCGCTTTGATGTGTTTGCCCTTATTAAACACCAAGATGATTTATTTGCCTGGGAATTGGGCATTCGCTGGGAGTCTACTGATTCAAAAATTAATGATAAAACAATTGGTGTAACCGAAGATAACAATTACGACTTTGTTCTACCTTCTGCACATTTTCGTTATAACGTAAGTGAGAATGGACGCGTTAGCGCCTCTGTTGCGCGTAGTTTACGACGCCCCGAGTTTGATTTTTTAACACCAGCTCTTATCGAAAAAGAACTTGGCGATAACGACCAACTAGGTAACCCAGAATTAAAACCAGAATCAGCTTGGGGTATGGATTTAGGCTACGAATACCGCTTAGGTAAAAGTGGCGTTGTAGGCATTAATTTATTTTACCGCAAAGTAAACGACCTAATAGAAATAGCAAATACAGGACAAGAAGGCTCTGAAGGAGAAGGTACATTTGTATTGCAGCCTCGCAACACAGGCGACGGTAACGTAAAAGGAGTTGAGCTTGATTTATCTACTCCGCTTGGCGCATTTAGCATGCCTAATACTGGAGTATTTTTAAATTACTCATGGCTTGATAGTGAAGTAACCGACTTTTTTGGGTCTCGAAAATTTAACGATCAATCAGACTACGTTTATAACGTTGGGTTTATTCAAGACTTACCCGATCTCAAAGCTGCATTTGGCGTAACTTACCGTAAGCAAGGTGATGCCTATGGACGTATTGTAGGTGAAGAAATAACTACATCTTACAGTGCCGACTTTGAAGTGTTTTTAGAAAAACGTTGGGAAGATGTAACGCTACGCTTGGTGGGTTCAAACCTACTTGATGCAAGTAAAGACGAAACCTTTAATAAATTTGATACCGTTGAAGATCAGTTTAGTAGAAGCTTTGATGAGTACGAAATTGAATCTGAAGAAGCGGGACCGGTTTATCAACTTATGCTGCGTTACGCGTTTTAAATAAGTTTATGAGGTAGTGCTAATCACTTTATTTAGCGCTACCAAACATGAGAGAACTATAATGATAAAAAAAACATTACTGCTAATAACACTTGGCTTATGCAGTATACAAAGCGTATTGGCAAACGTAACGTACACCGATGTATTATACGAGCAACAAAAAATTGCCAACTTGACGGTGCTGCCTAAGAGCTTAAATTTTACGGTTATTGGTGATTGGGGACATAACGGGCACTTTTATCAAAAAGACGTAGCACACCAGTTAGAAATAGCGATGTTTCAAACGGATGGTGATTTTACTATTTCAACTGGCGATAACTTTTATCCCAATGGTGTGGCAAGTGTTAATGACCCGCTTTGGCAAAGTGCCTATGAAGATATTTACCATGGTCCACATACATTCGAGCCTTGGTATGTAGTACTGGGTAATCATGATTATTTAGGTAATGCGCAAGCACAACTTGATTACAGTAAAAAAAGTCAGCGCTGGAATTTACCTGCACGCTATTACAGCAAAACCTTTACTTTAAAAGGTGGCGAGCAGATATTAATGGTGTTTTTAGACACTAATACTTTAAACCCTGAATACAAAACACGCGAAAAATACAAAGCAACTCAAGGGCAAAACAGCCAAGCGCAATTAACATGGTTAAATAGCCAACTCTCAAATAGCCAAGCTCGATGGAAGATAGTGGTTGGTCATCACCCACTTTATAGCAGTGGAAAACGTTATGGACTTACTGAAGGTTTACGTAATTTACTCGAGCCCATATTTGAGCAAAATGGTGTGCAAGCATACATAGCAGGACACGAACATGACCTGCAACATAACCAAATAGATGGCAGTAAACTCGACCACTTTGTATCTGGTGGTGGTAGCGAAGCGCGTTACGTAAAACAACGTGAATTTACGCGTTTTGCAGAAGCTACTCCAGGATTTGTGAGCTTTTCGATTAACAATGAAGCACTAAAAGCAACGGCTATTAACTATAAAGGCGAAGTGCGTTACAGCACTCAAAAGCGCTTTGACCAATAAAGGGTTACAACATGAACTTTAAATTAAAAACATCTATTAGCTTAATTGTAAGTAGCTTAGTGCTTAGTACATTAAGTGCGTGTAGCAATAGTAATATGGCTACAAATACGGCAGTAAAAAACACATCCGATAAAATAGTCATTAATAGTACTGAATTTGGTCCAACAGATAACATGCAAGGCTCACAAGCGGCATGGTTAAATAATAACAATTGGTTGCTAGCAAGCGAAAGCAAAGGCTTAGTGTTAGTTGAAAGTGAAACGCAACAAAGCCGCATTATAAAAAAAGGTAACTTTGAAGCGCTTGCTGTCACTAAGCTAACAGCACACTCATTTTTGGTTGCAACTATTGATAACAATCAAGATAACGTTGTTATATTTAAGCTTGAGCACACTCAAAGTGGCTGGGATACAATTGAACTAACCCGCATTAACCCACCACAAGCACAACCCGATACGGTGTGTTTATTTGCTAATAAAGCGAGTGAATCAATATCGGCATTTGTACCTGATGTACGCGGGCTAATTACCGAAACTATTATTTTTGATACAGCGAAAAATAAAGCGGTTAACGTAAATGTACGTGAATTTTCTGGCGTTAGTGAGGCGTCGGGTTGTGCTGTAAGTACAACAACAAATACCTTATATGTAAGTGAAAGCGAAGTAGGCATTTGGGCAATAAACGCGAACGCGGAATCGCAAGCAGATAAAAAACCGATTGCTTTAGTCGCCCCCTTTGGAAAGTTACACAGTGAACTAGGAGCTATTTCAGCTTCGCAAGATGGTATTATCTGGTTTACTAGTACCAAAAACAATACTGTGTATGCTTATGATCCAATTAGTAAAATGCTTAATAACTGGATGTTAAATGGTGACTTGAGCTTGGAATCGGTAGCGGTAAATTACACAAGTAACAACGCGGCAACGGCAGTGCTGTATAACGACGAAACAGGCGCTTATATTAAAAGTACATTACCTGTAACACCTATCATAAAATCATTAAAAACCAACACTCAATCAATCACTCAAATAAAGGCAAGTGCACAAACGGCCCCCGTTCAAGCATTTGGTGATGCAGCAGACGATCCGGCAATTTGGGTTAACCCTAAAGATGCAGCAAACAGCTTAATTTTAGGCACCGATAAACGCCGTGGACTAATGGTATACAGCCTAAATGGCAAGCTTGAACAGTCACTTGAAGTTGGTCGTTTAAATAACGTAGACCTGCGACAAAATAGCACGATTAAAAACAGTACCAATACATTAATAACTGCTAGTAACCGAACGCTTAACGGTATTAGTGTATTTACAGTACAAGCTAATAACAGTGTGAAGTACATTGCTGATATTAATACCAATCTTGATGAAATTTATGGCTTATGTATGTACTCGTCAAATACGGGGAACTATGTATTTGTAAATGATAAATCGGGGCTATATCAGCAATACAAAATCAGTGAGGATAACGAAAAAATAACAGGCAAACTTGTTCGCGAGTTTAACCTACCAAGCCAACCAGAAGGCTGTAGTGCAGATGATGAACTAGGACAATTATTTGTAGGCGAAGAAGATGCCGGTATTTGGTTTATAGGTGCAGAGCCAACTGCAGGCAGTACACCGGTTATGCTGCAAGGTATAAATGAGCAACTTGTTGACGATGTTGAAGGTATGGAAATTTACCACAGCGACAAAACACGTTATTTAGTTGTTTCCAGCCAAGGTGATAACAGCTACGTACTGTATAAAATAAAGAATGGTACTGCGGGCATTAAAACACCTAGCTTAGAGTTTACGGGGAAGTTTAATGTAATAAGTGATTTGGTTAATGGTATTGATGGCTCATCAGAAACCGACGGGTTAACAGTAACATCTAAGTCTCTTCCGGGTTATCCTGAAGGTATTTTAGTTGTACAAGATGGTTATAATCGTATGCCACAGCAGCCTCAAAACTTTAAAATAATAGATTGGCGAGAAGTAAAAAAAGCAATTAAGTAGTGCTTATTTAGTCGCCATTATTTTAATGTCGCTTTGAGATTACCTTGAAATTGTATAAAAGGCTCATTTGAGCCTTTTATACAATGCTTGGCGTTTAAGTATTAAGTGCAATTAACTCAATGTAATGTATATTTTATACTAAAATTTAAGCTCATAAATTAATTGAGATTATAATGCGCCTACTACTTACTTTATTACTAGTTACTTTAAGTGGCTTTGCTGTAGCAGAAGAAGAAAAAACAGAACTACCACCGGTAGACCCCGCTTACAATGCTGAGCATCCTATGGCTTTGGTTAATCAAGGCTCATCTATAATTGCGATTAACTTACCTAGTTATAATTCTCCAGATGATGTGCAAGTTGTTTATAAAATAGGAAACCCCGATGTCGCACTCTTAAACTTTGTTAGAAATGCTGAGCTAATCACGGTTAAGCCACAAGCGTTTAATATTCAACATTTAATGCGTGGTGAAGAAATTACGATTATTGCCGATATTTACGAGGGTGATTATCAACAAGGTGGTAGTTTAATTTACTCAAAAAAAGAGCTTGAACTGAGTAAGCAACTGTATGCCAGAGAGCTAAAAGATTTAAGTGAATCATCGCAATGGCAAGATTACGACATGATTAATCTAGGCGGTACTGAGCATATTTATATTCATAAAATTCAACAAGCGCCGAGCTATAACCATCTTATTTTTGTTGATTTAGTTAATGCATGTATGCAAAAGCTTCGTACCTCAAAACGTGTCCCAGCTGAAAATGAGCTTACCTATAAATTTATTAACTGCGGCACCCTTAAACCACTTTATTACAATGCTGATGATTTTAGAAAGTAAAAGGGTGAGAATACTGATGTTCAATTATTTTAATATTTAGGCATAAAAAAAGGCCCTTTCGAGCCTTTGGATTAACTTTGGAATAGTTAAAAATTTTTAAATTAGGTAAGCGTTAATAGCTGTGGAGCAACACTATGATAATCAACAGCCATAGCAATACTTAACGCTGTAATATTAATAATTGAAAATGCGAACACTTTACGTGCCCAGCTACTCATATCAATATTACGACGATAACCACGTAGCGCCATTAGCAACCACCAAAAGCTGGTAATACAAGCAACAGCCATAAAAGCAGCACCTGTGTAGCCAGTAATTGGCAGTAACATCACAACTAGGGCATATACAGCAATGTAAAGTACGATATGGCGTTTTGCTTTATCGATACCTTGCGCTACTGGTAATACAGGAATACCTGCAGCTTGATAATCTTTAAAGCGAAAAATAGCAATAGCGTAAGAGTGCGGCATTTGCCACAAGCTAAACATGACTAGCAGTATTAATGCGCCCATATCGAACTGCCCTGTTACGGCGCAGTAACCTACTACTGGCGGTACAGCGCCAGAAAGGCTGCCTACAAAAGTGCCATATACTGAGTTGCGTTTCATGTAGAGGCTATAAACCCCTACATAAATTACGTAGCCAAAGGCTGCAAAAAATACCGCGGCTTGAGTGGTGTAGGCGATAAGTAAACCAAAGCCCACAACACCCAATAAAATACCGTGACTAAGTGCAGCAAAGGCCGACATTTCGCCCGTTACTGTAACCCGCGTACGAGTACGCGCCATGGCCACATCTATGTCTCTATCTATAACATTATTGATAGCGCAACCTGATGCAACCACTAGCGACAAACCAATTAATGTGGCAATCATTAACCATGGGTCTATATCACCGCGCGAGGCAAGTAAAAACCCGCCCGCTACGCTGATCAAATTGCCCATAATAATACCCGGCTTTGTCACTGATAAATAACGACGAAACATCTTCAACTCCTAGTACATCATCATTGCGTTAGATTCATAAATGATCCAAACAGATAACCCAACAACCATTACGATGATCAGAGCACTGAATAGGAATGAAAAAGTACTTGCACGGCCATCTTCGGTGGTAAAATTAAGGTGTAAAAAGTATTTTAAATGCACCCAAATTTGTACGATTGCTAAAGTAACAATGCTCCAAAGCGTTGTTGCTTTTGAGAAGTCACCTTCCATTACCATGTAAAACGGTATAGCAGTTAAAATTACCGATAGCACAAAGCCAATTAAGTAAGTTTTAACACTGCCATGAGATTCATCATGATGATCACTTTGCGTTTGCTTTAACGCATGCGTTTCGCTGTGGCTCATTACATTGCTCCCATTAAATAAACAACGGTAAATACACAAATCCAGACAATGTCTAAGAAGTGCCAAAATAGGCTTAAGCAGCTTAAACGCGTTACGGTTGCTTTACCTAAGCCGCGTTTAGCAACTTCAATCATCATTATGGTCATCCAAATTAGACCCGCTGTTACATGTAAACCATGTAAGCCAACTAATGAGAAAAACGATGTTAAAAAGGCACTTTGTTGTGGACCATTGCCATGCACAATTAGGTGATGAAATTCGTATACTTCCATACCAATAAACACAGCACCTAAACAAAACGTAACAAATAACCAAGTCAGTGTTAGTGCCTTTTTTTGCCCTTGAGCGGCAATCATGGCAAAACCAAAAGTAATACTACTAATCAGTAGTGCTGCAGTTTCTACTGCTACAAAGTCGAGTTCAAAAATATCTTTACCCGATACGCCACCGGCTGTGTTCATAAATAACACAGCGTAAGTGGCAAAAAACGAGGCAAACAGTAGGCAATCGGTCATTAGGTATAACCAAAAACCAAATACGGTATCACCCGAAGTATCGTGGTGATCATGCGCGTGGGCATGATCATCGTGTGATACAGAGTCTAAATTTGCAGAAAGTGTACTCACGCTTTTAACTCCTTAACGCCACTTGAATTATATGCAGCTTCAATGCGTGCAATTTCATCAGGTTGTATATAGTAATCTACATCGCTGGTGTAACAACGTTTGATAAATATAGCAATTCCGCCTACTAGTCCAACCACAGCTAACCACCAAATATGCCAAATCATTGCAAAACAAAATACTGTTAAACTTGCTGCCATTAACACGCCAGCTGATGTGTTTTTAGGCATATGAATAGGGCTGTAGTTTGCTTTATCTTGATATGCTTGACCTTTTTCTTTCATATCGGTCCATGCATCAATATCATCGATATGTGGAATTGTTGCAAAGTTATAAATTTGCGGAGGTGAACTTGTAGCCCACTCAAGTGTGTGGCCGTTCCACGGATCGCCTGTTGTATCATCAAGCGCTTCACGGTCTCTAAAGCTCACATATAATTGAATTACTTGGCTGATAATACCAAACATAATAATTACAGCACCGCCTGCGGCAATGTATAACCACATGTTCCAATCTGGGTTGTTAGTGTGGTTTAAGCGACGTGTCATACCTAAGAAACCAAGTACGTACAGCGGCATAAATGCTACGAAGAAACCAATAATCCAACACCAAAATGATGCTTTGCCCCATTTTTCATTAAGTTTAAAGCCCATTGCTTTAGGGAACCAAAATACAAAACCGGCCAGGTAACCAAACACAGCACCACCAATAATTGTGTTATGGAAATGTGCAATTAAGAATAAGCTGTTATGCAGTACATAATCGGCGCCAGGAATGGCAAGTAATACACCGGTCATACCGCCTACGGTAAAGGTAACCATAAAGCCAAGAGTCCAAAGTACCGGTACACTTATACGTAAACGACCTCGGTAAATAGTAAATAACCAGTTAAACAACTTAACCCCAGTTGGTACGGCAATAACCATAGTCATTACCCCAAAGAACGCGTTAACGTTAGCACTTGAGCCCATAGTAAAGAAGTGATGTAACCAAACAATAAAGCCTAAAATTGAGATTGCACCGCTGGCATAAACCATCGATTTGTAACCAAACAAACGTTTACCGGCAAAGGTCGAAATAATTTCAGAAAAAATACCAAACGCTGGTAATACTAATATGTATACCTCAGGGTGACCCCATGCCCAAAACAGGTTGATGTACATCATGGCGTTACCGCCCAATTCATTGGTAAAGAAGTGGAAGTCTAGATAACGGTCAAGCGTTAGCATTGCAAGTACAGCAGTTAAAATTGGGAATGATGCTGCAATTAAGATGTTTGCCCATGTACATGCCCATGTAAAAATTGGCATTTTCATTAGGGTCATACCTGGTGCACGCATTTTAAACACGGTTGCTAAAAAGTTTACGGCTGTTAGAAGTGTACCGAGCCCGGATATTTGCAAGGCCCAAATATAATAATCGACCCCCACCCCAGGGCTAAAGGTCAGCTCCGAAAGCGGCGGATATGCCACCCAACCTGTTTTTGCAAATTCACCAAATACAAGTGATAAGTTAATTAAAATTGCACCACTGGCTGTAAACCAAAAACTTAAATTATTTAAAAATGGAAAAGCAACATCGCGAGCACCAATTTGAAGTGGTAATACAATGTTCATTAGACCAATCATAAATGGCATTGCCATAAATATGATCATGATTACGCCGTGGGCAGTAAATATTTGGTCGTAGTGTTCTGGTGGTAAATAACCTGGCGCACCACTGGTAGCAAGTGCCAACTGCGCACGCATCATTATTGCATCAGAAAAACCACGAAACAGCATTATTAGTGCTAAAAGAATATACATTACGCCTAAGCGTTTGTGATCAACAGACGTGATCCAGTCGCGCCAAAGCACGCCCCATTTTTTATACTTTGTAATAAGCCCGGCAATAATAAGCCCAGCTATCGCAATAACCGACATCGTGAACACAAGAATTGGCTCATGAAACGGAATTGCGTCGAGTGAAAGATTACCTAATAACGACATTATTATTCCTCGCCTTGGCTGTGAGATGAAGGCATTGAGTGCTCACTCATTTCATGATGCTTTTTACTCATTTGCCCATGTTCGCCCAATGCATGGTGTTTTTTATTCATATCGCCATGCGCCTGCATATACTTCATAACAATGGTATGAAATAAGCCGTCATCAACTTTTCCGTAATATGCTACTGGGTTATTTTCACTTGCTTTTGCAAGCTCAACATAATTTGCATGAGTCAGGTTATTAGCGCTTGAATTCGCTTTCACATCACTCACCCACTTATCAAAGTCTGCTTGAGTAGGTGTAGCAATGGCATTAAATTTCATGCCAGTGAAACCTGCGCCGCTGTAATTTGCTGAAAAGCCTTTAAACGTACCTGGCTCATTTGCAATTAAGTGAAGCTTGGTTTCCATCCCAGCCATTGAGTATATTTGACTACCCAATTGCGGAATAAAAAATGAATTCATTGTGCTCTCTGAGGTGATTTTATATTCAACAGGTACATTTGCTGGGAACACTAATTCATTAACCGTAGCAATACCTTGCTCAGGATATATAAATAGCCACTTCCAGTTTAGTGAAACCACTTCAACAGTAAGATGTTCACCTTTACCTTCAATGGGTTTATAGGGGTCTAAGTCTTGGGTAGACTGCCAGGTAATAACACCTAAAATGATTACAATAACAATAGGAACAGCCCAAACAACGGCTTCAATTTTATTTGAATGAGCCCATTTTGGAGCATAAATTTCTTGGTTTTGAGTGTCTCTATATTTCCAAGCGAAATACAAAGTCATCACAATAACGGGAACGACTACAAGCAACATAAGCACGGTTGCGATGATGATTAAATTTTTCTCATCAATGCCTATTTGCCCTTTTGGATCGAGTATCCCGCCTTTACAGCCTGACAACGCCAGCACTGTACTAGCTAAAGCAATATTACAAAGGTTACGAATTAACAAGGGAGTATCCTACAAACCTAGAGTTTCAATTTGCTGCTTAAAATAAAAACCAAAGCAACGATTTTTCAATAAAAACCCAAGTTAACTAGAATTAAATTATAAAAATAAGGGGGCTATTCAAAAAAACCTAAAGCTCATGCCATTAATGACCTAGCAACAAACCCAGCTTTCTAAACGCATTTATATAACGTAATAAAAGTTAACTTGGGTGAGTGGTGGTTGGCTGAAATGTGTTTAAAGAAACACGAAGCTACTTTGTTTTAGCTAACCTTAATTATTTACAGCAAGAACAAATAATTAAAACCAGCAACAAGATGCAGCGTTACAGGCAACCTGTAAAGCTAGGTGGAGCACGACAACCATGTGAAGAGATCACAGGCTGAAGAACTTTAGCCTCGCTAAAAGCAAAGGCTGCTTTACGGAGGATTATGCCAGCACGACGCGCTGGACAAATATGGAACAATAACCAACAAAGGCCAATAAGTAACTGACTTGATATGATCGGATGAGCTAAAAATTGCGCAAGATTAAGTAACAGTGGCTCTACAATAAACCCATCACTTAATAGCGCTTCAAGCTTGAAGGCATCCTCTAGTGCACCGCTTAGCAACATTACAGTATTAAACACTAATAAAGTTATAGCTACACACACGCCCTTGCCTGCTTTATTCAAGCGTTCACACGTCTGCGGCTCGCCAGAGGCAAGTTCCGTAGCTGTATGATGCAAAGAAAGTGTGTTCAAAGGCATTAACCTACTAAAATGACTATAACAAAATTAGAGTAATACAGTTTGCAATGGAAAAATTTAAAAAACATTGCTGTTGTAAACCCTAAAACCAGGTGCTAAATACAATCAAATCCAGCTAGCACATATTTACCTAGCGAAAATTGATCCGTATCAACCAAACTTTCAAAACTTACTGAAAGTTCGAACGTGAGTATAACAAAGAGAATTTTCTGTTCAACTAAAAATCAATTAATTTGAGTTAAGCTTTCGAAGCTATTTTGTTAATAAAAAATAACACGATAAAAAACATTCGGTTAGCTAAAATAAAAAACGATTTAAAGAGAAATATTTAATAGGATTATAGGTTTTTAGGAGGGAGTAATAATTGTGTGGCACAAATAAAAACAGCCCAAATTCAGTCACCACCGAACTTGAGCCGCCTTTCACACTGACAACATCTTCACACACAATATAAAGATTCTTGGTTTACACTACGTGGCAATTGTAGGGAATAAAAACAACTCAAGCTAAGTCACCACCGAACTTGAGCCGCCTTTCACACTGACAACATCTTCACACACAATATAAAGATTCTTGGTTTACACTACGTGGCAATTGTAGGGAATAAAAACAACTCAAACTCGTTCTTTATGGAAGTGAATCCACCGAACTTGAGTTGCCTTTCACACTGACAACATCTTCACACACAATATAAAGATTTTTGGTTTACATTACGTGGCAATTGTAGGGAATAAAAACAACTCAAACTCGTTCTTTATGGAAGTGAATCCACCGAACTTGAGTTGCCTTTCACACTGACGACATCTTCACACACAATATAAAGATTTTTGGTTTACACTGCGTGGCAATTGTAGGGAATAAAAACAACTCAAACTCAGTCACCACCGAACTTGAGTTGCCTTTCACACTGACAACATCTTCACACACAATATAAAGATTCTTGGCTTACACTGCGTGGCAATTGTAGGGAATAAAAACAACTCAAACTCAGTCACCACCAAACTTGAGTTGCCTTTCACACTGACAACATCTTCACACACAATATAAAGATTCTTGGCTTACACTGCGTAGCAATTGTAGGGAATAAAAACAACTCAAACTCAGTCACCACCAAACTTGAGTTGCCTTTCACACTGACAACATCTTCACACACAATATAAAGATTCTTTTAAGCGAGGCTAACTTATGCCTCAAGCTTATGACGAGAGCCTTGCTCTTTGTCTATGGTTAAACTTTAGAGTGTTAGCTCCAATTTGACAAACGAGAAAAATAAACCTAATAGGTGAAAAAAACTAAACTATATACCTTTGTCTAATACATTTAGATTGGATTGCTTTGGAAGTTATGATGCGAAGGCGTTTTACAGGCACAAAAAAAGCGCTATAAAGCGCTTTTTAATATTTAAGACAGGCTTAAATAATTTGGTTTTCTTTCCAGGCTTGCTCTTTTGCTAAACGGTTTTTGCGTTTATCACATGGATCATCGCAATCACAGGCTTTATCAATACCAACCGAACCTAAACCACCACAGCTGCTTGCCATAGATTTTTTTTGCACGATCATACCAACGGCCATAGCCGAAACTATCAAAATTAGTAAGCCAAAAGTAAGAAGAAAAAGTGACATTGCTTAGCCCCTATTGATCAGCAATAAATTAAACTCAAATATTTTTGAGCGACTGCTATTATATACCCAAATAACACGGAAATAAACAAGTCAGCACCATACTATAAATAAGGCTTAAATGCTGGGCTTGAGTAGGTAACTAAACCCTCTTTTGATTTACCTATTAAATAAACCGGTAAATCATGTTGTTCAGCATAAGCTTGCGCTTTTTGCATCCCCATTACAGTAAGTGCCGTCGCTAAACCATCTGCCGTCATAGCGCTTGGATGAAGCACAGTTACCGACACTAAGTCGTGCTTAATAGGCATACCTGTTGCTGGATCAATTAAGTGGGTATAGATCTCGCCATCCATTTTATAAAAAATACGGTAATCACCCGATGTCGCTATACCACTTGTACCTGGCGATAAGACACGGTGTACCTTACGCTCTCCAGGTTGCGCATCTGGTTGCTCAATCGCGATTTTCCAATCCTGATTATTTGGCTTTTCACCTGCTATACGCAGCTCACCACCAATCTCAACCATGTAATTAGTAATGTCGTGGCTTTCTAATAACTGGGCAACTTTATCAATACCATAGCCCTTAGCTGTTGCCGAAAAAGAAAGCTCCAGTCCATTAACTGTTTTAGCCAGTCCTTGCTCATTTAAGATAAGTTTATCAATACCTATTTTTTCAACCATACTTGCAAGCTCTTCATCACTTGGGCGATTAGTTGGTTTTTTATCAGGCCCAAAGCCCCATAAATCAATTAAAGGCCCCATTGTTACGTCGAGTGTTTTAGTCGATTCACCCAAGCGAATAGACTCGCTTATAACAGCCCTAAAATCTTCGCTAATTGGCATGACTTGATTTGCAGGTAATCTGTTAAATGTATTTATTTCAGAGTCTTCTATGTAAGTAGACATAGATTGGTTCACATCTTTTAAAACAGCGTCTATTTGCAGCTGTAGTTGTGAAGCCGATAGCTGGGCTTGCTCATCATAATATTTAATATGATAAGTGGTACCCATAGTCTTACCTTCTAAAAAGGTTTCTTTTAACTCTGGCTTTTCACCACACCCAGACAATAATACAGTCAGTGTAATTAGTAAAAAGGCCATTATGCCCTGTGAAGTACTTACTCGATTCATAACAGCTCTACTTAATAGATTGATAAAATTAAAGAATAAAAAAAGCCTCGTAACACAAGTGCTACGAGGCTGGTATTTTAACCAAAACTAAACTGTTTTGGTATTAGTGTTAGCCACCGAAGTCATCTAGTAAGATATTTTCGTCTTCAACACCTAAATCTTTAAGCATAGTAATAACTGCCGCATTCATCATTGGAGGACCACACATGTAGTACTCACAATCTTCAGGCGCTTCGTGATCTTTAAGATAGTTCTCAAATAACACGTTATGGATAAAGCCAGTATAGCCTTCCCAGTTATCTTCAGGCTGTGGATCTGAAAGTGCTGTATGCCATACGAAGTTAGGATTTTCAGCGGCTAGGCCGTCAAAATCTTCTACGTAGAACATTTCACGCTCAGAACGTGCACCATACCAAAAACTCATCTTACGTTTAGAGTTCAAACGTTTAAGTTGGTCAAAGATATGAGAACGCATTGGCGCCATACCAGCACCACCACCAACAAATACCATTTCTGCGTCAGTGTCTTTAGCAAAGAACTCACCAAATGGGCCCGAAATAGTTACCTTGTCGCCTTCTTTAAGTGACCAAATGTACGAAGACATTTTACCACATGGCAAGCTAAGGTTTCTTGGAGGTGGAGCAGCAATACGCACGTTAAGCATAATGATGCCTTCTTCTTCTGGGTAGTTAGCCATTGAGTAAGCACGAATTGTTTCTTCGTCTACTTTTGACTCCAGATCGAAGAAACCAAAATGGTTCCAGTCGCCACGATACTCTTCAGGAACATCGAAATCTGCATATTTAACATGGTGAGGTGGAGCTTCGATTTGGATGTAACCACCCGCACGAAACGGCACTGACTCGCCATCTGGAATTTGCAGCTTAAGTTCTTTGATGAACGTTGCTTTGTTATCATTAGAGATAACTTCACAATCCCACTTCTTAACACCGAAAATTGACTCTTCAAGTTCAATTTCCATGTCATTTTTAACATTTACCTGACACGCTAAACGGCAGCCTTCACGGGCTTCACCTTTAGATATGTGATCAAGCTCAGTTGGCAGAATATCACCACCACCTTCTTTAATGTGTACACGACACTGACCACAAGAGCCACCGCCACCACAAGCAGATGATACAAATATACCTGACTCAGATAGTGCGCCTAAAAGCTTACTACCTGCTGATGTTTTAATGGCTTTATCTGGGTCGCCATTAATGCCGATGATAATATCGCCACTTGCAACTAACTGAGATTTAGCACCAATGATGACTAAAACCAGTAGTACAACGATAGCGATAAAAACACCAACGCCTAAGAAAATCTGATAATCCATGGTTTATCCTCGCTACCTTTACAGTGAAATACCAGAGAATGACATAAAGCCAAGTCCCATTAAACCAACAGTGATGAAGGTAATACCTAAACCACGTAAGCCGTCAGGCACGTCTGAGTATTTCAGTTTCTCACGGATACCTGCAAGTAATGTAATTGCAAGTGCCCAACCAACACCAGCGCCAATACCATAAACAACAGACTCGCCGAAGTTATAGTTACGCTCAACCATGAATGATACCGCACCAAATATTGCACAGTTAACTGTGATAAGTGGTAAGAAGATACCTAACGCGTTGTATAGTGCAGGGAAAAACTTATCTAACGCCATTTCAAGAATTTGCACAAGTGCTGCAATAACACCAATGAAAGTTAAGAAACGTAAAAAGCTAAGATCTGCATCTGGGTAACCTAACCAAGTTAGTGAACCAGGTGCAAGTACCGCATGATAAACCAAGTTGTTTACAGGTACAGAAATACCCAATACAACTATAACCGCTATACCTAGGCCAATTGATGTAGTTACTTTTTTAGATACCGCTAAAAAAGTACACATGCCTAAGAAGAATGACAACGCTAAGTTCTCAATAAAAACGGCTTTTACAAATAAACTAATATAATGTTCCACTATTTGCCCCTTACGCTTTAGCTTCTACTTGGTCTTTCTTATAAGTACGCAGTACCCATATGAATAAACCAATGATGAAGAATGCACTCGGTGGTAAGATCAATAGACCCATAGGCTGATACCAACCGCCATCTTGTACTAATGGGATAATATCAACACCGAATAGTGAACCCTTACCAAATAGCTCACGAATGAAACCAACAGTAAGTAGTACTACAGAGTAACCTAAGCCGTTACCAATACCGTCAAGGAATGACATAAGTGGTGGCGACTTCATCGCGTATGCTTCAGCACGACCCATTACGATACAGTTAGTAATGATTAGACCAACGAATACAGAAAGCTCTTTTGCAGTAGCATAAGAAAATGCCTGTAATACTTGGTCAACAACGATTACCAATGATGCGATAATTGTCATTTGTACGATGATACGTACAGATGATGGGATCTGGTTACGAATAAGCGAGATAAAGAAGCTCGAAAACGCAGTTACAAGTGTCAATGCGATTGACATAATTAACGCATTTTTTAAGCTAGACGTTACCGCTAGCGCAGAACAAATACCAAGTACTTGTAGTGCGATTGGGTTGTTAGCTAAAACCGGGCCAAATAGGACCGCCTTCATTTCTTTAGTATCAGCCATTATTTCAATGCTCCTTTACGTACTTTCGCAAGGAAAGGGCCAAAGCCATTTTCGCCAGTCCAAAAGTCAACTGCATGATCAACACCGTTAGACGTTAATGTAGCACCTGAAAGACCATCGATCTTATGCTCATCATTGCCCGCAGTACCTTTAACAATTTGAATTGGAAGTTCTTTACCTTCCCATGTAGCAGTCCACTGTGGATTTTGGATTTCGCCACCAAGACCTGGGGTTTCATTATGCTTGTAAAAGATAATGCCCTTAACTGTTTCACCATCGCTTTCAAGCGAGATAAAACCGTACATCAAGCCCCATAAGCCGTAGCCTTGGATAGGAAGAATGATTGCATCAACTGAGCCATCTTCTTTTTTAGAGATATACACCGGTGACTCTTTAGTCACACGTTGAATACCAGCAATATCTTTAACGCCTTTCTCTTGAAGAGAAACACTTAGCGCTGCATCATATTTGCTTTTTTCAAAGTCAAAGATTGTTGGGTCTGTATCTACAAACTCACCTGTAGTCATGTTTACAACGCGCGCTTCGATTTTTGCATCAAATGTTTCAAGAACATTTTCAACTTTGTCGATGCCCGCAGCAGCTAAGATATTGCTTTGAATATCTTTGTTTTTATTAGCTTGCTGTAAAGGACGAAGCTGTACAGAAGCAAACGATACAATGATTGCACACACTAAACATAGTGCTACAACAACTGATAACGTTTTGCCGATTGATTCGTTATTACTAGACATTACGTGCCAACCTCCGCTTAATATTAGCCTGCACTACAAAGTGATCGAACAGTGGAGCGAACAAGTTAGCAAATAAGATTGCTAGCATCATGCCTTCTGGGAAAGCAGGATTCACAACACGTATCATAACCACCATAAAGCCAATTAGTAGACCATATGCTAATTTACCTTTGTCAGTAAATGCAGCTGATACAGGGTCAGTAGCCATAAAGAACATACCAAACGCAAAGCCACCAAGTACGAAATGCCAATACCAAGGCATTGCAAATACAGGGTTAGTTTCTGAGCCAACAGCATTTAATAAAAATGCAGTTGCTACCATACCTAGGAATACACCTAGTACGATGCGCCAAGAAGCGATACGAACGTAAATTAAGAACAAACCACCTACTAATAATGCAAGTGTAGATGTTTCACCTACAGAACCTTGAATGAAACCATAAAACGCATTCCACCATAATTCCATGTTTGCAAAGTCAAGTGTGCCAGCAAATGCTTGGCCTAGCATAGTTGCACCAGAGAAAGAATCTACTGCTGTCCATACTGTGTCACCTGAGATTTGAGCTGGGTATGCAAAGAATAAAAATGCACGACCGGCTAAAGCAGGGTTTAAGAAGTTACGGCCAGTACCACCAAAGATTTCTTTAGCGATTACTACACCAAACGTAATACCTAACGCAACTTGCCATAAAGGAATAGTTGCTGGCAAAATAAGTGCGAATAATACAGAAGTAACGAAGAAACCTTCGTTAATTTCATGCTTACGCACTGAAGCAAATATAACTTCCCAGAAACCACCTACTGCAAATGTTACAGCGTAGATAGGTAAGAAGAAACATGCTCCATAGAACATCTTAGCGCCCCAGCCTGCATCAGCGGTTAACTCGCCACCGAATAACTGGAACAAACCAACTTGCCACGTGTTTGCTAGTTCAAAACCTTGTGCTAAAGCACCAGCGGCCTGATGACCGATATTGAACATACCAAAAAACATAGCTGGGAACGTCGCCATCCACACTAAAATCATCATACGTTTTAGGTCGATGTTATCGCGTACGTGTGTCGCGCCTTTATTTACGTAGCCTGGTGTATAAAAAATAGTTGCAGCTGCTTCATACAGTGCATAAAACTTTTCATATTTACCACCGGCTTCAAAATTCGGCTCGATATCTTCTAGATATTTTTTTAAACCCATCTCTCTAGCCTTCCTTCTCGATCGTAGTTAAGCAATCGCGTAGGATAGAACCATACTCGTATTTGCCTGGACAAACGAAGGTACATAACGCTAAATCTTCTTCATCAAGTTCAAGCGCGCCCAATGAAATTGCACTGTCTAAATCACGTGCAATTAAGTCACGTAATAATAGAGTAGGCAAAATATCTAACGGCATTACGCGCTCGTAGCTACCAATTGGTACCATGGCACGTTTTGAACCACCTGTTGACGTTGTCATTTTAAATAAACGACTTGGTGCAAGGTGAGAAAGGAATGTACGCGTTACAGAGAATTTATCACTACCTGGTGCAATCCAGCCAAACAATTCTTTTTCGCGACCTTCAAGTAAAACAGATACTTGAACGTGGTAACGACCTAAGAATGCATGAACACCGTTTGAAATAGAACCCGATAGAACAGAACCAGAAATAACGCGGTTATCTCCGTCTTCTAACTCACCAGCCACTAAATCATCCAATGAAGCACCTAATTGTGTTTTCACTAAACGTGGGTTTTTAACGCGAGGACCTGCAAGCGAAATAACACGATTTGTGTAAATTTCACCAGTAAGGAATAAGTGACCATACGCAATAACGTCTTGGTAACCAATATGCCAAACTTGTTTGCTAACAGAAACTGCATCAAGATGATGGATATGAGTGCCAACGAGGCCAGCCGGATGCACACCACCAAACTCATGTACTTCTACTTGAGCTATAGATGAGCTAGGAACTTGGCTGCCTGCTTTTTTACACACAAATACTTTGCCATCGGTCAAACGCGAAACAACTGCAAGACCCGCTTCAAATGCTTGCGCATTTTCTGCAATAATTACTGCAGGATCTGCAGCTAATGGGTTTGTGTCGATTGCGGTCACAAAAATAGAACTAGGATTTGCATCCACAGCCGCTACTTTGCTGAATGGGCGAACACGAAGTGCTGTCCATTGACCAGACTGGATAAGTACTTCTTTGGCTTTTTCGCGCTCTAAGCTCGGAAGCTCGTCTGCTTTGAAAGAGTCAAAGGTGATTTGCTCACTGCCTGCTACTTCAATAACAACAGATTGCAGCACACGTTTAGCACCACGATTTATTTCTTTTACTGTACCAGAAGCTGGAGCAGTAAATAGGACGCCTGGGTTCTTTTTATCTTCAAAAAGTACCTGGCCTTTTTTGACTTGGTCATCCACACGAACATGCATGGTTGGACGCATACCGATAAACTCTTCGCCAAGCACAGCTACACGTTTGACAGCAGAACCGTCATGTATAACTTGCTGTGGCGCGCCCTCTAAGGGTAAATCCAGACCTTTTTTTATGTTGATCATACGCACTTGCATTACATTAAAGGAAAGAAACTGAAAAATCGTATCAACCACGTCGCCATTTGAGTTATTCCAAGTTATATCAAGGTACAAAAGAGCAGCTTGCTAGAGATATCAAACAAGCAACGTAGTAAAACTCATCACATATTGTCGAGATTTTAACATCATTTTAGATGACTATGCGAGTGTATTTATGAAAATTATACGACAGAAACACTTATTTAGTTTTGTTAAGTGAATTAAATAAAAATCAAGCTAGACCAAAGTGGTAGCCTAAGCAATTATCATTCCTGATTTCATCGTAAATTCAACAAATCGCATAATACAAAAAAAGCCGCGATAGCGGCTTTTATAACTAGGGCCTGTTGACCTTTCAGGATTAAAATTTGTTCAATCTAGGGGCTATTTAATCGCGGCGTGAGGTTTGTAACCTAGTGGGCTAAGTAAAAACCAAGCAACAAAGAGTAAATAGCCCCTAGGCAGAACCCTTTGGGCAGCGCATGTTTGGCATTTATTCCACGTCATCGCCCATTTATGGGGAATAACCACACTACATAGGCTCTGTCTTGCCTAAATACCAAACAGGCTGCTGCAAATTTAACCTCGAAAGATAAACAGGCCCTAAGTTCTGTTAGTCAATCATATTGGCAATTGGCTTAACTGAATCTACATCTTGATCGTAGTCAACACTATCTATACCAAAACCAAATAAGCGTAAAAACTCATTATGGTAACCAACATAATCTGTTAGCTCATCAATGCTGCTCGTATCTACTTTATCCCAAACAGCTTGCACGCGAGCTTGTACATCGTCTTCTAGCTCTTTGTAGTTTTGGAATAAATGTCCACCGTCGTCAAAGCGAGGAGATTCACCATACAAGTTTTCACTAAATAAAGCGTGAATTTGCTCAATAGTGCCTTCGTATGTGCCATCTGCTTTCATAACTTTAAATAAAGCAGAGATATATAACGGCATAATAGGAATAGCAGAACTTGCTTGCGTTACCACAGCATTAAGTGATGAAACATATGCCTCACCATTTAAATCTTTTGTTGATTCTTTAATAGCAGCGGTTGCACGGTCTAAATCTTCTTTAGCCTTACCAATAGTAGCGTGTCCGTATATTGGCCATGTTAGCTCTTTACCAATATAAGTGTACGCAGTCGTTTTAAAGTTATCGGCTAATACATCCGCTTCTTTTAATGCGTCAATCCACATTTCCCAATCTTCACCGCCCATTACTTTAATGGTGTTGTCGATATCGTCTTGGTTTGCAGCTTCAACAGTAATTTCATCAATTTCACGCTTTGATGTATTTAAGTTTTTAGTAGTAACGGCACTGCCAATTGGTTTAAGCGTAGATGAGTAAACTTCGCCCGTATTTGGGTCTGTACGACGAGGAGACGCTAAGCTGTAAATAATACAATCTACTTTGCCCAAATCTGCTTTAATAGTGTCGATTGCTTTTTGTTTAATTTCGTTAGAAAACGCATCGCCATTAATATTTTTAGACCAAAGGCCTGCTTCGTCTGCTGCATCTTGAAAAGCAGCGGTATTGTACCAACCAGCAGAGCCTGTTTTGCGTTCTGTACCTTCTTTTTCAAAGAAAATACCTAATGTTTTAGCACCACCACCAAACGCTGCTGTAATGCGCGAAGCCAAGCCGTAGCCTGTTGATGCGCCAATAACTAATACATTTTTTGGTGCATTTTTTAATGCGCCTTGTTGTTTTACATAGTTAATTTGTTCTTGAACATGCTCTGCACAACCAGCTGGATGTGCGTTTGTGCAGATAAATCCACGAATTTTAGGCTTAATGACCATTGATCATCCTATATCTTTTACAATAAAAATTAGCGCTAGTTTAAAGGCTAATACTAAAAACACTGATCTGATCAGTTAACCACAAGTGTAACAATCAAATCGCTATTAATTATTTAAGCTAATTTAGAGCCGCCCATACAATTAGGTGAATCAGGTGCCTCGCCGCCCTGCTCTGTATACTCATCGGGTGTATATGTATGAATTGCGAGTGCATGAATATGATTTGCTAATTCATCTTTTAGAATTTCATTAATTTCACGATGGCGCTGCAATAAACGTTTACCTGTAAAACCTTCGCTAACCACTATTACTTTAAAGTGTGATTCAGTGCCCGCACTGTGCATATGGCTTTCGTTAATTACGTTTAAATGTTTACACGCAATAGCGTTGCTTATTTTTTCTTGGATCTGTTGCTGCATTGACATAAAAGACCGTTTTAATTAGCTAATTTATACACTTACTATAACAATTTAACGCAGCGCTTGGCTAACTAAATTGCTTTTGTTTAATGTCCTTAATAAATCGGTAAGTTAAACTTATTCGAGGATGTGCAAGCGTTGTTTGTTTAGGTATTGCATGTTGATAATCTCGCTGGCTATGTCCATTCATTATTAAACAGCTGCCACTTTGTAATTTTAAGTCGGTTACTTTATTGCTCGCCTTGTGCTTTAACTTTAGAACCCGATCAGCTCCTAGCGAGACACACACAATTGTTGGTTTATCACCAAGCTCTATTTCATCATCACTGTGCCAGCCCATCGTATCATTACCATCTCGGTAATAATTAACGAGTAATGAGTTTAGAGGCTGATTTAAGTGCGCCTCTAAACGCCTTCTCATATTAAGTAACAATTCATCCCATGGCTCTACTATTTGCTTACTACTTGAATAGCCGTATTCAATATTTAAATCGCTCATGAAGCATTGTAGCCGTGGAATAGGCCCCGTTTTACCATAAACAGTTACATCGGGTTGCTGCCAACGTAGGTTTTTTTGCAAATAATAAAATAGATCGAGGCTTTTTTGTGCACTAAGTGCCCTACTTTGATAAGAAAAGCCATTTGGTAACTGTTGGGGGTTGGCGTTTTGCCGTTGCATGTTAGAATTTACCTACATTAGATTACTGATCAACGAACCATTATGACGACGCAAGCCCAGCTAGGCGATAAAACCTTTACTCTTGAACGCTTTCCTTTGGATCAAAAAAACCGCAGCTTACAAGCGTGGGATTCGGCAGATGAGTACCTTATCAATTATGTTAACGAACATCACCCTGATTGTCGCTCATTGCTTATTTTAAACGATAGCTTTGGTGCACTTGCTTGTTATTTTAATAAGTTAACGGTTTGTTCAGTTAACGATTCTTATATTAGCCACCAAGCTGCGGCTTATAACTTACAAGAAAACAAACTGCCTACAGCAGATTTCACACAATTAGATAGTTTGTCTGCATTACCGCAGGATGTTGATTTAGTACTTATTAAAATCCCTCGTAATGTAGGTTTTTTACAGTTTCAGTTAAGTGAGCTCAGTGAAGTCCTTGCACCTGGTACGCCAGTAATTGCTGCAGGTAAAACAAAAGAAATTCATAACTCAACAATAAAATCATTTGAGCAATTTATTGGTGAAACAAAAACTAGCCTAGCAGTTAAAAAATCCCGCCTTATATTAAGTACAGCTAAAGGCGGATATAAAGCAGCAGATTTCCCTGTAACGTGGGAGCTTGAAGGTACTGAGTTTAATATAACAAACCATGCAAATGTGTTTTCGCGTGATTCGTTAGATATTGGTGCACGCTTCTTTTTTAACTACTTACCAGAAACACCAAAAGCTAAAAGCATTATTGATTTAGGCTGTGGTAACGGAGTTGTTGGATTAATGACGCTTGCTCGTTGCCCTAATGCATCAGTTACTTTTGTTGATGAGTCTTACATGGCAGTAGAGTCGGCTCGGTTAAATGTAGAAATTAACCTAGGCGATAAGTTTGATAACTGCGAGTTCATCGAAAACGACTGTTTAACAGGCTTTGAAAGAGACAGTGTAGATATGGTGCTTTGTAACCCTCCATTTCACCAAGCTCAGGCCGTTACCGACCATATTGCTTGGCAAATGTTTAAACAAGCAAAAGATACTTTAAAAGAAGGCGGCGAGCTGCGTATTATTGGTAATCGTCATTTAGATTATCATGATAAATTAAACCGTATGTTTGGCAACTGTAAGTTGTTAGGTTCAAACAAAAAGTTTGTCGTTTTAAGTGCAACAAAAAATAGTGGAATGCTATAAATGAAATTAACAAACATTATAATTGGGTGTTGTGTATTACTGATACTTGGTGGCTGCGCGAATCAGCCTAGCCAAGTAATACTTAACCCTGTTTATAAAAATGGTCAAATTAGCACTATAAATAGTAGCTTAAGTACTAGTGTAATTGATTTACGTGGCGATACATCAACACTTAAACTTATTGAGTCAGACAAAACTAAAACCTTTGCAAGCCAAGGCATTACCAGCTCTATTAAAAGTGTGTTAGACAGCGCCCTTAGCCGCAATGGAGCCAGTATTTCTAACTTAGCAACTGTTCGCTTTGAAGTAGATATTCATGCATTGCAAGCTGTTGTAACCGAAAAGCTAGTGAGCCATACCAGCGAAGCCCACATAGAACTTGGCGTGCGTGTTATTCGCGCCTCAAGTAACTTTAGTAAAGTGTATAGAGGCAGTGCTGATTTAGAAGGCCCATTTAGTCATGAGCGAGCAAAAATAGAAGGTCAGCTCAATAAGTTGACTGAGCAAGTTATTACCCGCATTGTATCTGACCCTGAATTAATAGAATTTTTAGAAGGTTAACTATGAAACGACTTTTTTTAATCTGCTTAGGCCTATTCTTTAGTGTAAGTAGCTTAGCAGCCCAAGAAGGCCGCTTTGTGCAAAAGGACAACATTTTTCCACGCGTAGAAATTGTAACGTCAATGGGTAGCATCGTGGTTGA
Organism: Pseudoalteromonas sp. SG45-2; assembly: GCF_014164115.1. Lineage (NCBI taxonomy): Bacteria > Pseudomonadati > Pseudomonadota > Gammaproteobacteria > Alteromonadales > Pseudoalteromonadaceae > Pseudoalteromonas > Pseudoalteromonas sp. SG45-2. The sequence continues at coordinate 169,480 of NZ_JACJEO010000002.1, forward strand.
GCTGGATCGCTCTAAAGCGCCCATCACAGTCAATAATTTTTTAACTTACGTGTCAGACAAAAGTTATCAAGGCAGCGTTTTTCACCGTATTGAGCGCGATGTAGAAAATGATCGCGACTTTGTTATTCAAGGTGGCGGTTACGATAAAGACTATGATGGCCTACATGAAAATGACCCTATTTTTAATGAAAGCGGTAACGGTTTAAAAAACGATATGTATAGCATTGCTATGGCCTATCAAGATAGACAACCGCACTCAGGAACTCGCCAATTCTTTTTTAATATGGATAATAACGATCACTTAAATCCAGGGAAAGATTGGGGCTTTGCAGTATTTGGTAGCGTAATGGATGGTTACGACACGCTTGATAAAATTATGACTGTTGAAACCGGTTTTAATGAAAAAATTGGCTACGATTTCGTACCTAAAAAACCTGTTGTCATCTTAAATATTAAAGTGCTTGAACAAGTCCCACTATAATTTTTTAAGAGCAGCTTAGCTGCTCTGCATCAAAGCCAATGAAGGCCCTATGAGCAAATCTCTCTCTATTAGCGAATATTTTTCTTACTTTAAAGACAAACGCTTAATCCACATTTTCATATTTGGTATGAGTAGCGGTTTTCCGTGGGTTTTAATTGGCTCTGTTATGTCTGCTTGGCTAAAAGATGAAGGGCTAAGTCGCAGTATGATAGGCCTATTTGGCATTGTATTTGGCGCTTACAGCATAAACTTTTTGTGGTCGCCACTCATTGACCGTACAAAACTTCCTATTTTATATAAATGGCTAGGCCAACGTCGCAGTTGGATACTATTTTGCCAAAGTTTTATTTTTATTGGCACCTTGCTATTAGCAGGGCTTGATTTAAAAGCTAATTTGGCAATTGTTGCTGCGATTTGTTTATTAATCGCCATTGCTTCAGCTACTCAAGACATTGCTATTGATGCCTTTAGAATAGACACCCTAAGCGAAAGCGAATCACACAAAGCAACCGCTGCAGCCGCAATGGCAACTTCGGGTTGGTGGACAGGTTATGCACTTTTAGGCGCCATTCCATTTTACATGGCCGATATACCCTCGCTCGACTGGCCACAAATTTATTACTTTTTAGCTGCCGTAATGCTGCTGTTAATGAGTGGAGCACTGTTTGCAAAAGAGCCCGAAACTAACCGCGAAGCAGTACATGCTGAACTTGAGCGTGTGTACCTTGAAAAACTGTCCTCTACAAAACAAACTCCTTTAACAAAAACTGTTGCGTGGCTTGCGGTAACCGTTATTGATCCCTTTAGAGCTTTTTTTACTAAAAATGGCGTTAAAACAGCACTAGCATTACTTGCGTTTATTTTCTTATTTAAAATAGGCGAAGCGTTTTTAGGGCGCATGTCGATTGTGTTTTATAAAGAAATTGGTTTTAGCAATAGCGACATAGCAACATTCTCAAAGGTAGGTACGGCGGTGCTTACAATCATATTTACCTTTGTTGGTAGTTTATTTAATCAAAAATATGGCATTGTTAGAGGTTTATTTATAAGTGGCATTGCAATGGCTGCTTCAAACTTAGCCTTCTCGTGGATCGCTTTAGTTGGCCCTGATTTAAGGCTATATGCCTTTGCTATTGTTATTGATGGGTTTACGCAAGCATGGTCGTTAGTGGCTATGGTCGCCTTTATATCGATGTTATGCGATAGAGCATTTAGTGCAACGCACTATGCATTACTGGCATCATTAGGAAATTTAGGACGAACATTACTTTCGAGCTACAGTGGTGTCGTCATTGATGATTGGTTAATGGGGAATTGGTCGCTGTTTTTTGTTTTAACAGCCTTAATGGTTTTACCTTCACTGATATTTTTATATCTGATTAGGCATAAGCTGTATGAGCTTGAGAGAAATTACCACAAAAATATTTAATGCATCCCTGCATTAACATATTGCTTAGCACTATAAGTGCCCCTTAAGTGTACTAAGCAATTTTTGAGTTAATCTACTTTTAGCAAGCTAAGTGCTTCATGTGGATCAACTTCAAGAGCTGTACAATAGCGAACAAACTCAATTACATCTAAACGGCGTTCTTGATTTTCAATCTTGCCGATAAACGAATGAGGCGTTCCAAGCACTTGTGCTAGGCTTCGCATTGTATGACCCTTTTCGTGGCGCTTAGTTTTAAGCCACTTTGTTAGCTTTGCATTTTCTTCAGAAGAAACTGTTTTGCCCATCATTTTACATCTCCTACTAGATGATTTGACGTACCTATTAAAGCAGTAGTCTCTATCAATAGCTGTAGGCAAGTAAGTAGTCATACTTACATTCAATAGCAAGCTATTGCTTAACAAAGCATGTGTTGCTACTCACTCCACCAATATAGCTAAAAGCACTACGCTAATAATATGGTAAAGATTTATTTTTATTGAGAATGAAATTTTGCCCGTCTCATTCTTGGATACATTATATACTATTAACACTTTGGTTAAATAATTAATTACATGCTCGGTACAAAATCAACCTGAACGAACATTTATAAACACTGAATATTTGACCTAAGTTATCAGAAAATATTAAAAAAATAATATTACCTTCATAAAACAGCTTAAAAATATTTATAACATATTTGTTCCTTTTTAATGTTACACGTTTATTATTAAGCAATAATTTGCACTAAAAAGGCCAAGTAATGTTCAGACTTCTTTTTTTATTACCTATCGTGTTGTGTTTAGGTTGGTACTTTTTTTTGCGCCACAACGGCGTACCAATTAAACAAGGTAAAAAAGGCTTTATGTATATTTTAGCGTTTTCAGCCTTTGTGCTCGGCTTTTTTGTATTGATAATGCAAATTACCGAATACGCACCAACTGATTTGTAGGCATTAAAAAAGCCGCAAAAGCGGCTTTATTCTATTTAGCGTTTAGCTGTTAAACGCTAAAGCTTGCACCACAACCACAAGTTGTTGTTGCATTTGGATTAGATACAAAAAAGCGTGCGCCTTCTAATCCTTCAGTGTAATCAACCTCACCATCAACCAAATATTGAATGCTCATTGGATCAATAACGAGTGTTACACCATTTTTTACAATTTCTAAATCGCCAGGATTCGCTTTTTCATCAAAAGTAAAACCATATTGAAAACCAGAACAACCACCGCCTGTTACATAAACACGCAGTTTTAAGTCTGGGTTTTCTTCTTCGTCGATTAACTGTTTAACACGAACAGCAGCTGCATCGCTGAACTTAATTGGTAATTCTTCAGACATTTTAAAACCCTCAATATCGCAATGGCGTGATTATCTAATACCCGAGTGTTTTAATCAAGTATAGTAAAACAACTCTTTCCTCTAAGTTATATCTATAAATTAGTAAAAAAGTGGCCAAACATTAACTAGCTAAAATAATACTTAAGCAAACTAAAAGCGACCTTTATACGCTAGGAACTCATTAAATATTTTAGTTATAGGCAATAGGTCTTAATCTTCACTGCAAATTGTTAATATAAGTTACGAAAATTTCAAAATCACAAGGACTTAGCTAAACTCTTTTGCTAAAATGCTGCTGAAAAATACAGCGAGGAATTATGCATGTGGCTTGAGCAACTCAGGCGTCGGCTGGCAAAACCTAAAACATCTGTACAATTATGCTTATTAGGCGTAGTTGCCGGATTAATTGCTGCATTTTTTATTATTTTATTTCGCTTAACCATTCTGTTTTTCCAAAGCTTATTTTTAGAAACACCTGACGACTTTACTACCCTACCAACACTTGAACGTGTACTAATGCCCTTAGTTGCTGCATTACTAATAGCCACGTTTGCTGCCTTTACTGGGTTTAAACATTACCGCTTGGGTATCCCCTTCGTTATACACAGAATTAAACGTCACTACGGGCAAATGCCTTTATACAATACGGTTAATCAATTTGTTGGTGGCGCACTTGCTCTCATTAGCGGTTTTTCAGTTGGCAGAGAAGGGCCTTCCGTGCATATGGGCGCAACTGGGGCGAGTATTTTGGCAGATAAGCTGCATTTACCGCATAATGCCATGCGCACTCTAAGTGGTTGTGGAGTAGCGGCAGGTATAGCCGCGTCGTTTAATACTCCACTTGCAGCCGTTATTTTTGTAATGGAAGTGGTACTACGTGAATATAAAGTACATATATTTGTACCTATCATGCTTGCCGCTGTCACTGGCGCACTGGCCACACAGTTTGTTTTTGGTGAAGGCTCAGAGCTTGCGCTCATTACCATAGCGCCATTGAGTGGTTGGCATTACCCTTATTTAATATTATGCGGCATGGCGCTGGGTGCAATTGCATTTAGCTTTAATCAAAACTTAATGCTAATTATTAAAACATTTAAACCTTTAAGTATGTTCCCTCGTTTATTAATTGCAGGGTGCATTGCCAGCTTAATAGCTTACGCAGTGCCTCATGCTATGGGCTCTGGTATGAGCGCAATAACTATCGCGGTTGAATCTCCTGATGACGTAAAGCTACTCACAACTATTTTAATCGCTAAACTACTTGCTACATTGTTTGCTATCGGTTTGGGTATTCCGGGCGGTTTAATTGGTCCGGTAATTGGACTTGGCGTATTAATTGGTACATTAATGGCTTTTTTTGCTCAGTTTATTAGTCCTGGCACTGATATAGCGGGTACTTATGGAGTTTTAGGTATGGCCGGATTAATGGCCGCCACATTGCATGCACCACTAGCTGCTTTAACAACGGTCATGGAGCTTACATCGTCACCTGAAATAATTGTTCCAGCTATGCTTGTGATCACCACGGCCTATGTAACAGCATTACAGTTTTTTGGAAATCGCTCCATATTTTTGCAGCAACTAGATTTTCAGGGATTACCGTACCATGTATCTCCCGCTACCGAAGCATTACAAAAAGTGGGGATAATGGATGATATGGATGAAGACTTTAAATTGCTTTATTCTGACGACAAAGTGCAAATAAAAAGCACATTAGATGCCATGGATAGCCAAACTCCGTTAATTGTTTTTGACGAAGAAAATGGCTATCGTCTCGCTGAATACGATTTAACGCTAATGTCTAATGAAACAATAAATATAAATTATATTAGCTTGCAGGGCATCAGTAGTCAGGCCACCCTAGCCGATGCTTTCGATATCCTAAAAGATAAAAGAAGTGGCGCGCTTTACGTTTATAACCTTTTAGATAATCAACAAATTATGGGGCTATTACGCTGGGATCAAATTCATCATATTTTAACCATTCGTAACAGCTTACTTTAAACAATAAGGACTATTATGAGCGCATTATTGATTTATAAAACACTCCACATATTTTTTATGATTGCGTGGTTTGCCGGTATTTTTTACTTGCCTCGATTATTTGTATATCACGCTATGAGCGAGGAAAGATCATGCAACTCTATGTTAAAAGTTATGGAGCGCAGACTATTTTATTTCGTTACCCCATTTGCTGTATTAACCGCTGTATTTGGTGTATTGACCATTGTTGAATATGGTCGTGATTGGTTTAGATACAGTATGTGGTTGCACTATAAGCTAGTGCTGGTGATCATATTATATATATACCACGGCTACTGTTTTAAGTTATTAAATGACTTTAAACATGACCGCAACACTAAGACAGACCGCTTTTACCGTATTTTTAATGAGCTCCCAGTTATTGCGTTGCTCATCATAGTGGCACTTGCGGTAATAAAACCTAATTTATAAGCTTTGCGGCGCATGTTAAACTTCGCTGCAATTTACAATACTTGCTTTAACACGCGCGATTGCGTGCTCCATTTATGGATTATCGCGCCCATTTGATTGATTAGGAATAACCCCATGTTAAGTTTCCAAGGTGAGCATATACTGTCTGTAAATCAGCTAGACAGAGACTGCATTGAACGTATTTTTGCAGTAGCAAAAAAAATGGAGCCTTATGCTAAAAAGCAAAAGCAAACTACGGTGCTAGAAGGCGCTATTTTAGCTAATTTGTTTTTTGAACCAAGCACTCGTACACGAGTTAGCTTTGGCACCGCCTTTAACTTACTTGGCGGTGGTGTACGTGAAACTACAGGTATGCAAAGTTCAGCCCTTGCTAAGGGTGAGTCTCTTTACGATACCGCCCGCGTTATTTCAGCTTATGCTGACGCTGTTGCTATGCGCCATCCTGATGCAGGCTCAGTAAGTGAATTTGCTGACGGCTGTACTGTGCCGGTTATTAATGGCGGCGACGGCCCAAATGAGCACCCTACTCAAGCATTACTTGACTTATTAACCATTGAGCGCGAATTACATCGTTTTGGTCAAAATATTGATGGTATGCATATAGCGCTTGTGGGCGATTTAAAGTATGGCCGCACAGTGCATTCTTTATCTAAACTATTGTGCCATTATAAAAATGTAAAGTTTTCGATGGTCGCGCCTGACGGCTTACAAATGCCAACAAGCATTTTAGATGCAGTAGAAAATGCTGGCCATAAAATTGAGCTAGTAAATAAGATGGAAGGCAATTTAGCAGCCGATATTGTTTACCAAACACGTATTCAAGAAGAGCGTTTTCCATCGCAAGAAGAAGCAAATAAATACCGTGGCGGCTTTAGGATTAGCCAATCTATTTACAGCGCTCACTGTAAGCCTAACTCTGTATTAATGCATCCTCTTCCACGTGACAGTCGCTTAGAAGCCAACGAGCTTGATAACGACTTAAACAGTAACGACAATTTAGCAATATTTCGCCAGGTACAAAACGGCGTATTAATTCGTATGGCACTGTTTGCTTTAACACTCGGCGTAGAAAACAAAGTCGATAAGTATGAAGTAGACGTACCTTGGTTTAGCCGCAAACGCGACAGCTAACCCCCTTTTAAGTGACAATTTATAGGATTTTTCATGACAATTAGCCAAGACTTATTTGAACGCGCCCAAGCTTCTATTCCTGGTGGCGTAAACTCACCAGTTCGTGCTTTTAATGGTGTAGGCGGTACGCCACTATTCATTACAAAAGCAGAAGGCGCGTTTACATTTGATGCCGACGGTAATCGTTACATTGATTATGTTGGCTCTTGGGGGCCTATGATCATGGGCCATAATCACCCTGCAATTAAACAAGCTGTACACGAAGCTGTAGAAAATGGCCTTAGCTATGGCGCACCAACTGAAGCCGAAATATTAATGGCTGAAAAAGTAAAAGAGCTAGTTCCATCAATCGAAAAAGTACGCATGGTTAGCTCAGGCACTGAAGCGACAATGAGTGCAATTCGTTTAGCACGTGGCTTTACCGGTCGCGATAAAATATTAAAATTTGAAGGTTGTTACCACGGTCACGCTGACTCGTTATTAGTTAAGGCAGGCTCTGGTGCACTAACAATGGGTGTACCTAATTCTCCAGGTATTCCTGAAGACTTTGCTAAGCATACACTTACAGTTTCGTTTAATAACCTAGATGAAGTAAAAGCTATTTTTGCAAAATACGCAGACGAAATTGCCTGTATTATTGTAGAGCCAGTAGCCGGTAACATGAACTGTATTCCACCAGTGCCTGGCTTTTTAGAAGGTTTGCGTGATGTGTGTGACGAATATAAATCAGTACTTATTTTTGATGAAGTAATGACAGGCTTTCGTGTTGCACTTGGCGGTGCACAAGCTTATTACAACATTAAACCAGATCTTACGTGTTTAGGTAAAGTAATTGGCGGCGGCATGCCAGTTGGCGCGTTTGGTGGTAAAACTGAAATAATGGATTACATTGCGCCTGTAGGACCAGTTTACCAAGCTGGTACTCTTTCTGGTAACCCTATTGCAATGGCTGCAGGTTTAAAATCACTTGAGCTATTAAGTGAGCCTGGCCTTCACGATAAGTTAGAAGCTATTTCAAAAGCAATTTGTGAAGGCTTTGAAGCTGGTGCTAAAAAAGCCGGTGTTGCGCTAACAACTAACTATGCGGGCGGCATGTATGGATTCTTTTTTACTGATGCTGAAAAAGTAACGACATACAAGCAAGCAACTGAGTGTGACCTAGAGCGCTTCAAACGTTTTTTCCACCTTATGCTTGAAGAAGGCGTGTACCTTGCTCCATCAGCATTTGAGGCTGGTTTTGTATGTGCTGCGCATACTGAACAAGAAGTAAAAGACACAATAGCGGCAGCAGAACGCTCGTTTGCTAAACTTTAAGTTAAAATTACTTTTTATATTTTATAAGCGCTTGTTTTTACAGTATGTAATTAAGACTAAAGATTGAAAAAAGCCCGAAAGGGCTTTTTTTATTTGTAAAGTACTATAAATGAATGATAATTAAGCATAACAAGGTCTATTCACCTTTACTCTATTACAAAAAATACAAGAGAGCCTTATGTCAGGATTACGCCAATTTTCTTTTCCCGCTATCCAGCTAATGGCAAATTTAAAATACAAAACTAAAATCAGCTTAATGTTTGGAATTTTACTCGTTCCTCTAGCACTTAGTTTGTTTTTTTTAGTCTCGTTATTAAGTGAAAGTATCGTTGTTTCAAAAATGCAGCAGCAAGGCTTAAAAGGCTACAGAGCTATACTTTCAAATCAAATGCAGGGAGATACGAATCAAAATATAAAAATAGCTCGCTCACTCGGCTTTGACATAAAAGACACACAAGCCAATGAAGTACTCGAACTTGTTTCTATTCAGTCAAACCTAGCATTAGATAGCCAGTTAGCCAGTGCTTATGTAAACCGCTCTTTAGTCACGCCGATTCCTGCACTTATAATGCAAATAAACTCAACAGCGCAAAGCGCAAACACTGTTTTGGCAAGTAATCGTTTTACGCCCGATACCTTTATAGCGCTTTCAAATTTTAGTAAATCACTTCCTTTGTACGAAAAACAACTAGATAAAATACTCAATGTAGCCACCAATGCAGATAAATCAGTAAATAAAGCGCTCATGCCTTCGTTAACTAATTTACACAGTGCTGTTGGTGCATTTAAAAAAGCAATAGATGAAAAACTACTTGAGCCTGACGATATTTTATTAACTCAAGCAGAATTTAATAAGCTAACAAACAATGTTCACAGCAGTATTAATCAACTTGTTAGTAAGAGCATTCCAACGCTTGAGAGCCTTATTGAAGCAAAACTGCAAACTCAACAGTGGACTCGAAATCTTGTTTTAGCCGCTTCATTGATTAGTTTGTTATTTGCATTTTATTTAATGATTGGTTTTTATTTTGCGGTTGTTGATACCATTAATCGCTTTGCTGATGCGGCGAATAGAGCCGCGAATGGCGACTTAAATGCAACGATTAATTCAAGCACCAATGATGAAATGGGTATTATTGCATCGCGCTACAACGCATTACTTAATGCATTTTCACACTTATTATTTGATGTTAAAGCAAGTACAGAAGAGCTATGCGGCGCAACTAAATCGCTATCGCATGCGAGTAGCCAAACAAGCAATGATGTTTCAAAACAGCAAACTCGAGTAAATGCCATTTATAATGCACTAAGCGAAATGGCTCAAAACGCACTTGCAGTTGAAGAGTCTGCGCATCAAGCAACGCTTACCGCGCAAGATGCTGCTGCACATGTAAAACAAGGTTCAGACAATACAATGGAGCTTGCTAAATATATGCAAGACCTCCAAATTGAATTTGCAGAGAGCCAACAAGCACTCGATAAACTAGCACAAGATAGCCAAGAAATTAGTAAAGTAAGTAAAGGGATCAGTGAAATAGCCGATCAAACAAACTTGCTTGCACTTAATGCCGCTATTGAAGCCGCGCGAGCCGGCGAGCATGGCCGTGGATTTGCCGTTGTAGCTGATGAGGTAAGAACACTTGCTCAGCGTACACAAACACAAACCCAAGAAATACATCAAATTATTAGCTCTTTACAACAAGCATCTGACGACACCCAGCAAAAAATGCGCTCAAGTGTTGAAAAAATGGAGCAATCAGTAAAAGCAGCCAATCAAACCAATGAAGTATTGCAAAGTGCAGAGCAAAGTATGGGCGATATTAAACATCAAGGTGAAGTAATTGCAGAGCGTGTTAAACAGCAATCAAATGCAACAACACAAGCATTAAATGATTCGCAAGAAGTGAGTAATTTAGCAGATCAAACGCTAACATCGGCTCAATCAACGCTACAAGATGCACAGCAATTAAGTCGCTTATCTAATGATTTAACCAAATCAATGCAGTTTTTTAAATCTTAATACCAATTCGCTTAATTAAGTGATCTATTTTGAGGGAAGAAAATCGTGTCGATAACAAGGCAAAAATTTCGTTATTTAGTTGTTCTATATCAGAAATTTTTAACGTAGTTAACGTCAGATTTAACCCCTCAAATTGATTAAGTATTATTACGGATTGGTATAATTACGTTAACTACAACTTACAACAAAGCCGCTAAATAAGCGGCTTTGTTGTTTAAAGTAATCTTAAACTAACGTATGCATTGCGGCCTAGGCTCGAACTCACTCGCTCTAAGCGGTAGCTGAATCACCTTGCCACATCCTGGTGGTGCCTGCTTACCCGTTTGCTCATTTACAAATGCCCAGCGTATTGATGGTGGACGCGTATCAGCTATTGCTTGTGGGTTAAGCGGCTTTAAGTAACGAATATATGCTTCTAATGCGCCTACGCTACCTGTTAAACCAGTGCTTTTGTTGTCATCTCGACCAAGCCACGCAACAGTCACTGTATTTTGATCAAAGCCTGCAAACCAACTATCACGTAAATCGTTGCTGGTCCCTGTTTTACCAGCGAGCTGGATTGACGGAAAGTGTAAATTTAAGCGTTTAGCAGTGCCATCTTTCGTTACGCGTTTCATCGCGTATTTGGTCATATACATTGCAGATTTATCAAAACGAGGCTCTGCATTTACTTTATGCTTATAAAGTACTTTACCAACAGAGTCAGTTAATGCCGAAATTGCAGTGAGCTTTTTATATTCGCCATCTGCAGCAATTGTTGTATAAAGCTGAGCCACTTCAAAACTCGACATTTCAACAGCCCCTAAAAGCAGCGATGGGTATTCGTCTATCGCCCCTGTTGCGCCTAAACCTTTCAATGTATTTACTACTTTATCAACACCTACATCGAGGCCTAAATTAACCGCTGGGATATTTATACTGTTACTAAATGCTTTATAAAGTGGAATTGCACCACGGTATTGGTGGTCAAAATTTTCTGGTTGCCACACTTTACCTTGCTCATTTGTGACCTGTACTGGCGAGTCATCAAGCAAAGTAGCTAAATTATAATGTGGCAATTGCAGTGCGGTTAAATACACGGCAGGTTTTACAAGCGAGCCTATATTACGTTTTGTGTCTAAAACACGGTTAAATCCTGAATATCGAACATCGCGACCAGCAATAAGTGCAGAAACACCGCCTTTTTCTACATTAACAGAGATCATGGCTGCTTCTAGTTTTTCAGTTCTAGGGCGATTTTCCAAGTACGGTAAACTCTTTTCAATCGACTCTTCCATTGCTGTTTGCTTTTGCAAGTCAAAATAAGTAAATACTCTTACGCCTGCATCAAGTGTTTGCTGATCAGGTAATAATTCATTTAACTCTCTGTTTACTAGCTCTAAATAGCCTGGGTATGATTTTTGTAAACTGGCTTTCATTGGCGCAATATCAATTGGGCGATTAAGCGATGCACGGTACTCTTTTGTGCTAAGTAACTTATTTTCGACCATTAGACGCAGCACTAAGTCCCTGCGCTCCATTGTGCGCTCTTTATAACGACGTGGGTTGTAATAAGATGGGCCTTTAACCATTGCCACCAGCAGAGCAATTTGATCGTACTCAAGCTCGTCTACAGGCTTTGAAAAGTAAAAGTCAGAGGCAAGCCCCATACCATGGATACCTTGGTTGTATGACTGCCCTAGGTATACCTCATTTAAGTAAGCTTCTAATATCTGATCTTTTGAATAGCGATAATCTAAAATAAGGGCAATAAAGGCCTCATTTATTTTTCGTACTAAAGAACGCTCACGCGTGAGGTAAATATTTTTAGCTAATTGCTGAGTAAGCGTACTGCCACCTTGAACGGTGCGTCCCGCTTTAATATTTGAATAAAGCGCACGTAAAATAGAAAACACCGACACACCATGGTGATCATAAAAATCACGGTCTTCAACTACCAGTAGCGTATCTTTAAGCATGGCTGGGAACTTATCTAGCGGTACAAATTCTCTATCTTGTTTAGAGTCGTTGCCAATTCGCGCTATTTGCACAGGTTCTAGGCGAGCAGAGTTTAAACGTCTGCCGAACTTATCTTTAATAGTCGCAACTTTTTGCCCTGCAAAACGAAGTTCAATAATATGTGATTCTTCAAGGCCATCATAAAATTCAAAATCACGGCGATAAATCTTGATGCTATCTGCTGTTTTAACAAACTGCCCTGTTCTGCTTAATCTATTAACAGATGAATAATGTAGACGCTCTAACTCAAACACAACTTCTTGGCTTGATAAAAATTGCCCCGGATAGAACTCCATAGAACGAGCATACACTTGCGCTGGAAGTTGCCATTTATTACCTTCAAATATACGTGTAGTTTTTGAATCTAAATAAATGAAATACATTGCCATTGCAATAAAAAAAGCCAAGCTGAATTTCCAAAACACTGACCATGTTTTTCTCATAAAAGAGCGTTTAACAGTGGGATTCACTGTTTTTTTACTGCCCTTTGATGTGCTTTTTTTTGTCGTGCTTGACGATTTACTAGCACGTTTAGCTGCAGGTTTGCTGGTAGGTGTTTTTTTATTGTCGGCCATTTAAGTGTAATTTATTCCAAGGGTTATTCACGAGTGTGAGCTTAGCATATTGGGCATATCCTAACATCCGAAAAGTTAACCCCCCCTGAAACAAAAAAAGCCCTACCGAAGTAGGGCTTTGTGTAAACACACTATTATTTAAATAAACTATTAGCTATTTCGAACAGAAACAAACTCTGGGTAGGCTTCAATACCACAATCGTGTTGATCCATACCGTTTAGTTCTTCCTCTTCAGTTACTCGTATACCCATTGTTTTGTTAAGCACAGTCCAAACAATAAATGATGCTACAAATACAAAGGCAAGAATACACACTAAACCAATTAACTGATTAACAAAGCTTGCATCACCATTGGTTAGCGGTACTAACATAATACCTAATGCACCACACACACCGTGTACAGAGATAGCACCTACTGGATCGTCAATCTTAACTTTATCAAGTGCTATAATGCTAAACACAACTAATGAGCCACCAAGTAAACCTAGTAAACATGCCATTAATGGAGAAGGTGAAAGTGGGTCAGCAGTAATTACAACTAAACCTGCTAATGCACCGTTTAATACCATGGTTAAATCTGATTTGCCCCAAAGTATCTTACATACAAACAGTGCAGCAATAGCACCCATTGCAGCAGCTGCATTAGTATTAAGTAATATTTGACCTACCGCAGTTGCGTTTTCTTTATCCGAAAGTAGTAATTGAGAACCACCGTTAAAGCCAAACCAACCCATCCATAAAATAAATGTACCTAGTGTAGCAAGTGGTAAGTTTGAACCTGGAATTGGGTATATTTCACCGTTTTTACCATATTTTCCTTTACGAGCACCTAGGATTAGTACACCCGCTAGTGCAGCAGCTGCACCTGCGCCATGTACAATTGCAGAACCTGCAAAATCTACAAAGCCCATTTCAGATAAGAAACCACCACCCCATGTCCAGTAACCTTCAATAGGGTAAATAAAACCAGTTAGTACTACAGCAAAGCCAAGGAAAGCCCATAGCTTCATGCGCTCAGCAACTGCACCCGATACAATCGACATAGCCGTTGCAACAAATACTACTTGGAAGAAAAAATCAGATTCTAAAGAATGGTCAGCATCAGCAGCTTGTGTGCCAATTAAAGCGCCTATTGAAGGAATAAAACCACCTTCGGCATTGTCTACATACATAATGTTGTAGCCAACTAATAAAAACATCGTACATGCAATTGAATACAGCGCGACATTTTTAGTTAAAATTTCAGCTGTGTTTTTAGAGCGAACTAAGCCCGCTTCTAACATGGCAAAACCTGCTGCCATCCACATTACTAATATACCTGATATTAAAAAATAGAAGGTATCGAGTGAAAACTTTAGTTCTATTATTGTATTTTCCATGAGACCCCCTTAAATTGCTTCTTCGTCAAGTTCGCCAGTACGGATACGAACAATTTGATCTAAGTCGTACACGAAAATTTTCCCGTCACCGATTTTACCTGTTGATGCAATTTTAGTAATTGCTTCAACAACGCGTTGACAATTTTCAGTACGAGTTGCAATTTCAAGTTTGATCTTAGGAATAAAATCTACTTGGTATTCTGCACCACGATATAACTCAGTATGACCTCGTTGACGTCCAAAACCTTTAACATCAACTACTGTCATCCCCTCAATTCCTAAATCAGCGAGTGCTTCACGCACGTCGTCTAATTTAAATGGTTTTATGATTGCACTAATCATTTTCATAGCGGCCCCCTCGGACTCTTTATTGTTATCCTGTTGGGTTAAACAACCCAACCTTTGTGCCACTATTTTTATATTTTTTAAAACAATAAGTTAGTGAAAAACAGAAACTAAATAACAAAAAAAACGCACCAATTAGGTGCGTTAATTTAACAAGTTATCTACATTGGTGCGTGCAATATATTAATTGCATGCTTAGCTTTATATAACAGAGCTATACCACGCAGTTTCTTCCTTGGTTTTTAGCTTCGTATAATGCTTTGTCAGCAACACGCATTGCCTGCGTCAAGCTAGTGTCTTGAAAGTCTGCCAAGCCTATACTTGTAGTAATTTTAATTGATTTATCGCTGATAGAAAAATCGTAACTAGCCAGCTTTTTTCTAAATGCTTCAAAGTATTCACGACCACGTTCAAGCTCTATCTCAGGTAATATTATGGCAAACTCTTCTCCACCAACCCGTGCAACTGTAAACTTTGAAAACGTAGTACGGATTAATGAACCAACCTGCTTTAAAGCCTGATCGCCACCCTCATGGCCTAATGTATCGTTAATATTTTTGAAAAAATCGATATCTAACAATGCGAGAGTATTTTTCTGGTTTTTACTTTTAAGGAGCTTTTCTGCATATTGATAAAAATAGCGTCGATTATGAAGCCCTGTTAAATGATCCCTATGCGCGCTTTCTTTAATATCTGAAATTAACGATAGTTGCTCCATTGTTTGAAGTACTCGACAATGAAACTCCTCATTCATAAATGGCTTTGTTAAAAAGTCATTGGCGCCATATTTAATAAATCGCGCTGATAGGCCATGTTTCCCCGCGCCCGACAAGCCAATAATTGCTAAGTCGTCTCGGCCTCTAAAGTTACGTACCGCTTTAACAAGTTCAAAGCCATCCATAGAAGGCATAGCGTAGTCGGTCATAAGTAGCTTTATATCAGGATTAGCTTTTAATATTTCGAGTGCTTGTTGTCCATCGTGGGCATCTGTCACATCAAACAATTGCTTTTCAAGCATTTGCTTCATTAACGAGCGGCTCAGTAATGAATCATCTGCTACTAATGCTTTACAACCTTGGTTTCTTAGCAATTGCGCAACGAGTTTAACGGCGTAATGGTAAGAGTCGCGATTATCTTTAATAACATAATCAACGACACCTAATTCAAGCATTTGTTGGCGCTTGTACTCATCTATTTTTGAGGTTAAAACAACCGTAGGAATCTTTTTAGATAAAGTATATTTTGCGACTTCACCGTGAGGAGCATCTGGCAAGGTTAAATCAACTAACGCAAGCGTGTAGTCGTATTTTTCTACGTAAGTGGCACATTCAGCTAAAGACCAAGCAAAATCGATTGCCACATCAAGGTATTGTGCAGTTAAGTGGCGAAGTACCTGCTGCACTACTTTACTGTCTTCAACCACTAATACTCTTTGCATAAAGCTTCTCTTTACCTTTAATTAGTTTTACCACAAAACGACAAATACCACGCAATTACTGCAATAGCATTAGTCATAAACATCCGGTGTAGAGTGCACTTATGTGCTTGAAAGCGTAATCCGTTAGATTTTTTGGTGATAGCCTGTATAAAAAATCAATACAAGTAGGCCGCAATATACCTGAATTTTGCAATTAACTAAATAAAGAAAGTAAATCCAAAATAACTATAAAAGCGATTAATACGCGCCTTTCAATGTATTAATACCTTACTTAACCAGTATTATCGGCCACTAGTCTCAATACTTTTGTTATTTAACTCATTTTTATCTTTAATGATGTATCAACAATAATAAGGACACCTAATGAAGCTTAGTCGTATTATCAGTTTACCGATAACCGTTATTGCATTAATAATTAGTACAAGCACGCTTGCCGATAACCAACGTCGTATTGATGTAGACAGCAAAGTAGTTACCCAACATAAGGCTAAAATTAATGGCCAGCGTTTTAGTTATACCGTAGCTACAGGCACACAACCTGTATGGGATGATAAAGGCGACGCGGTTGCTACACTACAATACACCTACTACACACGTGACAAAGTTGACGACAGGACAGTTCGCCCATTACTTATTTCTTTTAATGGCGGGCCAGGTTCGGCTTCGGTATGGATGCACCTTGCTTATACTGGCCCTCGCGTATTAAAAATTGATGACGAAGGCTATCCAATTCAACCTTATGGCGTAAAAGACAACCCATATTCTGTACTTGATATTGCCGATATTGTTTACGTAAACCCGGTAAATACTGGCTATTCTCGCGTACTTGAAAACGAAAAAGGCGAACTGCCTTCCAAAGCAAAACAAAAAGAGTTATTTTTTGGTGTTAATGCCGATATTAAATACCTTGCTGAGTGGTTAAATACTTTTGTAAATAGAGCACAGCGCTGGCGCTCGCCTAAATTTTTAATTGGTGAAAGCTACGGTACAACACGTGTATCTGGACTCGCTCATGAGCTTCAAAACAGTCAGTGGATGTACATAAACGGTGTTGTTCTCGTATCACCTACTGACATTGGTATTAAGCGCGATGGTCCGATTAAAGCAGCTAACCGCCTACCTTACTTTGCAGCGACTGCTTGGTATCACAAAGCACTTAACGCCGATTTACAAGCTAAAGATCTTGATGAGTTATTACCTGAAGTTGAAGAGTTTACTGTAAATGAGTTAATCCCTGCGCTTGCTAAAGGTGGCTTTATTAATGCTGATGAAAAGCGACGCATAATTACAAAAATGGCGCACTACGCAGGCTTATCAGAAAAGTTTGTTGAGCAAAATAACTTAGATATTCCAACTCAGTTTTTCTGGAAAGAGCTACTACGTGAACGTGGTCAAACTGTGGGTCGCTTAGATTCTCGTTATTTAGGAATGGATAAAAGAGACGCGGGTGAATCCCCAGACTACTGGGCTGAACTTACCTCTTGGTTACACTCTTTCACTCCTGCAATTAATCACTACTTGCGTGAAGAGCTAAACTATAAAACGGATGTAAAATATAATTTATTTGGTAATGTTCACCCATGGGATAGAACCGGTAATAATACAGGCGAAAACCTACGTTTAGCAATGGCACAAAACCCTTACTTAAACGTGATGATCCAATCAGGATACTTTGATGGCGCAACCAATTACTTTGACGCTAAATATACGTTATGGCAATTAGACCCAAGCGGTAAAATGAAAGACCGTTTGAGCTTTAAAGGCTACAGAAGCGGACACATGATGTACCTTCGCCACGCTGATTTAGAAAGCTCTAATAACGATTTACGTGACTTTATACAGCACGCTTTACCCAAAAAAGGGCAAGCGGCTAAATACTAATATACCTAAAACAAAAAATGGCTCTTTAAGAGCCATTTTTTATGTGCGTTTTTCATATCGTAAACAATAGCTTTTAAGTTGTGTGACTACATCGTTAAAGCACTCTTCCAGCTGCTGTATATAATCACCTTTAACTATTTCACTCTCTGCCTGTGTTTCTATCTGTTGGCATATATTTGCCAACTCAATAGCCCCCACAGACTTTGAAGACGACTTTAATGCATGAGCCTGAAAAGCTAAATCAACATAGTTTTTACTTTTAGCATACGCGTTAGCTAATTTAATTTGCTCCCCTGCTGTTTGTAAAAACGCATTAAATACCATGCAATGTACGCTAGGATCATCACCAAGCATTGCTTTTAGTAGCGTAATATCTAATTGATCAAAACTATCTGAAGCTATACTTTCACCATCTGATTTTTCTGAACGTGTATTGACCATAGTTTGAGAATGCTCCATCAATAACGACTTTAATTTAACAAGCTCAATAGGCTTTGTTAAAAAGCCATTCATTCCACAAGTATAACAATTATCTATGTTGTTTTTGGTAATGTTGGCCGTAATTGCAATTATAATCAGTTCATCAAAATGAGTGTTTTCGCGTATTTTTTTGGCTAACCCTAACCCATCGAGTAAGGGCATTTGAATGTCGGTTAGTAAAATATCAAAGCGTTTATTTTGTATGGCCTCCCAAGCTTGCTCACCGTTACTTACAAAAGTAGAGCACACTCCAAGCATAGTTAATTGCTGTTTTAACACTTGCTGATTTGTAACTTGATCTTCTGCCACTAAAACCTCAAGCGTAGGAAGCGTTACCGCATTTAAGCTTTGCTGTGTTATTTGAGGGGCTTGCACTTGTGCTGGCAAGTCAGTTTGATCAAAACTGTTAAAGTTTAGCGTAAAACAAGAACCTTTGTGCTGCTCGCTTTGTGCGCTCAAAGACCCTTGCATACGCTCTACCAGCTGCTTAGTTATCACTAAACCAATACCGGTTCCATTTACTTTACTGGTTTCAGCGCCTAAGCGGTCAAAAGGTTTAAATAGGCGAGAAATGTCATCTGGAGAAAATCCACATCCGGTATCTATTACATCTATTTCGCATTGTTTATTACTTAACACCCGACAATTAATATTAATACTGCCATTTGGTTTGTTGTATTTAATCGCATTTGAAAGCAAGTTAAGCATCACTTGTTTAAAGCGGCGCTGATCAATATAAATACTCAACCCTTCTAAGGACTCAAAACCGTGAGTTTGCAGTGTTATTGATTGCCCTTTAATAAGCTCAGTGACAAGCTCTACTGACTCTTCTAATATGCTTTTAATAGGCACATAAGAAAAACTAAACTGCATATTACCCGACTCAATAGCTGTTAAATCAAGCACATCGTCTATGAGTAATAGTAAATGTTCTCCAGCTTGATAAATGCTTTTCGCGTTTTCTTTTTGTACTTTATTTGCACTCTCATCATATCCATACAGCTGGGCTAAGCCTAAAATTGCATTTAATGGAGTTCTTAATTCGTGGCTCATACTGGCCATAAAATCTGACTTTGCTTTACTTGCAGACTCAGCTTGAATTCGTAATGCATTTAATTTTTGATGGTTATTCGCAACCTCATCAACCATATTATTAAATGCATTTATTACACTGCCCACTTCATTTTGTTGTTGTTTATCTATATGGCAATCAAAGTCGCCTTTGGCTAAACGTGAAAACCCAAGTTTTAGCGTCCTCAACGGCGATGTAACCCTGTAATCCACCAGCCAAGCCAAACCTATAAAAACGATAACTAAAATAATAAATTGTATATATATTAAGGTGTAATGAAGTTTTGAAGATTCGTTAATTTCATTAGTAAAATTAACAACCAAGCTAATATTAGCCAGCGGTTTGTCTAAAAATATCACCTGTTGAGATAACAGCATGTCGCCGTTTTCATTTGCTTCAACCCAATTATCAAGCGGATACAATTGGTTTTTTGAATCAACATCAACAATTTTAATACTTTTCCAATTAGGGCGAGTTTGAAGTTGACTGTCTATCTCTTCATATAGCTCTGCATATTGCCTAGTTAACAACGGAGTCGTTATAGAAGTCGATAACTGCGCTAAAGAACGCTGAGCAGCCTTTGAAAGCCCATCGTTTACCCAACGCGCTTGTTCAGGTAATGCGTAAAACATAAAAAGACATGCCATAAGCAAGCCACAAAGCAATACAACAATAAAGCTTTGCGCCCTTAAACTACGAAACCCTCTAATTTTCAACATAAAATGAGCGCAAGCCCCACTGAGTTAACTGCTGATACTCTGCTAAAGTTGCAATACTAGGTTTAATAATTGGGATACCTGCAAGTAAATGTTTATGCTCTGCGCTTTGCCCTATATCTAAAATAGCTTGTTGCACTTTTAACTGTATTGCAGCATCAACCCTTGGGTGGGCGACAATTGGGTGGCGACTAATTTCACGCGTTTTATAAAGAATTTTGAGTTTATTTTGTAAGCTTTCTGGTTGTTGTTTAAATGTGCCCATTACACCACCGCCCGCCATTGTTGAGTGCAGTGCTACATTTAAATATACCGATGGATGAGTTTGGACATATACAGGCTTTATTGTTAGCCCGTATAACAATGCTAAATCAGCTCTCATTAATAATGACGCACCTAATGCGTTAGGTGCAGGGAATGCTATTTCAGCGCCCTCTAGTTGGCTTAAATTATCAATATCACTGTCTTTGTTTACGAGCAAAATACCTTGCAGCTTTCGCCCTGCATCTTTTATTAGTGGTAAATACCCCTGTTTTTCGTATGCTACAACACTATGCCATGGGTTCATGTATGCAAAGTCGTACTCGCCATTAGCAAAGGCTTTTTCAAATACAGGAATAGACTCAACTGTAATTAGCTTTATTGTTACCCCTGTTTGCTTACTTACTTGCTTTAACAAAGGTTGCCAAATAGTATTTAGCTTTTGCGGCTCGTATTGCGGCACTACACCAAAGGTATATTCTTGAGCTAATAAGAATGAGCTGTGTATCAAACATAATATAGCCACTAAATACTTCATCAATTCTCCAAATAATAGCGTGTCATTATTGCTTAAGCGTAGTTAAAGACTACTCAACACACCATTAAATTATTATATATTCGATATTTAGCATTGACCTGCTTTGATTACAGGTAGTTTTGGAGTGTATTTTTTATCTGTGAGCATATGATGCAAGTTCATAAATGTGATGTAAGTACTTTTCAATCCGACCTTATTGCTTAGCCAAGTAGGTATTGCCCCATCAGGCAAAGCATATACTTGGTACTCAATATCAAGGCGGCCTTTGTCCTCACTCAGCAGCCAGCGTGCATTTAAAGTAGTAATTCTTATAACGCCATTGTTTTTGGGCTGCTTATTAGGGCGAGCCTTAATAAGCAATTGGCTTTTATTTGCAGTCAGCTGTGAATAACAAGAATAAGTAATGCTATCTCTATCTCTAACAGGCCAAGGAGAATTAAAATAACTGTACACTAAATTTTCTGATGGGCTTATGTGCTTAATAACCTTTACCTGAGATATATTTTCGAGCCATTGGGGTGCGGCATCGGTATCACTAAGTAATTCTAAAAACTCATTGGTGGATACGCCTTTCACGCTCATCTGCGCTTTTACTTCAAAGGTATTATCACTGTGGCTTTGATAATACACACTTACGCCATTTTTGTTTTTATACAAATGCCATATGGGCTCAGCGTAAGTGTTAAAACTAACTAATAAAAAAATAACGAATAAACACTTTTGCAACTGAATTTTATTACAAAAGCGCATCATTTATTTTTGCCAGTAAGGTTCTATGTCAAGTGAAGCAAGGCGACTTTGCTCCATGGCACTGACCAAATATTCAGACTTTTGTTCAAGCCATGACTGGATTTTAGCAAGCTGTTCGTCCTCTTGCCCTGCACATAATTGCTTTAAATACTCAAGCGTACTTAATTCATAAATACCATGAGAAATATCAAGCCAAGGCAATCTAAACTCTAGGCGTTCTTCTTTATCAAATAACGATCCTAAACAGTTACCGCTCAGTAGGCTATTTTCAAGCTGAGTTCGTAGGTTTAAATACGAAGCGACATCGAGTGTTTGCTCCTTTGGAAGCAACTCGTGCAGGTTTTTCCAGTCTTTATTGAAAAGCCTATTGGCAATAGACGACACATTTTGCTCAGCCGCTTGAAGCTCTGCTTGCCCCCAGTCTTTACGCCATTGCTTATCGATTAACCAGGTAGTTAACGATAGTAATAAACGATTATAACGTGCGCTGTGAAACAGTGCATTTATATCGTCAATGCTTGGCTGTAACTCTTTTAAGTCTCCAATGACTTGAGCAAGTGCTGGCGCCGCATTAATTTTTTTATAAAAAGCATGGCGTTTAGACGTGTACGTTTTTAATTGAATCGCGTTTTCTACCCACGCTAATTCACTTAATAACCATTTAAGTTCGGTACGTAAGTGCTCTGTACTTTCTTTAGATACTATATCGTCGTATAGCCAAAAAGTATGGCGGATTAAACTGATGCCGTCAGTTACGCGTTTAAGTGTTTTTAAACTTGGCTTATCGAAATAGCACTGCTCGTGCTTTTGTACAAAGCGAATGCCAAAGTTCATAGCTTCAACTAAAGCACGCTCTTGAGTAGTCGATTTTGGTAATTGTACAAAACCAATAGATTTGCTTGGCATTAAAGGTTTTTCATCAGCAAGTCGATAACCACGCGCGGCCTTAGAATACAAACCCAAGCGTATGCAGTTTTGGCTAACTAGTATATCTGCAAATGCAAACAGCTCATTACGACTGCCCTCAACTAGCTCAATTTCTAGCTCGCTAATAATTTCAATTTTACCCGAAGCCGCAATTTCACCTTTATCGAGTACGACTTCAATTTTAGCGCCACTTTCAGTTTCAATTAACCAAGTACGACGAATAAAGTTAGTACTAAATATTGGATACAGGTTTTTTGAGATGGCGCTTATTTGCATGCCATGAGGCCAAATATCAGCATCAAACGCCATTAAATTAGGGCGGCTTGATTCAATTGGTAAATTGTACTCTGGACGTTGGTGTAAACCACCTACCACTTCACCTGCAAGCTTTATAGTTTGCTCGCATTCGCTGTCAGAACAACGCGTTCTAAAGCCTATATCAAGCGCTCTAAGCTCTCTGCTTGGCGTATCGTAGTATGCATTTTGTAAGCTGCGAGACGGTTTATTCTTCACCGTTTTTGCAAATTGAGTAATTAACGAGGGGATCAGTGGAATAACGGCATCTGATACCAAAAATTTCAGTTCTATCTCAGTATCCATTCGGTTTGCGGATTACCTTTAAAATAAATAAGTGCTCAAAATAAACAAAGCGCCTTAACAATGCAAATTTTTTAACCTTATTTTAGGGCTTGATGGCCTTTGTGGATTAAAATTCGTTCTATCTAGGAGCAATTTAATCATAGCGTGAGGCTTGTAACCTAGTGGACTCGATAACTACTCCTGCGTTACCGTACTGGGTTACAATATCAGTCTTGCTATTGATCTATTTAATCCATACTATCTAACTACTTATGTGAAATAAAAATCACGTTCATAACGGACGCAGTTAGATCAACAAGGTAGATAAATGCTAAAACATTGTTTATTAGGGCTACTTTTAACAGCCACCACATTCATGAGTTATGCACAAGAAGCACAACCTGCAAATTCAACGAATGCAAACACCGCTTATATTATCGATAATCTATACACTTTTATGCGCTCTGGGGCGAGTAAAAATTATCGACTACTCGGCTCTGTAGATGCTGGAACAAAGTTAACCTTGTTATCAAATGAAGAAAATGGCTTTATAAAAATTAAAGATGATAAAGACCGCGAAGGCTGGATAGAAACTAAGTTTATTACTAAAACAGCTGGCTTACACCAACAGTACAAAACACTAAGTAGCGAAATGAGCACTATGCAAGAAAAGCTACGTCAAGCTCAAATAGAACTTCCACAGCTACAAGAACAAAATCAAACTTTAACAGATCAAAATCTGCAGCTATCTGCTCAAATCACTAAACTTAAAACAACGCTAGAACAAGAGCGCACTCAAAAAGAAGCTGCTAGCTCAAAAGAGAAACGCCAGCTACTGACTTACGGTGGTGCTATTGCGTTTTTAGGCCTGTTTTTAGGTATTATATTAACGATAGTGCTGTCACGTCGTAAGCGCTACGAAGGTTGGGCGTAAAGCTCCATCCAACTAAATACAAAAAAGCCGCTTTACAGCGGCTTTTTATTCTCTGTATTTTCATGCAGTTCGAGTTTTGGTGCACTCATACCTTTGAGCAACCGACCAAATATATCAGCGCCGGTAATAATGCGTTTCACGTCGCTCCACACTAAGACCACATCGTGATCAATGGCCCCATCAAACGATTTATCTAAAGAATGATTAGCTCGTATTTTTAAAATCACTTCACTCAAACGCATCGCTTCATCAGCAACAATTATAGGTCTGTGACAATAATGATAAGGGTCAAACGTATCTGGCTCAAATAACGCTGATCTTAAAAAACCGTCAGCATCTACCACTAATAAAGGCCAACCGTCTTCATTGGTAATGATCACCCAGTTATAACCTGACTTATGTAGTTTGCGTAAAAACTCATTATCAGTTGTTAATGTAAGGTCTGGGAAAATAGGTAAATCAAGCTTAGTAGGCAAAGCAATAATAGAGTCTGGATCAATTACCTCACCCTCTTTGGTTACGCTTATTTCATCTAAGCTAAAAAAGTTAAGTGCGCCTATTCCCTCAACATGTTGAACATCAGCTTCTTCAGCCTCTATGTGTTTGCGAATAATACCCCTGAGCTCACTTTCAGCAAAGTACGTAATCCCCTCTTTGCCTAACCATGCATCGAGTATTAAAGCCGTTGGCTTAGCAACTATATAAAACAGAATCTGATAAAACTTAATTAACGGCGAAAGTAGGCTCGCCATTTTTAACGCATTACGCGAAAAATAGGCCTGCGGTGTTATTTCACCAATAATAGTAATTGCGATAGTTGAGAATAAAAACGAACTTGCGCCCATTAATACCGAATCAGAAAGTAGTGTAAGTAGTACGTTAATACCTACGTTGCCCCACAAAATAGTCGACAATAAAAAGTTAGAGTCGTTTCGAAGGGCCATTACTTTTATGGCCGCCTCGTTCCCTTTTGCACTTTCCATTTCAAGCTGAAGCCTACTTAGTGAAAAAAACGCTAAGTTTAAGCCCGAAAATATTGCCGATTGTGAAATACACAAAGCAATTGCACACCAAATCATGACTTCAAAGGTCATTGTATTTTCCTGTTAGTAATACCATTTCACTTAATTAAGCGAATTGGTATAAGGCTTATAAAAGCAATAAACTGCCTAAACCTAAAAAGGTAACAAACCCAACAATATCGGTAACGGTAGTTAAAATTACCGAACCAGATAACGCAGGATCAATTTTCATTTTGTCTAAAATAGACGGAATAACAACACCTGCTAGTGACGCGGCCACTAAATTCAATAATATGGCTACCGTAATCGTAATACTAAGCATTAAGTCGTTAAACCATAAAAAGGTAAGTAGGCCGATTACAAACGCCCATACCAAGCCATTTACAGCGCCAACACGCAGCTCTTTTTTAAGCAACGCATTACGGTTTGAATCTGTAACCTGTCCAAGCGCTAAACCTCGCACAATAACGGTTAATGTTTGACTACCTGCAATTCCCCCCATAGAAGCGACCACTGGCATCAATACAGCTAATGCTACAACTTGTTCTATCGTTGCGCCAAATAAACCGATAAACCACGACGCTAAAAAGGCAGTTGCTAAATTAATACCTAACCATATACCACGGTTTTTAGCACTTTTTCGCACACTTGCGAACAGGTCTTCGTCTTCACGTAAACCACCGGCTTTAGCGGCTGCTTCATCAGCAATTTCTTGTCGTAATTCATAAGCAGAGGCAATGGTTAATCGCCCAAGTAATTTGTTATCAGCATTAACCACTGGCAGTGCCATTTTTTCACTGTGGATCACCACTTCTGCCGCTTCATATAAATCATCATCAGCATGGAGCGATGAAAAGTCATGATTTGCCAATGTCATTAAATTATCGGTGTCGCTGGCTTTTATTAAATCATTTACCGCAACCTCACCTATTAAACTACCCTTGCGGCTTACTAAATAAATAACTTCACTGTATTGCGGTAAACCTTTATGTAGCAATTTTTTAGCACCACCGGCTGTTAGCTTCTCCGATACTTTTAAAAAGTCAAAACCTAACCAGTGACCTAATTGCTCTGGCGGGTATTGCTGCGCTAAATCATATTGTTTGGTTTGCGCTTCATCGAGTTGCTTTTTTGCATACTCAACAAATCGCTCTGGTATAACTTCTTCAAGTTCCAGTAGCTCTTCTACATTAACTTCATCAAGAAGTTTAAAAGCCTCAGTGTCTTCTAGCGTTTGTAGCAACCACAAACAACTATCTTCACTTAAATTAACAAAAATTTCGTGTTGCGTGTCTTCATCAAGCAACTGCCAAATTTCAAGTCGTTGTTCTTTTGGTATCGCCTCAAAAAGTAATGACAGGTGCTCTGTTGAAAGCGTTAACTGCGCATCTGCTAATAATTTATTTTTGCGTTCTGTTGTATCGCATTGCAATAAATCATTTATGAGCTGTGGAAGTTGGTCTACCGGATACTCAATCATCTTAAAACCTTAAAATTTAAAAGCGCACATTATTTATAGTCTACTTGAACAATAAAAAATTGCAGAAAAAACGTGAACTTATTAAGCATGCGCAAGCTATTTTTGCGCATTGTATGGGCAAACTAAATGCAGTACTAATATTTATTTTAAAAAATTAAAAAAACAGTAAAAGGAATTATTTTTGAGGGATTAAACAACAAGTAAGCAAACTAAAGGGATTACTTATAATAAAAAAAAATCCCATATTAGCTAGGCTAATATGGGCAAAATCACACAATGAATTAGGTGTTTTTAAATTACGGTTTATGCTTTAAATTAAAGTCTATCAGTAATATTTCGTACTAAGTCAGAATCTACAAATTGAGTAATAAGTGCAGCGCCCCACGCATAGCCACGCTGTATTGGGTAACCTTTAAAAATCCAGCGTTTACGCACGTGATTAAAGCGCTCTAAATAGTCTTGCTTTTTTTGTGGCAGAGGCTGCTCACCCAATTTATTCCATGCTTTATATACGCCTGACATGTCAGATCCTCGCATAAAGCGTTGCAACCAACGTGGAAAACGAGAAAAGCTAATAGTGGACTGAAAATCAATAAAGTAAGGTTTACCGTCTGCGCCGCATAAAATATTACCCATATTACGTAAGTCTAAATGCACGATGCCTTTGCGATGCATTTTTGCTACTTGACGCTCAAGCTCACTAAAAAAGTTAACAGGTAGTGTTTTGTCTTCATGAATTAAAGCGCGCAGTGGCGTGCCTTCAATATAGTTATAAGCAACCGCTAGCGGCGACAATCTACAAAAGCGGTTAGCAACTGCATCAAGCTCAGCTAAACGGCTCAACCCCTTGTACTCTTGATTTACCGACATTCGTGCAAATGTTTTGCGGATAAACCACGGGCTTTGGCTAAAATCTTTAACAATTAAATCAAATTCATTATCTTTATATCGATACACAATCGCGTTAGCAAAACGTCCCTTATGGACAACACTTAAGTGATGTTGCATAAAAGTATGTTCTGGATATTGCTGCTGTAATTGTACTAACAAATTATTTTCAATCATAACAAACCTAACAAGATAATAACCTTAATTGCCTAGGCAACTATATTATCAAAGTTAGATTCTGCGCACAATCAGATCAACTAATTAGCACGCTAACTTTCTATTGAAACAGTATCGCTATTTTATTGATAATCTACTTTTGGGGGGAGTCTGGCAGTGAATCAAGATTATTTATAGCTTTGAATAGTAAGTCGATTATTTGGTTTTTTTCTGGCTCTGAAAAACCATTTAATGCTTGCGCATAGACTTCGTTCACGACAGGCATAATTTCAGGACAAAGAGCTTTACCTTTTTCACTTAAACACAAAATAGTTGAGCGCTTATCAAGCTCACATTGCGTTTTAATAATGAGTCCTTTTTCTTCAAGTCGGTTTAATAAGCGGCTCATAGCGCCACGATCATAAACCATATATTCGCAAAGTCCTGCAAGCGTATTAACCGACTCTCTCGCAAGTAGTACAACCACAATATATTGCGCAGAAGTTAAGTCCATAGGAAGTAACTTGGCATCAACATGAATGGCTAATCTCGAACGTAAAAAAGAGACTAAACGCCCCAAATCTTGCTCTGGCGCTAACTCTTCTCGAGTACAACGTTTAATTGATGGCATGTTTTGCATAGTTATTCCACTGTATAAGTATATTTGCATGCTGATAGACCTTAACGCATACAAAAAATTCAATAATTTTTATAAAAACTAAGCAGCTAAAACTAAGCCACAAAAATAAAGCCGCAATCAGCGGCTTTATTTTATATAGTTTAAAATTTTGTTAAATCTTAAACTGGCCAACTAAGTGTCCTAAGCTTTCACCACGCCCAGCTAAATGCTGACCAACTGAAGAGGTGGTTTTACTTGAAATAGTTAACTCATTAACTATTTCTTGAATGGCAAATACATTACGATTTATTTCTTCTGTAACACTACTTTGCTCCAGAGCTGCCGTTGCAATTTGCGTACTCATGTCGTTAATTGATCTAACTGAGGTTGTTACCGCGCCTAAACTTTCTGAAATAGCACGAGACGATTCAACCGAGCGATTACAACTACTTTGGCTTGCTTGCATTGCAGCTACGGCATCTGATACTAAATTATGTAACTCACTTAACATCTCACTAATCTCTAGTGTGCTAACTTGAGTACGACTTGCTAGGCTTCTTACTTCATCGGCAACAACAGCAAATCCTCGGCCTTGCTCACCTGCTCGTGCAGCTTCTATCGCAGCATTTAGTGCAAGTAAGTTTGTTTGCTCGGCAATTCCACCAATTACGCTTAGTACACTATTAATCTTTTTAGATTGATCACTGAGTGAATCAACCTGTTCAGCGGCTAGGTTTATCTCGCCCATTAAGTTTGAAACCTCACTGAGTGAAATATCAACACACTCTTGAGCTTTAGCAACTTCTTGCGTTGCCGCTTGAGTTGACTCTGCCACTTGGTTTGTATTTTGAGCCACCTCATGAGAAGTAGCCGACATTTCGGTAATAGCCGTCGCAACAAGATCTGTTTCATGATTGTGATTAAGTAACTTGTCTTCAATTAATCGTGTTTGTGTATTTATGTCACCAGAAGCTGTTTTTACATCGTGTGTTACATCAACCACATTAGCAATAATGCCATGTAGCTTACTTACAAACATATTAAATGCTTCGCCAAGTTGGCCTATTTCATCGTTAGTATCAATGTCTAGACGCTTGGTTAAGTCGCCCTCACCTTTTGCAATATCGTCAAGGCTTTGCGCCATGCGCTGTATTGGTTTTACCATTGTATTTGCGGCAACTAACGCACATATAATTGTTAAAACAACCCAAAATAAAGCAATTAATAATAAGGTCATTACCTTATCATTCATGTGCTTTTGCATTGCTGTTTGGTATTTAAGTAGCTCTGCGTCTATATCATCCATATATGCGCCAGTACCAATCATCCAGTTTGTGCCTGGTATCATTGCTGCATAGCCCATCTTTTCAACTAAGCCTGTGGTATTTGGTTTTTGAAAATGATAGTTAAAAGCGCCACCGCCTTTTCTAGCTTGCTCTAATAAGCCCACTATTATTTTTTTACCGTTAGGGTCAGTCATCCCTATTTTGTTTTGCCCTTCAATAGCATCACCTAGTAATGCATGAAAAACACTAATGCCATTGGTGTCGTATATAAAAAAGTAACCACCTTGGCCAAATGTTAAGTCTCTTAAAGCGTTTTTAGCATCTTGCTCAGAGCCATTTGCTAATTGATAGCGAACAATTTTGCTAGCAATTTCAATTTCGGTACTTAGTAACGTTTGCTTGTCACTTATTAACTTAGTTTGAAATGCTTCAAAATTTTGTTGCTGATTTTTATTCTCTAAATAATAAGAACTCAGCATTAAGCTGATCAAAAGTAGCATTAGCGGTAAAATAGCTAGTAACAGCAATTTGTTTTTCAAGCTTAAATTACTCATTTTTTCTCCGAGGTGAATAAAGGTGTGTGTGCAGCAACAACTAAAATCTAGCAAAACTAATATAGTTTGCAGATTTACTTATTTGCCCAAAATAACTTCGCTCATTTATATCGCTTTAAACTTATATTAAGAAAAGCATAGGTAAAATTAGGTGGGACCAAGTTAGTTAGAAGTCAGCTTAGCCATATTATAATCCCAACTCGGCATTTTAGACACCAATAACGCAGAGACCTTAGTCTTAATAAAAATAATTCATCCAACGTTTATCCATTATTTAAAACACTCTCTATAAATAATATCCACGTAGCCTACTGCTTTTATTTAAGTCAATTAGTTTTAATTGCAGCGAGTTAGATTATTTGTAAGCGAGTATAAACATTGACCTCAAGGTTAAATTAATATGTAGAGATTAATTTTTTATTAACATATAATAACCCTATCTTCCTAGTACTAAATAACCAAATAGATTGAAACATATTGTTTTGAGCCACTGTTATGAATTAATAAAAATGAATTACTAATGAAATATATTTTATATCTTGTGCTTTTAATCTCTAGTCAAGTATTTGCAAAGCCTGTAAATAATAGTATTGCATTTTACTATTCGTACCCGATGCCTCTAGCCGAAATGACTTTTTATTCTCGCGTTGTAGTTCAGCCCGAACACGTCACTGAGCACGAACTTAATTGGTTTAAACAACGTAATATTGCTGTATATGCTTATTTAAGTGTTGGCGAGTCCTTTAATAAAAATAAGTCATCACTTAGTATAAACCCCAACTGGGATAGTCATATTGCCGATTTAGCATCAGCACATTGGCAACAACATATTCAAAGGAGCGCTGAGACATTAAAAGCACGTGGTTTTAGCGGCTTATTTTTAGATACTCTAGACAGCTATCAACTTTTAGATGACAAGCACAGTAAACCCGAACAACAAGCTGGATTAGTCACCATAATAAGTTCACTCTCTGAGACTTTTGATAAGCACCTTATCCTCAACCGGGGCTTTGAGCTATTGCCTAAACTCGCTAATTTAGCCAACGACTTAGTTGCTGAGGGTTTGTATAGCCACTTCAACCCTAACGACAATAGCTATACACTGACTAACAAAAACGACCAAAATTGGCTAAGCGCACAATTAAAAAAAGCACAAAACTTAGGCCTCAACGTCCAAATTATTGATTATGCAAAGCCCGATAACCGCCTCGCTATGGCACAAAAGATTATAGACGCAGGTTTTAATCCATGGGTGACAGATGGCCACTTGCAAACATGGGGTACATCATCAATAAAACCGGTGCCTAGGCGAATATTAATTCCTTATAATAGCGATATTTCACCATTAGTTAAAAAATCTGTTCATTCAAAGCTTGCTACAATCATAGAATACTTAGGGTATATTCCTGATTATGTAGATGTAGCTAAAGAAAGCTTACCTAGAATAGATCCGAGTTTACATGCCGGCATTATTTCTTGGACTACTAGTAATATATTTTATAGTACTGAGATTATTAAATGGCTGGAAGGGGGTTTAAAAATAGTACCGGAGCTAATATTAGGGGAATTACCTCAATCAAATAAATTACTGATTAGTTTAGGCGTAGAAAATATAAATAATGCGCAACCTGGCCCTTATGAAGTTAAATACTTTGCCGATTGGCTAAAAGGTGAAACTACAAAAGCACCTGTAATTATCAGACCAAATTCCCTTAAGTTAACCTCAGACGCCACAGCGTTAATTAGCATTAGTTCAGCAAATGGTAAAATCCTAGCGCAAGGAAGTAAGACTAAACTAGGTGGCATAATAGTAGCCCCTTGGCTAATTGATAATTTACCACTGGAAGGCAGTAAATGGGTGATAGACCCTAAGAACTTGTTAACAAAAGTACTAAATTTACCCACAATATTAGCTCCTGATACAACGACTCTAAGCGGAAGGCGTATGTTAACTTTGCATATAGATGGCGATGGATTTAGTAGCATTGCGCACTTCAAAGGTAAGCCATACAACTCAGAAGTAATTCGCGATGAGGTAATAAAAAGGTACAAATTGCCATTAACCTCCTCCATAATACAAGCAGACATAGAGCCTAACGGCTTACATTCAAAACAAAGTAAAGAACTTGAGCAAGTTGCAAGAGATATATTTGAACTACCTTATGTAGAGGTTGCATCGCACACATATAGCCACCCTTACTTTTGGAAAGTGCTATCAGGGATACAAAACATAGATGAAGATGATACGAAATACGGACTTAATTTAAATATTCCTGGGTATCTCTCTGTCGATTTAGAAAAAGAAATTTCAGGGTCAATTCAATATATTAATGAACGACTGACGCCAAAGAATAAAAAAACAGTATTAATTCTATGGTCAGGCGATGCGGTTCCAGGACCAAAGGCTTTAGCCATAGCAAGAAAAGCTGGCGTGCTCAACGTGAATGGTGGTAATACTTCAGTAAAAGCTGATAACCCAACTCTTACAAATGTATCGCCAATTGGACGACCTGAAGGTGACTTGTTATACCAAATTTATGCACCCATTATTAACGAGAACGTATACACCAACTTGTGGCATGGGCCTTATTATGGTTTTAAGCGCCTAATCGAAACATTTGAAATTACAGAAAAACCATACAGATTAAAACCCTATAGTATTTACTTTCATTTTTATTCTGGTGAACTACCTGCTGGACTTGATGCCCTGAAATATAATATAGACTACGTACTTGCAAGACCGAATACGCCAGTACATTTAAGCCAGTATGCAAAAATAGCTAAAGACTTTTATTTTTCAGCTCTTGCTAAAAACAGCAATAACGAATGGGTTTTTAGCTCTCAAAGTATTCGAACATTACGTATTCCCAATGATTTTGATGTTCCTAATGTAGCTCAAAGTTCAGGAATATCCGGCGTCACTCAAAAGGGTAATTACATTCATATAACTGATGATTTAGCAAAGCTTAGCTTTGATCACAGCCAAGAAAACAATGTACCGTATTTAGCTTCAGCTAATGTCTCCATGGATAATTGGCAAGTGAATGGAGCTGTCAGTTTTAAAGCCTGGGTGCCTGCTAAAATTGATTTAGTTAATGGCCGTTCTTGTGAGTTTGTTTCTAATGATGGAAAGCGCTTTAAAGGTAAATCAAATGCTGATATCACACAGTTTAGTCTGCCAAAAGGTCAATTCTACGGTTACTTAAAATGTAAAAGAGCTGCTTGATGGTGAGTAATAAAAAACTAAGCTCTTATTGTAAGTAACATATTGATACATTCTTTTATCGTTTTTCTAAGTATAGGTTTGTAGGTTGCTCTTAATAACTCGAGTGGCAAACCAATGGGTTTTATTGTGGTGAGTTAATCAAACCAGCATGTTATTATACCCCTTGAGTATATGGTTGAATTAACATGTAGAAATTAATCTTCCATTAACATATAATAACCCTATATTACTAATACCAAATAGCTAGATAAATTGGAACGCATTACTTTGAGCCACAGTTATAAATTAATTGAAATGAATTACTAATGAAATATTTTTTATACCTAGTGCTTTTAATTTCTAGTCAAGTATTTGCAAAGCCTGTGAATAATAGTATTGCATTTTACTACTCAGCGCCGATGCCATTAGCCGAAATGACCTTTTATTCTCGCGTTGTAGTCCAGCCTGATCTTGTGACTGAGCACGAACTTAATTGGTTTAAACAGCGTAATATTGCTGTCTATGCTTATTTAAGTATTGGTGAGTCGTTTATTGAAAGTGAGTCTTCACTCGCAGTTAACCCTAACTGGAATAGCCATATTGCCGATTTAGCATCAGCACATTGGCAACAACATATTAAAAGTAGCGCTGCGGCATTAAAAGCACGCGGCTTTAGCGGCTTATTTTTAGATACCCTAGATAGCTATCAGCTATTAGATGCTACACACAGTAAACCCGATCAACAAGCTGGGTTAGTCACCATAATAAGCTCACTATCTGAGACTTTTGATAAGCACCTTATCCTCAATCGGGGATTTGAGTTATTGCCTAAACTCGCTAATTTAGCAAGTGACTTAGTTGCTGAGGGTTTGTATAGCCACTTCAATCCAACCGACAATAGCTATAAAGTGACCAACAAAAACGACCAAGATTGGCTAAGCGCACAATTAAAAACAGCACAAAGTTTAGGCCTCAACGTCCAAGTTATTGATTATGCAAAGCCCGGTAATCGCCTTACTATGGCACAAAATATTATAGACGCAGGTTTCAATCCGTGGGTGACCGACGGTCACTTGCAAACGTGGGGCACATCATCAATTACGCCGATCCCTAGGCGCATTTTAATCCCTTATAACAGTAACGTAAAACCACTCATATACACTACCGTACACTTAAAGCTTGCGACCATGATTGAGTATTTGGGGTACATACCTGATTACATAGATATGGCAAAACGCGACTTACCTTTGGTTGACCCTAGCTTACATGCCGGTATTATTTCGTGGACCTCAAGCGATGCATTTTACACCCCAACACTTACCAATTGGCTTGAAGCTAATTTAGGTGTTGTGCCAGAACTTATTTTAGGCGAGTTACCACAGTCAACTAAATTACTTTTTAACATGGGTATTGAGTCGTTAAACACACTACCTGAAGGTCCATATAAACAAGATAGCTTTGCACCTTGGCTCAAAGGAGAATCCACAACACCTCCCCCTATCGTTAAACCATATTTACTAAAATTAGCAACTAATGCGACTCCTTTAATTACAATAAAATCAGCTGATAACACGATAATTGTACAAGCGGCTAAAACTAAATATGGTGCAGTCGTGGTTGCTCCTTGGCTAATTGATACATTTCCGATGGAAGGCAGCAAATGGGTTATTGATCCACGTACACTACTAACTCAGGCTATGGAACTACCACCTATATTAGTGCCAGATACAACCACCGAAAGCGGCAGGCGAATGCTTACGCTGCATATAGATGGAGATGGATTTACAAGTGTTGCCCACTATGCGGGTAGGCCTTATTCAGCAGAAGTAATTCGAGATGAAATAATTAAACACTACAAACTACCGTTAACGTCCTCAGTGATCCAAGCT
Source organism: Pseudoalteromonas sp. SG45-2 (assembly GCF_014164115.1). Classification (NCBI taxonomy): domain Bacteria; kingdom Pseudomonadati; phylum Pseudomonadota; class Gammaproteobacteria; order Alteromonadales; family Pseudoalteromonadaceae; genus Pseudoalteromonas; species Pseudoalteromonas sp. SG45-2. Next base: position 204,619 of record NZ_JACJEO010000002.1, read on the forward strand.
GACATTGAAGAAGGCGGTATTCACTCTAAACAAAGTGCCAAACTCGAAGACATTGCGCGTAGTATTTTTAAGCTGCCTTACGTAGAAGTTGCTTCACACACCTATAGCCACCCCTATTTTTGGACTGCTCTATCTGGGCGAAAAAAGATAGATGAAGACGACACTGATTACGGTTTTCATCTAGACGTGCCTGGCTACAACACAATTAGCCTTAAAAAAGAAATTACCGACTCGATAAAGTACATTAATGACAAGCTCGCACCTAAAAATAAAAAAACAGTAATGATGCTATGGTCTGGTGATGCAACACCTGGCCCAAAAGCACTTGAACTTGCTCGTGACGCTGGTGTGTTAAATGTCAATGGCGGTAATACTGATGTAAATGCTGATAACCCAAGCCTTTCTCACATCTCCCCTATCGGTCGCCCTGAAAGAGATTTGCTGTATCAAATTTACGCCCCCATATTAAATGAAAATGTTTACACAAACTTATGGCATGGCCCTTATTACGGCTTTAGACGCTTAACCGAAACATTCGAAATAACAGAAAAGCCATATAGGTTAAAACCTTACACTATTTATTATCACTTTTATTCAGGTGAAGTTCTTGCGGGCTTAGACGCTCTAAAACACAACATTGATTATGTTTTAGCAAGGCCAAATACACCGGTGCATTTAAGCCACTATGCAAAAGTAGCAAAAGACTTTTACTTTTCTGCACTTGCTAAAAACAGTAATAATGAATGGTTATTTAGCTCAAAGTACATTCATACTTTGCGAATACCTACCGACTTTGATGTGCCAAACATAGCTCAAAGTGAAGGTGTATCTGGTGTAACTGAAAAAGGTGACTACATACATATTATAAATAACATAGCTCGCCTTAGCTTTGATCATAGCCAAAATAGTAAAAAACCTTATTTAGCATCTGCAAATGTTGTTATTAATAACTGGCAAGTTAACGGGCCTGTTAGCTTTAAAGCGTGGGTACCTGCTTCGCTTGATTTAATGAATGCACGCTCTTGTGAGTTTGTATCTGGTTTGGGTGAGCACTTTAAAGGTATTAACCGAGGTAAATTAACACATTTCAAAATACCTGCAGGTGATTTTTATGGTTACCTTAACTGCGACGGAGCCGCACTATAATGAATACTACAAAGCGCCCTCAGTTAATTTCAGTAAAAACAATATTAGCGATATTAGCCGTAAGTTGTTTTGCACTTTATGCGTTATTTCCCCATACCTTATTTTTTGAAGATGATGCACTTTCACAAGACTATACCTTTGAGAAGTCTTACCTTAATGCAGCGCTCAATACAGAGCCCGACAACGAAAAGCTACGCGCAAAATTAGTTGAGCTACATATAGGGCTTAGTGAGTATTCACAAGCTACTAACGAGCTTGAAAAGCTACCTAGAGGTGAGCGCAAAGCAACACTTGAAATAAAGCTGCTCTACTCATTATGGCTAGCAAGCGGTGCTAAAGTTGACGACCGCTTTGAAGAGTTATCTTTAAAAATTGGTGCTCATAAAAACTGGAACGAACAAATATTAACTATTGCAAAAGCAGTTGGGTTAAATGCAAAAGTTGCTCAGTACTATCAAAAAAATAAACAGCCTCTCCTTGCAGCCGATTACTGGTTAAGCGCAGGGGAACCTGACAAAGCATTCGCTATTTATAAAACAAATATAAATGCTGATATTGCAGCTAAAGCGATTGAAACTGCACTTGGTGCAAATAACCCGATACAAGCTTATGCATGGTGGAAAACCTATGGCGACCAAGCCAATATTAAACGCACACTTTATTTGGCTAACTTAGCAGGCAATACAGAAGATGCGGCTCAAGCCATTGAAAGTTTATTAAAGACCGATCCAAATAACAGCGAGTACTTAACACAAGCAATGCACCTGCGTTTAGCAAATGGAAATGCAAAAGGGGCTGAGCAATTACTTGCAAAGCTATTACTACAAAGCCCAGCTGACAAAGAGCTACATTTATTAAATTGGAAGATAAAGCGCTGGCAAAACAAGCCTAAAGAAGCACTTCGAGAGTTTAAATGGCTAATGTCTAACAAAGCTGTAACTCCTGCGATGCTTACCGATAGTATTAACGATGCCACCGCTTTATATTTATACCAAGACGCTAATGATATATACGAATATAAAGCCCAAAATAGAAATCTAAAAGGTCATGGCTTTGCTAATTGGATGCAAGCTAACGAATTTATTGGTAACACAAAGCAAGAATTAAATAATATTGAACGCTTTGAGCAAATAAATGGTAAAAGTGCATTATCACAATATTGGAAAGCAAAAGTACTTCACGATACTGGTAATTTAAAAGCATTAAGAGCTTTGTGGCCTACATATAAAGGGCCTAAAAATGAAGAAGATTTACTTTGGATTGCCCGCGCATTTTGGCTAGATGATGACTTTTCTACAGCTCTGCAAGTACTAAAAAACAAACATGAAAGTTCTGACGATGAGTTTTGGAGCGCCAATGTTGACATGGCAATGCGAGTTAAGGACAAAGCTCATGAGCTATATGCATTAGAGAAGTTACAAAAAATAAGTCCTTTGAGCGTAGGCGACATGCTGCACTACCAACAACTGCGCTTTGAAGGTCGGCCTCAGGAGCTTCTTGATTATTTATGGAAAAGTGAGTCGCAAACTGACCGTCAATTGATTCAAATTGCATTATTAAGCACACAAGTAAATGATGCTAAATCAGTTGCACGTATTCATGCTGAACTTGATAAGCAGCGCTACAATAAAGCTCTCTACCCTGCTTGGTTAATTCTTTCTAATTGGTATCAAAACCAAAGTGATTTAAATTCAGCTTATACAACTTTAAACCGCGCCGCTAAATTAAGCGAATATGACTCTGATGTTGTGCTTGCACAAGGTTGGTTAGCGCTGCAAATGCATGACACTGTAATGATTGGCCGCATTTTAACGCGCTATTCTCAAAGCGACACTTCCTATGCGTGGACGCAGCTCTTAGCTAGCCTATCTATTCACGAAAAGTCATATAACAGTGCCTACTTTTATTTGCGTAAATTGGCCATTGCAGAGCCAAGCGATTTAACAACACTGGTTAACTTAGCCGATGTAATGAAGCAACTTGGTTATTATGCAAATGCTGCTGAACTTAATCACTATTTACTGCAACACTTACCTAAAGATAAATATGCATACAGAGGCTTAATGTTCCGTTGGGCGGGCGCGATGGCTGTTCCTCATTTAATGCAATTAAACACAATGGAAGAACTTGCCCCCGACACTATTGGTGAGCCCCAAACAAACTGGTGGTTAGCACGCCGAGCTGCACAAAAATTAGAGCCATGGCAAAAACTACAACTTTATATGACCAACGGCGAATTTAATAAAGCGAAACAACTATTAGCAGAAGGCTCACTAAGCAAATTAGATGAACTAAACGCCCTACTCTATCTAAAGCAGCCATACGCAACAATGCAGCGTTGGTATGAAGAACTGACTGGTGAGCTTGACGAATCACAATTGAGCTTACTTAGAAATGCACGTGCATCCTACTTTAGGGCGCTTGAAATTAACCTATCGCCAGAGGCTGGTTTAAACAGTAGCCAGTACGATGTAAACGTTTATTTTCCTTATGCTAATGGGCAATGGAAATTAAGTTTAAGTAATCAGCAAAACCTTGATAACAACGGATTACTGTTTGCAATAGAAGATAAAATGACATTTGGTCGTTGGTATTTTGATGCAAAAATAGATTCGCACCAAGGCAGCTTAGTTAGCCGCCAAGGTCTTAGCATAGACTCTCGTTATCAATGGGATTCACGAACACAGGTAGGTTTAAAGCTTGAATATAATGTTGAAAACCGCCAATCAGAAGCACTACTTAGCTATGCTCAGCTAGATAAAGCCACGGCCTATGTTAACTACAATATTGATGGTAGACAAAACGTACAGCTATCAGCAGCAGCGATGTCTTTTTCTCGAAGAAGCGATGGCAGCTCACTCATTAATGGCCAAGAATATAATGCACGTTACCAGTACAGCATTTTAAAAGATCGCCCAATTTGGAACGCTTATTTTAGTGCACAATGGCAAGACTTTGAACGTGTAAATGCATTAATAAATACAGACACAAGACCTCTAAGAGTTGACCTTCAACCATTTAGGCGCTTTGCACTAGGCACCTCATTTGCCTCAACGGGTTCGTTAGAGCCGCCTTATTTAGGCGCAAACCCTTCATGGCTATTCGATATAAGTACTGGCTATCAAACACTTAACGATACAGTAGATGTATCTGTTTCGAGTGGCGCAGGTTGGTCTGTACTAGGCGATGATTTATTTAAATTACAGCTAGGTTACCAAAGTAGTAATAAAGTGGGTAACTCAGATACACAATTACAATTAGGTTATTACGTACATTTTTAATGTTAGGAGAGAGTATGTTTCGTTTAATTATACCGTGTTTGGTATTACTATTATCAGCATGTACCACCAGCAGAGTTGCTGATGATGTAGAGCTTAGCCCTTTAAAAACAGTGGCATTAATGCCACTTGTTAATCATGCTCAAACACCGCTTGCAGGTGAGCGTGCTGAAGATATTTTAGCCAGTATTTGGCAACAAAATAAATTACCAACTCTTATACGTGCACCTCGCGTTAACACCAAAGAGCTTCCACCACTGGACGATCAATACCGCTTAGACAATGCTATGCAGTGGTTAAACACTCAACAAGCTGACTATGTATTAACAGGCAGTATTGAAGAGTGGCGCTACAAAGCTGGCCTTGATGGCGAACCCGTTGTTGCACTTACATTATCACTCACTGTAACTGGACAAACAACACCGATTTGGACCGGTACTATTGCTAAAAGTGGTTGGGGCCGCGATAGCATTGCAGCAACAGCACAAGATGTGATTGCCGATTTAATTTCTTATATAGAGGTTAGTGAGTGAAAACACATTTCCTTAGACCAAGAGACGTTCCTGAGCTACAAATATGGGCTGAGGTATTTATATTTACCGCGCTTGCTTTAGGGCTGCCTGTATTATTTAACGCACAGGACCCATTTTGGACTGAGGGAGGGTTTTCGTGGCCTGTACTTGGCCCACTTTTAGTTTCTTTACGCTATGGCTTTTCAAAAGGCTTTATTAGTATTTTATGTTTGCTTGTTGGCCAACTTTTTTTACTTCAAGCAAATATTTTATCACCGCAAAGCGACTTCAATATTAACGCTATGATTGGCTACATTATTGTAATTATGATCACAGGCGAATTTAGGGATGTGTGGGAGCGTACTAATCAACAGCAAAGTATTCAGCTTGAGTACGTAACAGATCGTCTTGAAACATTTACTCGTCAGTATCATTTAATTAATTCATCTCACGATAGAATTGAGCAAATGCTAGCTGGCCATACGTTAAGTTTACGTGAATCGCTACAAGCAGTAAGAACCTCTATCGGGCTATTAAAAGAAAGAAGACTTGATAGCGCAGCGCAAAAAATAATCGACTTGTTTGTTGAGTACGGTTCGCTAGAAAGAGCGGGTTTATATAAAGTTGAAAATGACACTGTTTTAGAGCCACCACTAGCCTCTATTGGCAAAATGAGTCAAATAGCTGAAAACGATCCTCTTATATTAGCGATGATTGAAGAAAAAGAATTAGTATCAGTAAAAGACGCAAAAATGGCATCAGGTATAAGTAAATACCATATGGCGATTCCACTTATCGACGTAAATAACACAATTTATGGCGCTATTTTAGTTGAAAGAGTACAATTTTTTGCACTTAAAAATACCACTCTTACACTACTTGCAGTTATGGCTGGGCATATTGGCGATCTACTGCGCCATGAAATAACAAACCCAGTAATGACTTATGAAGAGTATCCATACTTTATTCGCCAAGTTAAACGTGCGAATAAAGAAGCAAAACGATACAACATTCCATCGCAGCTACTAAAGATAAAAGCTAATAATATTACTGATAAATCCACTCAACTTATGAGTTATTTAAGTGAAGCACGCCGTGGTTTAGACATTTATTTGTACGATAATCAAAATCAGGTATTACTGCTATTGATGCCATTAGCTGATGAGCTTGAAAAAGCAGGGTTTATCGCCCGAATGAACACTTGGTGTAAAGAGCGCACTGGTAGCACTTTAGCTGAGCTTGATATTGTTATTGAGCAGCAACTTGCACTACCTATAAGCTCAGATGACATAAAGAGATTGGTTTCACTGTCATGATTATAATTATTGTAGCGGCTATATTAGGGTGTATTTGTCAGTACTTTGCACTAATAGAAGTACTGGAAACACCTGATTGGTTTTTAGCTATATTATTGCATGCTATCGCTAGCATCTTTTTTGCTATTGTTAGTTATGTTTTTATACCTAAAAAATACAAAACGACTCCTTATAGCTCTATGCTACTCATGTTTTTATTATTGTTTACATTACCAGTACTTGGAATTATAGGTGTTGTAGTAGCGCTTACATTTGCTCTTTGTAAACCTCTCAAGAATGACGAGATAGAAATAGAGGAGCATAAAATACCTGAACTTCCTTTTGAAGCCAGAGCAATATCAGCAAATCCAACCTATTCAATTGGTGGACTTAAAGCAATTTTGAAGCACGCTAATGAGCCAAATAAGCGTTTAAGTGCTGTAATGGCGGCTCGTCACATGAGTGACTCACAAGCTATTCCTATTTTAAAGCTAGCACTTAAAGATTTAGAGGATGATATTCGCTTGCTCGCCTACTCAACCCTTGATGGTAAAGAAACCAAACTTAACGAAAAAATCAGTTTGTATCAGCAAGAAATAGCAGTTACAACTAAGCAGCCAAAATTGAGTCATTTACAAAAACAGCTAGCCGAACTTTATTGGGAACTGAGCTATTTAGGCTTAGCACAAGGCGCACTGCGTAAATACGTTTTAGAAAAAGCAGAAGCACTTGCATTGCAAAGTATTGAGCACGTAAAAACACCTGCAACTTTTATATTTTTAGGGCGTATATCTTTAGCCTTAGACAAATACGAAATAGCCCATGAGTATCTACTTAAAGCAACTGAGTTTGGTATGGCAAGGCGCCATGTATTGCCTTATAAAGCCGAAGTTGCCTTTTGTATGAACAAGTTTGACGACTGTAAACGCTACTTAAAAGAACTCCCAGAACAACCTAAGGGCAGTGAATTACGTCATTTGCAGGAGTATTGGCATGAGTAATAAAAATGCAGACATTTTACTGCTTTTAGAAGGCACTTACCCTTATGTACGTGGTGGCGTATCTAGCTGGGTTCATCAAATAATTGAAGGGTTACCTCATTATAACTTTGAGCTTGTTTTTATAGGTGGAGCACCAGAGCATTATGGCGAGATTCAATATACTTTGCCTGAAAACGTTACCAAGCTGCATGTTCATTATTTAGTGGAAAATGACACATCTGAAATAAAAGCTAAGCATGGCGTTAAATATAAAAAAGAGCTCTTTGATTTTTGGCAGCAACTACAAAATTATTTTAGGGATTGTGATGAGCCCATCCCAACTGAGTTATTAAAGTTTGCATTTGAGACTTTGGCTAAAAAAGACGGTATTAACGAAGCCGACTTTTTATATAGTGAATCATCGTGGCAAGTACTCACCAATTACTATTCAACTTTTTGTGATGAATCCTCTTTTATTGACTTTTTTTGGTCATACCGCAATTTATATAAACCGCTATTTAAAATAGCCGAAATTGCACGCGGACTTCCAAAAGTTAAACTTATTCACTCAATATCTACCGGGTATGCTGGTATTTTAGGATCTGGTGCCAGTGTAATAAGCGATACTCCCTTTTTGTTGACCGAGCATGGTATTTACACCAAAGAGAGAAAAATAGATCTTATTCAAGCCAGTTGGATCAAAGAGTCTGAGCAAAGCCTAGGTAAAAACTTAAATACCGAAATGGGCTTTATTCGCCGTATGTGGATCAGCTTTTTTGAGCAAATCGGCCGAACAACATACCAAGAAGCAGATAAGGTCATTTCGCTATACGGCGGTAACAGGCAGCGCCAAATAAAGGATGGTGCAGCGCCAGAAAAAGCATTTGTTGTACCTAATGGAATTAAAACAGTGCGCTTTATTGAAGCGCTTGAGCAGCGTCCAAAACAGATACCACCAGTTGTTGGATTAATTGGACGTGTAGTGCCTATAAAAGATATTAAAACCTTTATACGTGCGATTAAAGAGGCACAATCGATGCTGCCTGAAGTAGAAGGCTGGATCATCGGCCCTTATGAAGAAGATCCGCAATATTATAAAGAGTGTGAACTACTTGTAGGCAGTCTTGATTTACAAAGCAGTGTAAAGTTTTTAGGTATGCAAGATATTACCAAAATTTTGCCTAAGCTCGGAATTGTAGCTTTAACCTCGATTTCCGAAGCGCAGCCTTTAGTACTTTTAGAAGCAATGGCGGCCGGTGTGCCTGTACTTGCTAGTGATGTTGGCTCGTGCCGCGAAATAATCGAAGGCGGAACTGATGAAGATAAAGCATTAGGTAAAGCCGGTGAAGTTGTCTCAATTGCTTCACCTAGCGAAACAGCACAACAAATATCAAACATGCTAACAAATGAGCAAGTTTGGCTTGAGTATCAAAAAAGTGGTTTAGACCGCGTACAAAAATTTTATGACGAGAGCCACATGTTTGCCCGTTACGATAAACTTTATAAGGATACAATGGCATGGCCGGAATAGGTTTTGAGATACGAAAAATTCTCAAAAAAAATACCCTGCTCTCAGTTTTTGAAGCATACGGCTACGCGGGCTTAATAGGCTCAGGCCCTTGGCTGCTCTCTATTGTAGCGTTAATGCTAATTGGTATTTTAAGTTTAGGCGTTGTATTACCCAAAGTACTTATTATTCAGTTTTTAACGCTTGTTACCTACATGATGGCAGCTTCACTTATTTTAACGGGTGGCTTGCAGTTATTATTAACTCGATTTATTGCCGATTTATTTTTTCAAAAAGAAGAGGCAAAGGTACTGCCTAATTTACTTGGTGCGCAACTTATAACAACAATAGCCGCGCTATTGGTAGGCTTGGCTGTATGGCCTATGCTCCCTATACCTGTTGTTACTAAGATTATAATTTTAGGTGCCTTTGTAAGCTTATGTAATCAGTGGCTTGGCGCTATTTTTCTATCAGGTATGAAAGAATACCGGTTAATTTTAATAACTATGCTAAGTGGTTACGCCTTTATGGTATTGCTTGCATATTTATTAAGAGACTGGCAGTTAGACGGCTTATTTTTTGCGTTTTTTGCAGGCGAAGCTCTGCTCTTTTTTAGCTTTTTGTTTATGATTATTCGCCGCTACCCAGGTGAAAAACTTATAAGCTTTGACTTTTTAAGCAATAAAAAAGTGTATTACAGCCTATTCTTTTGTGGTCTGTTTTATAACATTGGTGTGTGGGCTGATAAAATCATTTTTTGGTATTCACCAAGCACATCAATTCAAATTATTGGCACGTTACGAGCCAGCCCAATTTACGACTTGCCTATATTTTTAGCCTATTTGTCTATTATTCCCGGTATGGCAGTATTTTTAGTAAAAATGGAAACCGACTTTGTAGAAGAATACGACCGTTTTTACACAGCTATTCGAGAGGGTTCATCGTTAGAAGAGATTTACTATTTAAAAGACAATATGATCCAAACTGCACGTGCCGGTTTATACGATATATTTAAAATTCAAGGTATTACCGTTGCCTGCTTATTATTATGGGGCGAGCAAATACTTACCTTTATTGGTATTGATCCAAACTATAAAACGCTTTTATTTATTGATGTAGTTGGTGTGGGTGTACAAGTTATATTTTTGTCTATTTTAAATATTTTGTTTTATTTAGATAAACGCTCAACCGTCCTGTTTTTAGCGGGGCTATTTTTGGTAATAAACGTTGTTTTAACTTTGCTATCAATCGCTTTTGGGCCGCAATTTTATGGTTACGGCTTTGCTCTCTCAACTATTGTTACCTCTGTTGTTGGGTTATTTTGGCTTTCTAAACAATTTGAAGATTTAGAATACGAAACGTTTATGCTGCAATAGCATAATATAAAGGCTGCTTATGCAGCCTTTATATTTAAAGCTTTTCGTACAAAATTAAAATAATTAATTATTGGAAAGCGGCTGATACACACCATGTTTATAGCTCACATAAGCGCCTCAGTTTAAAGTAAAAAAGACTAGCTCAGTAAATGTATAAAATATGTATAAAACAAAGGGCTTATAAAAACCAAGCCCCTACCTTGGCTTAGCTAATCTCTTATACAATTAGACTTAACTAGTTTAGCTTTATACTAAATGAGGTAGCCGTTGCAATTACTTACTCACCCATCGCGCTTTAAAACCACGCGTATCAACATGTATAAATGCGCCTCTGTGCGACTTAGGCCCATAAATACCTAAACCACCTAGCAAACCTTTAAATGATTCACGTCTAGCTAACGACTCCACTATATCGCCCATCGCTTTAGCGTCACCAATTGAATGCTTACCGTCATTATTTATATCATCCATACGGTAGTTGCCATCGTTATCTATAAAAATATCGGCAGCATCACCAAATACATGTCGGCTAAGTTTTACATTGCCAATTGATTTGTTGTAGTACGGAGTTCTATAACCGCTCATAACCACCATATTACTAACCGGTATACCTTCTAAAATCAGTTCTTTGCGTATTTTTTCTAGTTTAAGTAACAACTTATTTTGTAAAAATAAATACTTTGGGTGCTTACTTCGCTGCTTACTAACAAATTCTTTTAGTGAAAAGTGAGGTGATATTTTTACGTTTTCATTTTCAGGCGTTACCTTAACAAAGCCATCGGGCACTATGTAGTGTGAAGCGTCTTTAATCTGTGAAGGTTTAGGATAGTGCCCAATGTGGTAATACTTGAGCTTTCCTCCTTCAACATTGTCTGCCGGTACTTTTACAAATACGTTGATTTTCATACGCTGTTTTTTATCGGGCGACTCAATAATTACCGTTGTTAAACCAGGCTCTTTGGGTGCTTGCCATTGCCAGCGGTTGGTGTCTGTAAGCTTAGATTTTCCTTGAGTGTTAATTAGCGTGTAAGCATTTTTTGATTGCGCAAAAAGCACTTCAAACTCAACTTGCTCTTTGGGCATTACAAATACTGAAAACACCGAATATGGCATAACTATGTCGTTAATTTTTAGGCTAAATTCTGCATCTTCAAAGTTGGCTTTATTTTTTATATCAACTACCTGATGCGCAGGCTTTATAGGCGCGGCAGCAAATACACTATTGCTAAATATAATTGTGAATATGGCAATAGAAATATAATGAATAAATTGCATAAATCCTCTCATTATTTATTTTTTAATAAAGCGGCAATCACCGACTGTTCATCATTTTTTAATAGCGCTTTTTTATCGCGTTGATATATGTCATCTCTAAAGTTAACCAGCTTATTTTCGTCAACCCATGCAGTCCAATAAACTAAATGAATAGGAAGAGGCTCATCTAAATAAAACGTCTGAGTACTATTTTGAGCAAGTGCGCTGTCCATATTATTGAGTGTTTGCACTTCTCCTTCGTGCTTAATAATTTCACGCGCTAACGAAAAAGGCTTTTCTATTCTTATACAGCCATGCGATAAAGCTCGGTTTGCTTGGCTAAAACGGTGCTTTGCTGGTGTATCGTGAACATAAATTGCTTCGGCATTGGGGAATAAATACTTAACTTCCCCTAGGGGGTTTTCTTCACCAGCACGTTTTACTAAAAAGTGATCAAATTGGTACGGCTTAATAGAATCCCAATCAATATTGCTTGGATTAACAGTTTGTGAGTCTAGGTAGCTGTTTTTTCTAATTTCAATATTATTTTTTACAAGATAGTCAGGGTCCTCGGCTACCTTTGGAGCAATTTCTTTGGTGGCAATTGAGGTGGGTATACGCCATTCAGGATTAACTACAAACTTTTCTATTTCGTCGCTAAATGCAGGTGTTTCCCAACTTGGTTTACCTACAATTACGTTATTTTTCAATTTCACATCGCCAGCTTTTACAAATCGTAAGCTGTATTCAGGAATATTTACATACACATATTGCTCATCACTTGCGCCTGCAAAGTTAGTTATTCTATAAAAGTTAAGTTTTAATTTATCGAGTTTTTGTTGTGCGGGCACATTAAGCGATGCAAAAGTACGCTTACCCACTCGGCCATCAACTTTTAAACCATGGCGGCTTTGAAATTGCTTAACAGCTTGCTCTATATCTTTATCAAACGTGCATATAGCTTCGTCGCACACATTAGTTTTTAAGTCACGCTCTTGATATAAACGCTGTGCAAGTAAGCTCACCTGTTTATTATTACTGCCTAGTTCAAGCAATTCATCGTTATATAAGTGTGTAAAACCACCTTTGTTAACTATTTCTTGATACCAATTAATGGCTTTTTCTGTACGTTCAATTAACTGCGCTGAATATTGGTCAAAGTAGTAGGTGTCATCAGCTTGCATGTACTTTTGTGAGTTATAAGTAGTTAGTGAAGAGTTAGCGAGTACCACACTTTCAAGCTCATTGGCAGCGAGTGTTGGTGCAGAGCATAAGCCGCTCATGCCAATAAACAATGCAGTTTTTAAAGTAAAACCCTTTGCTTTAGTAAGCGCTTGATTTGAAAATGACCCCTTCACTGTGTACCTCCTCGCTAAATATCGTTGATAAATGCTTATGTACTTACCACTAAGTAGTACACTGGAGGTGCAACGGTAATGCCAAATTAAAGTTTCAAAATAAACAATTGAAATTTAATGACTTTTTAAAAATCCTTATTCTAAACGTTAATAAATTAAATTAGAGAATATGTAATTAATATGCTCAAGTGTGTAAAGTTGCTATGGCAATTAATCTTTTAAAAAAGCTAAAAAACCACGTTCATAACGACTCAAGTACTTTGTTTTTCGTGGTAATGAAAGGGACTCTCTCCACGCAGTTTGAGTATCTTCATCTTCTTTACACAGGGTAATTAAATCGGGATGCACATAAGATTTGCGTGCTATAGCTGGAGTATTACCAAGTTGCTCAGATACGCTATCAAGCATGCTTTTTAAAGTAAGCGCCCCTTTAGCTTTAGCTAATTGTTTGAATGCAATAACGCTTGCTCGCCAAGTTCTAAAGTGTTTTGCACTAAACTCCTCGCCCATTATTTGCTGAATGTATTGATTTATTTCACTTGATGTAACATTTGTGCGCTCACCTTCATTTATATACTGAAATAAATGCTGCCCGGGTAAATCTTGTAAGTCTTTTATAACATGACTAAGCACCCTGTCGGTTATATTTACTTCACGTTCTTTACCTGATTTGGCACGATATTTTAGTTGAATATTTTTGCCCGTGAGTTTTGCATGACGTGTTCGTAATGTTGTCGCACCAAAACTTTTATTTTGCTTTACGTTACGCTCGTTACCTACCCTCAGCGCACCTAAATCCATAAGTCTTACAACTGCTGCTAAAGTGCGTTCAATATTAAGCTCATCGCCTTGTAAGTCTGTTTCTAAACGCGCTCTTAACAAAGGGAGTTTATTACCAAATACTCCACATGCTTGGTATTTTTTTGCTTCTTGTTGCGCCCTAAATTCAGGATGGTAACGGTATTGCTTTCGCCCCTTACTATCAAATCCTGTCGCTAAAATATGCCCGTTTTCTTCTGGGCAAAACCAGCCGTTTTTATAGGCAGGCGGAAATGCCAATCCATTCAAACGATCAATCACATTTTGCTCTTTTATTTGCTTACCGATTGGATCAAAGTAAAGCCAACTTTTATGTTTAAGTTTACGAGTGATCCCTGGTAAATTATCGTCTACATAAATTAGCTTCATTAACCCTCCAGTTATATTTAAGCATGCGTCGGAATACAAAATGTATCACTTTAAAATAACCTTAAACTGAACAAGATTATTGATATATAATAAAAAACCAACAACAATTATAAATACTTAATATATATTAATAATTCTATTTAGGTTTTCGTAAAAGTAGGTCGAACTTACGCGCCAGCAACAAGTCTATTACGATTAAACTCAATGCACTTAGCGCTAAAAAAGCTACTTGAGATAGATTTATTATCCTAAGTTCAGATTAATTACACTTTGTCCCCCGCAATTGGGGTGCTGTTTAAATGGAGAATTCAATGGCTTTTGATTATGGATCGATTGATCTTGGACTAAAAAACCCCTTCAAACTGGAAGGTAAAGTAACAGCATTAAGAGGACTCATTGAGTCTATAGCAGGTATTAGTTTACTTGTTATTGCTGCGGGCTCTGTGAAAGAAGATACAACCGCAGGTTGGATTTTAATGGTGTTTGGCATGCTTATTTTAGCATTCGGCATTCGCTCACTATCGGCAGGTATTTATGCAACACTTAAATACTTTGTAGGTAGAAACCACCCAACTTCACTTGCTTATAACTACAGTAAATCGCAAGCATCAACCGCTCAAGAAGAACAAAAAGAAGTAGCCTACACAGCGCAATCACTTGAAGAAATGCTGGTTGGTCGTAAAAACAGTACATTTAAAGAGCCTAATGGTTTTTTATCTCGCTTACTTCACAGCTTAATCCCTAAGTTATTGTTTCTACCATATCCTATTCGAAATGTTGCCCAGCGATTATTTGGCTCATGGGTAAGCACCTTTGTCGCCCTTATTGCTTATGGCCTTGTTGCATTTGTATCTTTGTCGGGCTTTACCGGTGAAGCTGGGGAATTAGCATTTCCGGTCTATAGTGCAATATTAATGTTTTACGTGCTTTTTTCGTGGCGCTCTACAGGTAAACCTATCTCTCGAAATGCAGAAAAGAATATTGAAGCACTTGGTACTGGTGCACTCGCTAAAATTATTTCTTTATCTTTTATTTTACCCATCGCTATTGGTCTTTCTATGTCATGGTTGATGAAAGAGCAGCACATTAGTAAACAAGAAATAGATAACTGGCTTGAGCAACTGCCTAGTCTTCATGCTGGAATGTACTTAATTGCAATTATTGTATTAGCAACTCTAAGCTGTGCGCTTGCTTTTATCATGATTAAAGCGCGTTTAAATTCAGTTACCCCTTCAGCTGAAGTATCTGAACTACGTGAAAACTGGCAAGAGTCTGTTCATCCAGACGAGATTTTCATAAACCTCGATAACCTAGTAATGGCTAATCGCCGTTATAAAGAAGTACCTAACAGAGTTTACAGAGAATTAGACCCTAAGCTTCAAGAACAAATAGAAGGTAAAGGCGGTTTTAAAGGTGAAATGATCCAAGAGATTCAGCCTAAACTGCACTCAATGGACTTAGGTAAAAACTTTACACTCGCGAGATTACTTGCTTTGGTGAGCGGTAACTTACTTTATATTGTAGCGTTAGCATTTACTGTACTTTTAGCGTATTCGTTTATTAATATTTACCATTACATTGATGCGGCAAATATTAATAGTTTTAAACAGGCATTTAATAACCAACATGTCATTCAATTTAGTGAGCTATTAATGACAAGCTTTCACTTATTGCTAATAGGCGTACTTATTAAAGCATTTGCGCAGTTACTTGCAAACACAGCGCATCTATTTTTTGCAGAAATGCAATTTGAGTCACTGCTTGTGTACTTTAAATGTGAAGGCACTTTTACTGAGTCTAAAATATCAACAGGTACTGGTATTCACGATAGCACCCGCTCAGAAAATACTTTAGTACGCAGTAGCATAACGCCTTGGATTATTGTTTCTCGTGTTATCTCTACTACGTTTGCTGCAACAGGTATGAAAAACCTTGAACATCCTCGCCACATTATGGAAATGCATAAAAACGAAGGACAATTACAAGCAATCAAAAAAGACGTTATTTCATTCTTAAAAGACCGCGAATCTATCGCCTCAATCACCAGTGAGCGTGATTTAGGTAATGCGTCACAAATACATCAACTAAACCAACAAACGCGCGCTATACCTGCTCAGCAAGCGATAGCGAAAGATGATGAAGAAGCTGCCGGGTATTTAAGACAAGAAGAAAACTTATCTCCCGAGCCCAAGGGTTAATTAACCTCAAACCTAGATAATTTTTATTAATGCCACCTTGTTAACTTAGGTGGCATTTTTTTTAACCTCTATTCAATACTTTTTAACTTTATTACCTCTTTTGCACTCAACAACATGATTAATATTGGATTAGTTCACAAAGCCCTTGCTTTATGTGCCAAAACACAAATAATGAAAGGATTAATTACAGGGTAAGAATGAGGACAATGAGCTATATACTAACCACCCAATGTGCTGATGATGTAGGCTTAATAGCTAAAATTACAGGGCTTTGCCATAAAAATAATTTAAACATTACGCGTAACAACGAATTTGTAGATAAAGACGCGCAGCGGTTTTTTATGCGTACAGAGCTTACAGGCGAGCCACAAAGCGACTTTTTAGATCAACTACGCGCATTGTTGCCACAAGGCGCTAAACTTGCGCTACATTGCGGCGCAAAAACTAAAGTAGTTTTATTGGCAACTAAAGAAGCTCATTGTTTAGGTGGTATGCTGTTAAAGCAATTTGAACAAACTCTTAATATTGAAGTACTCGCTGTAATTGCTAACTATGCTGATTTAGAGCCGCTAGCTAAAGGGTTTGGGGTGCCATTTCATGTTGTATCGCACGAAGGATTAACCCGTAGCGAGCATGATAAAAAGGTAGGCGATTTAATTGCCAGTTACAATCCTGACATTATTGGTCTTGCTAAATACATGCGTATTTTAAGTCCTGAATTTGTGGGTCGATTTGAAGGTAAAATAATTAATATTCATCACTCATTTTTGCCAGCATTTATAGGGGCTAAACCTTATCATCAAGCATTTGAGCGCGGTGTAAAAATTATTGGTGCTACCGCTCACTTTGTTAATAATGAGCTTGATGAAGGTCCTATTATTTTGCAAGATGTAACCAGCGTTACACATGCTAATACCGCCGAAATGATGGCTAAAATGGGCAAAGATGTTGAAAAGACTGTGTTTTGTAAAGCACTTCAACTTGCCTCAGAGCATAAGCTATTTATTAATGGTAATAAAACCGTGGTGTTTTCTTAGCATTAATCCAACTGCTTAATTATTCTACATATGAAAAAATGCCAGCATTGTTGCTGGCATTTTTTTGCTCATAAATAAGCTAATAACTTTTTAAATGTAAATTATGCCTGCTCTATTGGTTCGAGCTTTAATTTAGCGGCAATTAAAACGGCTTGGGTACGATTGTACACACCGAGTTTTCTAAATATGGCTGTAATGTGTGCTTTTACTGTCGCTTCTGATATGTGTAGTTCATAAGCAATTTGCTTATTAAGTAAACCTTCGTGCAGATATTGCAGCACTCGGTATTGTTGAGGCGTTAATGAGGCAACTTGCGCTGCTATTTCTCTATCTTCACCTTCAATTTCAGCTACTTTGTTTTTTAGCTCTTTTGGTAGCCATGTATCGCCTTCAAGTATTTGGTTAATTGCACTGGCAATATCATCAGACGATGATGATTTAGGAATAAAACCCATAGCGCCGTAACCCATTACTTTAGAAACGATATTCACGTCTTCACTACCCGAAACAACGGCAATAGGTAAGCTTGGGTATTCTTCTCTAATACGAATAAGACCATATAAATCACCATTACCTGGCATGTGAAGGTCTAGCAGTAATATATCAAGATCCTCTTGCTCGCTTAACACTTGCAGTGTGCTGTCAAAATCGGATGATTCAAAAACCTCTAAACCCTCAAATTTTGCGCTCAGTGCGCCCTTTAGTGCTTCACGAAATAACGGATGATCGTCCGCTATTAAAAACTGACTCATGGTTCACTCCTAATAAATTCGGCTGCCAGTTAGGTTTAAAACCTTTACTGACAGCCGATATACTACGTTTAGAATCAACTTGTAATCAAGTTTTTAACGCACATTTAACGATTTAATCTGTTCTCGATTAGTTCATCGACAACTGAAGGATCGGCAAGCGTTGACGTATCACCGAGTTGTTGGTGCTCATTTGCAGCGATTTTACGTAAAATACGACGCATAATCTTGCCTGAACGTGTTTTTGGCAAACCCGGTGACCATTGAATCATATCTGGAGATGCAATTGGGCTGAGCTCTTTACGAACCCAATTACGTACCTCTTTAGTTAATTCATCGCTTACAGTTACACCTTCGTTAGGCGTAATGTAAACATAAATACCTTGGCCTTTAATATCATGGGGGTAACCTACAACAGCAGCTTCTGCTACCGCTTCATGCGCAACTAACGCACTTTCAATTTCGGCAGTACCAAGGCGGTGCCCAGACACATTAAGTACATCGTCCACACGGCCTGTGATCCAGTAATAACCATCTTCATCACGACGACAACCATCGCCTGTAAAGTAAACTCCTGGGTAGGCGCTAAAATAAGTTTGTTCAAAACGTTCATGGTCGCCATAAACAGTTCGAGCTTGCGATGGCCAACTATCTAAAATAACTAAATTACCATCTACGGCACCTTCGAGTGTATTACCTTCAGCATCAAATAATGCAGGCGCAATACCAAAAAATGGATGTGTTGCAGAACCTGGTTTTGTATCAGTAGCACCCGGAAGTGGTGTGATCATAATGCCACCGGTTTCTGTTTGCCACCATGTATCAACAATCGGGCAATTAGATTTACCAATACTCTCGTAATACCATGTCCACGCTTCTGGATTTATTGGCTCACCTACTGAACCTAAAATACGTAAACTATCGCGATGTGACGAAGCTGTAGGCTCATCACCTTTAGCCATTAGTGCTCTAATTGCTGTAGGGGCGGTATATAAAATAGTAACACCGTGTTTATCAACTACTTCGCCCATACGCCCTGCAGTTGGATAAGTGGGGACTCCTTCAAATAAAACCTGAGTACAACCGTTTACTAATGGCCCGTACGCAATGTAACTGTGGCCTGTGATCCAACCTACATCGGCACTACACCAATACACATCATCTTCTTTTAAATCAAATACGTATTCATGTGTCATTGATGAGTAAACTAAGTAGCCACCTGTAGTATGTACAACACCTTTAGGCTGACCAGTAGAACCTGATGTATACAATATAAACAAAGGATCTTCAGCATTCATTGGCTCTGGCTCACACTGTGCCGGTAAGTCAGCAACTAGCTCGTGCCACCATATATCGTGCTCATTCCAATCAACTTCACCGCCTGTTAATTGATGTACAATAACGTGTTCAATTGTGGTTACAGTTTCTTGCGCTACCGCTTCATCTACATTTGCTTTTAATGGAACACAATTTCCTGCTCTGCGTCCCTCATCAGAAGTAATAACAACCTTAGCACCAGAATCTCTAATACGATCAGCAATAGCCGATGGTGAAAAACCACCAAATACAACAGAATGAATAGCACCAATACGTGCACAAGCTTGCATTGCATACACCGCTTGTGGGGTCATTGGCATATAAATAGCTACGCGGTCACCTTTTTGTACACCCAGTTTTTTTAAACCATTGGCAAATTTAGCCACTTCGTCATGAAGTTTTTGATAAGTAATGTTCTCACTTTGAGAAGGATCATCACCTTCCCAAATAAGCGCAATTTTGTCTGCTTTCGTTTTTAAGTGGCGGTCAATACAGTTGTAAGACGCATTTAAATAGCCATCTTCATACCATTTAATACTGATGTGGCCTTTATCAAAAGAGGTGTTTTTAACTTTAGTGTAAGGAGTAGACCAATCGAGGCGTTTGCCATGCTCACGCCAAAAACTTTCAGGGTCATCAATAGATTGCTTATAAAGCGTATTATATTTATTTTTATCAATGAGAGTCGCATCTTTAATGTGCGCAGGAACTGGATAGATACTTTGTGACATCTTCGTCTCCATTTAAATTACTTGCCTTAAGCTTTTATCAAGGATTACTCAGCAGTACTTTATTAAGTATTAGACCTTAGTTGTACTCTACTCCAATTTACTCATTTGTAGTTTATAATCCACCTGCTTTCAATTTTTTTACATAAATAATACAACGCGTTAAATGTAAGTAAATGCAAACTAATCAACTCTAAAACCTTAGTCTTATAGACCAATAGGTAATTGAGTAAATATTGCACATATTCAAAAGTGTTTGTGTACTTTTTAATAAAGATATTTGCGGTATTACTTGCTAAAGCTTTATTTAACGAATGAAAACAATATGTGTATTGAGAAGCCAAACTAACACCCTTTTTTATTCGTAAGTAATACTAGTAGCAAGTAATACAACCTTACATGAAAAAAAAAGCAACAAACAACAAGTAGCCTATAAAGGACACCACAATGAAATTTACCCCATTAAAAACATTAGCAGCAAGCGCTGTATTATGTGCATTATCAAGCACTGCTTATGCAGCGACTGCCGCAAAAATTGGTGATACGGAATTTACTTACGGTGGATACATTAAACTCGACTCTATGTGGAGTGATTATTCAGCGGGTGCGCCTGCAGGCTCAAACGTAGGTCGTGACTTTTACGTACCAAGTACGTTAACAGTTGGCGATGATAACAGCTCAGATGCTGTATTTGATATGCATGCTCGTGAGTCACGTTTTAACTTTGGCACAGCCACTGTTATGGATAACGGTAAAACCGTTAATACTAAAATTGAAATTGACTTTTTGGCCTCGGCTGCTGGCGGTAATGAGCGAGTTTCAAATTCTTACGCCCCGCGTATTCGCCATGCCTTTGTGACTTACGATGGTTGGTTATTTGGTCAAACATGGTCTAACTTCCAAAACGTGGGGGCGCTTGCTGAAACGCTTGATTTTGTAGGCCCTGCTGAGGGCACTGTGTTTGTGCGTCAATCGCAAATTAAATACACCACTGGCGCATGGTCGTTTTCATTAGAAAACCCAGAAAGTACAATTTCTACTACTAGCGGTATGGTAGTAACTGATGATGCATCATTGCCTGACTTTACAGCTCGTTACACACACAAAGCCGATTGGGGTAACATTGTGGTTGCAGCGCTTGCTCGCCAACTTACTTATAAAGTAGGCAGTGTTGATGCAGATGAAACTTCTTTTGGTATTAGTGCATCAGGTAAAATAAACCTTGGTGAAGACAACCTTAAATTTATGCTTACTCAAGGTAAAGGCTTAGGCCGTTACGTAGGCTTAAACGTTGCTCACGGTGCTGTACTTAATGGTGATGAACTAGATGCAATTGATTCGACTTCTGGTTTTGTTGCTTACCAGCACAAGTGGACAAGCCAATGGCGTTCAACGTTCTTATATTCATTCTTCAGTGCTGATAACAACACTGATTTATTAGCTATTTCTGGTGATCCGACTGAATCAAGCCAAAGCTATAGCGCTAACATTCTATACTCACCGGTTAAACGTCTAACTTTTGGTGCTGAGCTAAAGCATGCTGAGCGTGAAACTGAAAGCGGCGTTGATGGCGATTTAGACCGCTTACAGTTTTCTGTTAAATACTCTTTTTAATAGCTAAAAAGCTAACTACTTTAAAAAGCGGCCTAGGCCGCTTTTTTTATAAGCGAGATTGAGTTCTATATAATTCATCAATTCGTACCTAAAATCTTTATATATGGCGCTAAAATCCAAAAAAATAGAATTATTATTGATAAAAACACTAAACACAATTGCAAATCGATATCATTTAGATTAAGTTACGCACTTCTTTTGAACTAACTGGAAAAACTTATGTCGTCCCCTCAAGTTTTGCGTTTATCTAAACTAAGCTTTGCTACTTCTTTAATTTTATCTGGTTATGCACTTGCTGATGAGGCAAATGTAAAATCTGAACCTCTCGAAAAAATTGCGGTATATGGTCAGCATCATAAAAACTACATTACTGAAGAAGCGCAATCGGCTACCAAACTAGGTTTAACAATTAAAGAAACACCACAATCAATCTCGGTAGTTTCACGCGCATTAATGGACGACTTTTCACTAGACGATATAAACTCAGTACTTGAAAGCACGCCAGGCGTAACAGTAGAGCAAATAGAAACAGATCGTACTTACTTTAAGGCCCGTGGTTTTGAAATTACGAACTTTCAAGTTGATGGCTTAGGGATCCCACAAAGCTCAGGCTCTATTCAAGGCAGTCTTGATACATCAATTTATGACCGTGTAGAGATAGTTCGCGGTGCTAATGGTTTAATGACTGGCGCTGGTAATCCTTCTGCAACTGTTAACATGGTTTTAAAAAAGCCAACTTATACAACACAGGCAAATGCATCAGCATCTTATGGCTCATGGAATAAAAAACGTTTAGATTTAGATGTATCTACGCCAATAAATGAAGACCACGCTGTACGCGCTGTATTTACAAAGCAAAAAGCTGACTCATATTTAGATCGCTACGAAACAGATAAAACCATTGTTTACTTAGCCTACGAAGGCAAATTAACAGACAACACATTATTAAGCGTTAACTACGTTAACCAACAAAAAGACGCAGATAGCCCGCTGTGGGGTGCACTACCTCTTTATTATACAGACGGAACAGCAACCGATTACGACGAATCAACCAGCACCGCTGCTGACTGGTCTTACTGGGATAACAGTGCTGAGCAAGTATATGTAACACTTGAACAAAACTTATCGGCAACATGGGTAGCTAGAGCACGTTATGCTCACATCGAAAACGAACAAGACTCAGAGTTGTTCTACGTATACGGCACCCCTGATAAAGATACTGAACTTGGTTTAACAGGTTATGCTAGCCGTTATGATTACGAAGATAAGCATGACTTATTTGATTTATATGCCAGTGGTAAGTTCAATTTATTTGGCCAAGAGCACGACCTATCATTTGGTGTTAGCCAAGCTAAAATGGATTACAACGAGCAATCTCTTTACGATTACACTACAGGCAATGGTTTTCCAGCTATGCCATCACTTAAAACGTGGGATGGTGTAGTACCAGAGGCAACACTTGCTGATGGCTTAAATGGTAGTGATATTACTAACGAGCAAAAATCAGCTTACATATCTACTCGCATTAGATTAAGTGAGCCTTTAAGTGTGCTCGCTGGTGTGCGTTATACCGATTGGAAAACAAAAGGGAGTGCTTACGGTGTTGAGCAAACAAGAAGCGACTCTGAAGTTATTCCTTATATTGGCACGGTGTACGACTTTAACGAGTCTCTATCAGCTTATGCAAGCTACACAGAAACATTTGTACCGCAAAAAGAGCTTGATATTAATGCCAACCAATTAGCTCCCGTAATAGGTAAAAGCAGTGAAGTTGGTATAAAAGCACAGTTACTTGATGACCAAATTTTCGTAACTTTTGCTTACTTCGATGCAAAGCAGGAAGGGCTTGCCATAGCTTTACCCGACTCACTACCCAGTGATACGCGTTATTATGCAGCAGATGGTATTAACAGCAACGGCTTTGAAGTTGAACTAAGTGGTCGAATAACTGATGATTTAAGCGCAAGTGTAAGTTTTAGTAACCTAACTATTGATGGTGATGATTTAGTTAAAGATTACACACCTGAAAACCAACTTAAAGTGGCCGCAACCTACCAAGTACCTTTAGTTGATGGTTTATCATTTGGTGCAAACTATCGCTGGCAGGATTCAACTAGCCGAGTTCAAGTCGAAGATGCAAATGGTATTGCAAGCGTCACTACTCACCAAGATGCATACGGGTTACTTGATTTAATGGCCACTTACGAAATTACAGATAACGTAGGAGTCACTTTCAATGTAAATAACACCACCGGTGAAAAATATTTGCACAGCCTGTACTGGGCACAAGGTTACTACGGTGCACCTCGTAACTACGCCCTATCTGTAAACTGGCAATTATAAATATATTTGATTAATTAAAGACTCTAGATTTTTTTCTATTGAATTAAAAAACGACACATTTTTAATGTGTCGTTTTTATTTTATCTAACCTGATGTAAGTTTTTAATAACAAAAAAGCGCTAATCATTACTGATTAGCGCTTTTCAAAGCTCGGGTCAAATCAAGCTTAAAAACTCATTTGGGTGCAGTTTAAAGGTCTGGATCGTCGCCTAACTTATCTTCACCGTCTTCAGGTTCAATAGTTGCTTTTAGTAAAAGCATTTCGCGTAACTTACCTTCAATCTCATCTGCAATTTCTGGGTTTTCTTTCAAAAACTTAATTGAGTTAGATTTACCTTGGCCAACCTTGTTGCCACTGTAACTGTACCAAGCACCTGCTTTTTCAACAATTTTATGCTTAACACCTAAATCAATTAACTCGCCTTGCTTAGAAATACCTTCGCCATACATGATGATAAATTCAGCTTGTTTAAATGGCGGCGCTACTTTGTTTTTAACAATTTTAACGCGGGTTTCGTTACCAACAACTTCATCACCTTCTTTCACAGAACCAATACGACGAATATCAATACGTACCGATGCGTAAAACTTAAGTGCATTACCACCCGTTGTTGTTTCTGGGTTACCAAACATAACACCAATTTTCATACGGATTTGGTTAATGAAAATACATAACGTGTTAGAACGTTTAATATTACCAGTAAGCTTACGTAATGCCTGTGACATTAAACGTGCTTGTAAGCCCATGTGCGAGTCGCCCATGTCGCCTTCAATCTCAGCTTTTGGTGTAAGTGCAGCAACCGAGTCAATAATAACGACGTCTACTGCGCTTGAACGTACTAACATGTCACAAATTTCTAGTGCTTGCTCACCTGTATCAGGTTGAGATACAAAAAGGTCATCAATATTTACACCTAGTTTTTGTGCATATACAGGATCAAGAGCATGCTCAGCATCAATGAAAGCACATGTTTTACCTTCTTTTTGAGCTTCTGCGATAACTTGTAAAGTAAGCGTTGTTTTACCAGATGACTCAGGACCATACACTTCAACAATACGTCCCATAGGTAAGCCACCTATGCCTAAGGCAATATCAATACCTAGTGAACCTGTAGATACAGATTCAATGTTTAACGCTTTGTTGTCACCCAATTTCATAATTGAGCCTTTACCAAATTGACGTTCAATTTGTGATAGTGCTGCGTCTAACGCTTTTTGTTTGTTATCGTTCATTTTGTTCTCCAATCCAGCTAATGCGAACAAGTATACTGTATGAAATCACAGTATCAAGCTAATTTTTTCATTTTATCTCATCTATTACACTTTTTAATGCAAATACAATAGCTTGCAGTCTTACTTGAGCCCTATCACCAGTAAATATTTGTTTAAAGGTCAGTACTTTGTCATCAATTTGTATGCCAAACCATACAAGTCCAACAGGTTTACCTTCTGTCGCCCCGCCAGGCCCTGCAATGCCCGATACAGCTATAGATATATTAGCGTTTGTTGCTTTAATAGCACCTACTGCCATTTCATGGACTGTTTGCTCGCTCACAGCACCGTATTGATTTAATGTACTAGCACTAACATTGAGCAAATCTTGCTTTGCTTGGTTACTATAAGTGACAAATGCACGGTCGATATAAGCTGAGCTTCCAGGTGTATCGGTAAGCGCATAACTCACTCCGCCACCAGTACATGACTCAGCAGTAGTGATCCATAAGCATTTATCCGTTAAAATAGCGCCTAATTGCGCAGCAAGTGTTTTAATCTCTTGATGTAACTCCATATTCAGCCTTTGGGTAAATACATGTCGTTTGATCTTTATGCACCACACACTATAAAACAACAAACCCCTATGATGCAGCAGTATCTAAAAATAAAATCAGAGCATCGCGATATTTTATTGTTTTATCGTATGGGCGATTTTTACGAACTTTTTTTTGATGACGCAAAACGCGCCGCTCAATTACTCGATATTTCGCAAACTCATCGTGGTAAAGCTGGCGGCGATCCCATTCCTATGGCTGGCGTACCCTACCATGCGGTAGAAAACTACTTAGCACGTCTAGTCCAAATGGGTGAGTCAGTCGCTATCTGCGAACAAGTGGGAGACCCTGCAACCAGTAAAGGCCCTGTTGATCGTAAAGTAGTGCGTATAGTTACACCCGGTACAATTTCTGATGAAGCGCTTTTACAAGAACGACAAGACAATCTCCTTACCAGCGTTTGGCAAAGTAAAAAAGGCTTATACGGGATTGCTTATTTAGACATTAACTCTGGTCGTTTTAATATTGTCGAGGTAAATACCGACGAAGCCTTTAGCTCAACTATTCAGCGCCTATCACCAGCCGAACTTCTGTATAGCGAAAGCTTTGAAAACGTTCATTTAATTGAACATATAAAAGGCGCTCGCCGTCGCCCAGAGTGGGAATTCGACTTAGATACGGCTCAGCATTTATTATGCGATCAGTTTGGTACTAAAGATTTAGTTGGCTTTGGTGTTGATAAAGCCCATAGCGCGCTTGTTGCTGCAGGTTGCCTAATGCAATACGTAAAAGATACACAACGTATTGCACTGCCGCATATTCGTGCAATTACGCTTGAGCACAACGAACACGCTGTTATTTTAGATGCCGCTACCCGTAAAAATTTAGAATTAACTGTTAATTTATCAGGCGGGTTTGAAAATACACTTGCTCAAGTACTTGATAAAACAGCCACACCTATGGGTTCTCGCTTACTTAAGCGCCGTATTCATACACCAATTCGTAATAAAGACGAGCTAAATTCACGTTTAAATGCCATTAGCGCTATTTTAGATGCGCAGCTTTGCGGTGAATTACACGAATCATTAAAAGAGATTGGTGATGTAGAGCGTGTTATTGCACGCCTAGCTTTTTGTACTGCACGCCCGCGTGATTTAACTCGCCTGCGCAGTGCGCTACAAGCACTTGCACCACTGCATACTTTGTTAGCTGACGCTAACGATCCTCGTATAGCAGGTATCATCAAGCACTCGCCTGAACTCCCTGATTTACAAGCGTTATTAGAACGAGCTGTGATAGAAAACCCACCGGTACTTATTCGTGACGGTGGTGTTATTGCTCCAGGTTACAATAGTGAACTTGATGAGTGGCGTAACTTAAGCAAAGGTGCCACTGATGTCCTTGAGCAATTAGAACTGCGAGAGCGCGAACGTACGGGCATTAGTACGCTTAAAATTGGTTATAACCGCGTACATGGCTTTTTTATTGAAGTAAGTAGAGCTAATGCGCACTTAGTGCCAGCCGACTACATTCGTCGCCAAACGCTTAAAAATAACGAACGCTACATTATTCCAGAGCTTAAAGAGCACGAGGATAAAGTACTCGGTAGCCAATCAAAAGCTCTCGCGCTTGAAAAACAACTATACGAGGAGCTGTTTAGATTTATTGCTCCACATATTGAGCAGTTGCAAATGATGGCAGCAGCATTGGCCGATTTAGACGTTTTAAACAATTTAGCTGAGCGTGCATTCGCACTCAATTATGCAAAACCAGAATTGTGCGATAACGACAATATAAGCATTAAGCAAGGTCGTCACCCTGTTGTTGAACAAGTAATGAAAGAACCGTTTATTGCTAACCCTGTTGAATTAAACAGCCAACGTAAAATGCTAATTATTACCGGTCCAAACATGGGCGGTAAATCAACCTATATGCGCCAAACGGCACTTATTGTTTTAATGGCTCACATTGGCAGTTATGTACCCGCTGACAGCGCTAAAATTGGTAATATCGACCGCATATTTACACGTATTGGTGCAAGCGATGATTTAGCATCAGGGCGTTCAACCTTCATGGTAGAAATGACCGAAACAGCGACTATTTTAAATAATGCCACGGCGCAGTCTTTAGTGTTAATGGATGAGATTGGTCGCGGTACAAGTACTTACGATGGACTCTCTCTTGCGTATGCAACAGCCGATCATTTAGCATCAAAAATATCTGCTAAAACATTGTTTGCTACGCACTACTTTGAATTAACAGAACTTGCTGAGCAAACTACGGGCCTTGTAAACGTGCACCTTGATGCAATAGAGCATAACGACACGATTGCATTTATGCATACAGTTCTCGACGGTGCAGCAAGCAAAAGCTTTGGTTTACAAGTAGCAGCT
Organism: Pseudoalteromonas sp. SG45-2; assembly: GCF_014164115.1. Classification (NCBI taxonomy): domain Bacteria; kingdom Pseudomonadati; phylum Pseudomonadota; class Gammaproteobacteria; order Alteromonadales; family Pseudoalteromonadaceae; genus Pseudoalteromonas; species Pseudoalteromonas sp. SG45-2. Next base: position 232,661 of record NZ_JACJEO010000002.1, read on the forward strand.
CTTGCAGGTGTGCCAAAAGCTGTGATTGCACAAGCAAAGCAAAAACTTAAGTTGCTTGAAAATCATCAAAGCGTTACTGCACCAAATACAGAGCAACAAGCCTTTACTTTTAATAACGAAATTGCACAAAGTACACCTTCAGAAGTTGAAGAGCAGTTAAGCGCAATCGACCCTGATAATTTATCGCCACGCCAAGCGCACGATTTGTTATATAAACTAAAAGCATTGCTGTAATTTATATCACCTAATTTACAAGCATAAAAAAAGCCGAAGAATAAACTCTTCGGCTTTTTAACACACATAGTCTCTTAAACTATTTAACTAGTTACGAAAACTGATTAAACAAGCTATCTGTACTTAAACCTTCTTGTTGCAAAATGTCTTTTAGACGACGTAATGCCTCTACCTGAATTTGTCTTACTCGCTCACGTGTTAAGCCTATTTCACGACCTACATCTTCAAGTGTAGATGGCTCATAGCCAAGCAATCCAAATCGACGTGCTAACACTTCACGTTGTTTAGGGTTTAATTCACCTAACCAATCAACAATATGTTTATTAATATCATTATTTTGTACTTCGCCTTCAGGACCAGCACTTTTTTCATCAGGGATGATATCAAGTAGTACACTGTCGTTTTCGCCACCAATAGGCATGTCTACTGATGCAATTCTTTCGTTTAAACGTAGCATTTTAGTAACGTCTTCAACGGGTCTATCTAGGCAAGCTGCAATTTCGTCAGCTGTTGGCTCATGGTCAAGCTTTTGAGTTAACTCACGCGCTGTACGTAAATAGACATTAAGCTCTTTAACTACATGAATAGGTAAGCGAATGGTACGCGTTTGGTTCATAATGGCACGTTCAATTGTTTGACGTATCCACCATGTAGCGTAAGTAGAGAATCTAAATCCACGCTCAGGGTCAAATTTTTCAACTGCGCGAATTAAGCCTAAGTTACCCTCTTCAATTAAATCAAGTAGAGCAAGGCCGCGATTATTGTAACGACGTGCTATTTTAACAACCAAACGTAAGTTACTTTCAATCATACGTTTACGTGAGGCTTCACACCCTCGAAGTGATTTGCGAGAAAAAAACACTTCTTCTTCAGCACTAAGCAAAGGAGAAAAACCAATTTCGCCTAAATAAAGTTGAGTTGCGTCAAGATTTTTAGTTACTTCTTCTTTAGCAAAGATTTCATCGTCGTCTACTTTATCTAGTAGAGCTGTGCTTTCATCAACATCGATGTCATCGAACTTTTCGTCAGTCGTAGTATGTTTGTCAAGTTTTGCTGCGCTAGCCATAAGCCTTCTCCCGAGCAATTATCAATACCTAAAAATTAGGGTAGGTATTTAGCAGGATTGACAGCTTGCCCTCGGTAGCGAATTTCAAAGCGAAGCGCGGTGACCGGAGATTCTGAATTACCAATTTCTGCTATTTTTTGTCCTGCCTTAACTTTCTGCTTTTCTTTAACAAGTAATTTCGAGTTATGTGCATAAGCACTTAGGTAATCATCATTATGTTTCAATATGATTAAACTACCATAACCTCGAAGGGCGTTACCCGCGTATACCACTGTTCCTTGTGCCGCAGCTAAGACTGAAGCCCCTTTGCGATTAGTAATCTGTAAACCTTTATAACCGTTTTCCTTATTAGAAAAGCGTTTGGTAATTTTGCCCTGTGCAGGCCAAAACCACTTAACTTTACTGCTCGACAAACGTTTAGTATTACTAATTTTGTTACTGGCTTGTTTCTGAACATACTCTCGTTGTTTTGGGGGATCAAGCTCTTTCTTTAAAATTTTGTTATTTTTTTGTAATTTTTTTATAGACTTTTTACTCGAATTCGTATAATTTCCATCCCTTTTTGTTTTTTCGGGCTTAGGGAGTAAGGAGATGTTTTGCCCAGGGAAAATTGTGTAAGGTGATGGAATTGAATTGTTTTTTGCCAACTCCCTAAAGTCTTGCCCAGCACTAAAGGCAATAGAGTAGAGCGTATCTCCTTTTTGTACTTTATAGCTAACCCCATTAATGTTAACAGTATGACCTAAATCATTAACATTATTATTTAAGCTACTAACAGGTGCAGGAACATGGCGAGAAGAGCAACCAAAGAGAAAAATACTAATAAATATAGTTACATACAGTAAACACTGTTTATTCATTGTATTTTTCCCCTAAATTAGAAAATTGATATTTTTAACGCTTAACGCAATAAAAAGTAAGCTAGCGCAATTAATACCACTAATCCCCAACCAAGTATTTCAATATACTGACGTAATTTTCGCTCCATTTGAGCTCCGCCCCACTTCATTAAGGCTGAAACTAAAAAGAATCGCGCACCGCGCCCAATGGCTGATGCTATTAAAAATGGCAAAAATGCCATTTGTAAAACACCTGCGCCAATCGTAAATACTTTATATGGTATAGGCGAAAAACCGGCTAAAAACACAACCCAAACACCGTAATCCTTAAACCAGTTTAGTGCTATATCAAACTTTTCTTGCCAGTGCATTTGTGCAATCAATGGCTCTACAACGGGTTCAAATAGCCAAAAACCAAGTAAGTAACCAACCACTCCACCAATAACCGATGCTATTGTGGCAAAGCTTGCAAATCGCCATGCTTTGTTTGGTTGCGCAAGTGACATAGGTGCAAGCATTACATCAGGTGGTATCGGGAAAAAAACTGATTCTGCAAAGCTCATAGCAGCTAAGTAACGTTCCGCATGACGGTGTTTTGCCCACACTAGGGCCATATCGTATAACTTGGTAAACAACTTCAAAATGAATTCCTATTCAATATCGCCAGGTACTAACGGCACAAATCTAACGGGAGCAATAACATGCTCTTTATAATTATCGCCTTTGCGGATAACCATTACTAATTTTTGATCGCTCTCACCAATTGGGGCTAATAACACGCCACCATCGGCCAACTGAGCAAGTAAATCTTGCGGAACTTTAGAGGCCGCAGCAGTCACTATAATACCATCAAACGGCGCTTGTGATTGCCAGCCTTGCCAACCATCGCCATGCTTCATGGTTACATTATATAAATCGAGTTGCTGCAAACGTCTTTTTGCCTGCCACTGAAGTGTTTTAATACGCTCTACCGAGTAAACCTTTGTAAACGTTTTGGCCAATATTGCAGTTTGATAGCCAGATCCTGTACCTATTTCTAGCACTTTATTGCGCACACCAGCTAAACGAAGTAGCTCTGTCATGCGCGCTACTATGTAGGGCTGAGAAATTGTTTGCCCTTGCCCAATAGGGAGCGCTGTATTTTCATAGGCTTTGTGTTTTAGCACATCATCTATAAAAATATGGCGCGGAATATCAGCTATAGCACTAAGTACTTGCGTATCTTCAACACCTTCACGCTTTAGTAAGTCAGAAAGCGCTTTAGCACTGCGGGTATAATTAGCGAGCACGATTAATCTCCAAATCGGCTAACCATTCTCCTACTGCCTTTAAGCTATCTTTAGCTGTCATATCAACACTCAGTGGTGTAACTGAGGCATAGCCATTATTGATTGCGTAAAAGTCGGTGCCTTCACCAGCATCGCTTTCGGTGCCAAGCGATCCGTACCAATAAATATCACGCCCCCAAGGATCGGTTTGTTTCGTCATCGTTTCAGCTTTATGACGAGCACCTAAACGTGTTACTTGCACCCCTTTTAATTCACTTAATGGAATATCTGGCACATTAATATTTATTATTTGATCTTTTGGAAGCGGATGCGAAGCCAAGCCTTTAATAATATTTACGGTAACAGCAGCGGCTGTTTCAAAATGATCGCCATTATGTGAGCAAAGCGATACCGCAATTGCAGGCAGACCTAAATGGCGACCTTCAGTTGCAGCGGCAACAGTACCGGAATAAAGCGTGTCATCGCCTAAATTGGCACCATGGTTAATACCTGCAACAACAAGGTCGGGCTTTTCATCAGCTAGCTGATTTACACCTAAATGTACACAATCAGTGGGTGTGCCATTAACTGACATAAAACCATTTTCGAGTGTAGTCGCTCGTAGCGGGTTCATAAGTGTTAAAGAATTACTCGCACCACTACAGTTGCGATCAGGTGCAACAAGGGTTACATCTGCAATTTGTATAAGCGCCTGATATAAAACCGCAATGCCTTTGGCATTTACGCCATCATCGTTACTTAACAGTATCTTCATTTATGCCATTATCCTTTTCTTTGCGCTCTCGAGTGCTAGCATCAGTGTAATCCACCAGCTCACGTAATAATGCGGTTGCAAAACACCCTTTTGGCAAACCAAAGCTTAGTTTTAGTGTGGTTTCATCAAGTGTTTCAACGGTTAAGTTTTGTGGAATTAAGCGCAGCATTCGGCGCTCATTTTTAAGGCCTAACTCACCTAAACCATCACACCATGTTTGGAAAGGTGCAAGCCATATTTTTTCTTGTTCGGTTAAGCCTTTTTCGCTTTTTCCCACCATAGGTGCCGACATCATAATATCGCCGGTAGCTAATCGCTCTATGTTTTCGTCATTAATTGCATCTTCAAAAAATGCATTGCTGCCGCTGAGCATAAATACTTCACGGTGCATTGTTTTAGCTAAACCATGCTCTTTTACACGTAAGCTCACTAACTGATTAAATACATGCGATCGTGCTGCTGAAATAATAATACCGCGCAACTTTTTATCGCGAATACGCTCACCGGCAAACATTTTTTCAGCCATAACTAAGTTATGACCGCCATGCCCAAAGCGCTGCTCGCCAAAGTAATTAGGCACACCTGCGCGTACTGCGTTAATACGACATAAAATATCAAGTGGCTTGGTTACGTTACGAAGCGTAATAGTAAATTTATTACCTTTGTGGCAGCCCGTACGTAACTTACGGTCGTGGCGCTGTTGCGACACAATAAAAATACTCTCACTATTTAAATCACTAAAATCGATAGGCTTTTTAATTGGTACTTTTACACTAAACCACTGTGAGCACACGCCGTGGCGATCTTTCATGCCTGCATAGCTTACGTCTCGCGGTGAAACACCCGCACGCTGTGCAATTAGCTTTGCAACGTATTGCGTGTTTTCGCCTTTTTTAACCACCTGCAAACACACGTGTTCGCCACTGCCGGTAAATTCTATACCTAAGTCTTCATCAACCATAAAGTCTTCAGCTGTGGTTTTAAAATCAGCTTTAGAAAGCGGTGCACCGTATAAATAATTTAAATCGCTCATGCGTTTTTTGTACTCGCAAGCTCTTTACTCATAATAACCACCGCATGGCTCGAAATACCTTCTTTGCGCCCTTCAAAGCCTAGCTTTTCGGTAGTAGTGGCTTTAACGTTAATTTGGCTAAGGTCGCAATTTAAATCGCTGGCTAAATTAGCGCGCATAGCTTGAATATGTGGCAACATTTTTGGTGCCTGAGCAACAATAGTCACATCGCCATTACCAAGTACATAACCTTGTTCTTTAGCTAAGCCCACCACATGGCGAAGTAAAATACGGCTATCGATATTTTCATACTCGCTTGCCGTATCGGGAAAGTGCTTACCAATATCACCCATTGCAAGTGAGCCTAAAATAGCATCGCATAATGCATGAATAGCAACATCACCATCTGAGTGCGCTAAAAAGCCCTGTGGGTAATCAATTTTTTCACCACAAATAGTTAACGGGCCTTCGCCGCCAAATTTATGTACGTCAAAACCATGGCCAATTCGTATCATAATCCACTCTCGTTTTGTTGTTTATGTAATAAAAACCCAGCCAGATCTAAATCCTCTGGCGTGGTTATTTTAATATTATCGCTACGACCTGCTACAAGCTTAACCGGTTTACCCGCCCACTCAATTGCACTGGCTTCATCGGTAATAGTAGCCCCACTTGCTAATGCGTTTTGCAGTGCATTTTTAAGCTCGTCATATTTAAAAAACTGCGGGGTAAGTGCTTGCCATAAATCATCTCGCGGCACAGTTTGTAGGGCATGAGTGTGGCCGCGTTTTATAGTGTCTTTTACTTTGCTAGCTAAAATACCGCCTTCATCAGCGTTAATGCATTCATCAATTAAACGTTCTATATCACTGATATTAACTAATGGACGAGCAGCATCATGCACCAATACCCATGTTGGTGGGTTAGGCGCTAAAAAAAGCAAGCTATTGAGCACCGAGTCGGCTCGCTCTTTTCCGCCACTGGCTCGCACAATGCGATTATCAAGCAGTGGGAGTTCGTCAAAATAGGGGTCGCTGTCGCTAAGGGCAACAACAATAGTGCGTAATTGAGGTAATTGAGAAAGTTTAGCTAAGGTGTGTTCTAAAATGGTTTTACCGGCTAATTGTATATATTGCTTAGGCGCATTGTGCTGCATTCTACTGCCAACACCCGCAGCAGGTACAATTGCTGCAATAGTCTGTTTATTTGTCATATTGTTTGCCCGGTAAAACACGAATAAATGTTTCGTCCGGTTTAATCATTCCCAATTCGTTGCGTGCACGCTCTTCAATGCCTTCTTGGCCAAGCTTTAAGTCTTCAATATCTGCTTTAAGTACTTTATTACGTTTAATGAGTTTTTCGTTGGTTTGATGATGCGACGTTACTGCACCTTTTAGTCGTGTGTAGTCTTGTAAACCATTATGACCAAACCATAACCTGTATTGTACAAACAGTGCTAAGCACAGTAAGCCAACTTGAAAAATACGCATTTAACACTCCTTATTTTAAATTCCAAATACCTTAACTTTAATACGCTAAGGGGCGCTTTAAATTGCGCCAATTAATACTACCCGCTAAAAGCATTTCGCGTAGTGATAAAACCCGTGGCATGCAACGCTTCGAAAATTGCCACTGATGCCCGCAACATGCAGCGGTTAAACTCACTTTACTTGGCTTTATTAGCTGAGCATTTTGCTGCTCTAGCCCATTTCCTAAAAAATCAAACCAACCAAGCTCGTTACAATGCAGCTTATTTTCGCCTAACTGATCGATACTGTCTATTCTAAGACGCACCTGATCGTAGCCATGCAATATAACGGGCACAATAAGCCCCACTTTGGCATACGTTTGATAAAAAAGTTCATTAGCTTGAACATTCACATCGGGTGGGGTCGGTTTTTGCTTTTCAAGCCACGTACCATTTTGTGCATCAAGCGTAAAAGGCGTGTCACCATTGGCAACTAACGTTGCCGCTCGCTCAATATAATAAGGTAGGCTTTTTAACTGGCGGCGCAGTTTATCGGCATTAGGCTCTGCAACTAATCGCTGAACCTCACGCTGATAAAACGCATTGCACAATTGTGCATACAACACTTTTTGTGCATCAGTTTGCCAAATTTCAACTTGCTGTTGAGCACCAAGTGACTGATTTTTAGCGACCAAAAGCTGTACTCAAAAATATTCAGGTAAATGTTTTATAACACAGTATTGAATGTTTTTTAAGCGCAGCGCACTATTTTAAGCGCTTGGCTTTTCACCTAATTTTGCTTTACCTGATTCTAAAAATTGCACAACCGTATTACGCTTTTTACCAATCAATAAACTGCCATCAGCTAAAAACATAAAGTTTTGCCAATTGCGTTTAAATACATCAAACGTCGTTTCGATAATATTATCGCGTGCCATACAAAAATAAACCGTGGTGTTAGCTTCCCAATCTAAAAACGTTAAGATTGCTTCTGGTGGTAACGCATCGCCATTTTCCCACGCATCTTGCCAATCTACTTCTTGGCTAAAGCTTTTTTCTTGACCACACCAATCGGTGTCTTCAAAAAAATCAGGGTGATCAAACTCACGGCTCACCATGGTTGTCCAAAGTACGGCTGCGCGCTCGTCGCTCATAGGCTTTATTTTTGCTGCGTCTTCATCAGATACAGGTAAATCTTTGTGGCGAAAAACCCACGCCTTTTTGTAATCATCTAAAGAAATATAGTTCATAGTATTGGCAAATTAGTTAACATTAAAAGTGCAAAGCCAAATTATACAAGAGATCAAAACATGACTACAGCAATAAAACCACTTTCCCTAAAACCAGGCATATACCAACACTACAAAGGCCCGCAATATAAAGTTATTCATGTTGCCACCCATAGCGAAACCGAGGAACAGCTTGTGATTTACCAAGCACTTTATGGTGAATTTGGTATATGGGCGCGCCCACTTAGTATGTTTTTAGAAACTGTTGAAAAAGAAGGTGAGGTCATACAGCGTTTTGCTTATATTGGACCTGCTGCTTAACTATGGCATTATAACAAAATAACTTACTGCTCAGACCAGACAAGGGTACACCGTGCAATTTAATTCAACTGACAATTACATAGCGAGTAGCGCGCTTAAACAAGCTGTAAATGCTGCCATTATGCTCGAAAAACCACTTTTAATTAAAGGCGAACCTGGCACAGGTAAAACCATGCTGGCTGAGGAGTTGGCTAAAAGCTTAGATACCACGCTTATTCAGTGGCATATAAAATCGACTACTAAAGCGCAGCAAGGTTTATACGAGTACGACGCGGTTTCGCGCCTGCGCGACAGCCAACTAGGTGACGAGCGTGTACACAATATTGGCAACTACATCGTTAAAGGTAAGCTTTGGCAGGCATTTACGTATGCAGAGCTTAACGGCAAACGCCCAGTGCTTTTAATTGATGAAATAGACAAAGCCGACATAGAGTTCCCAAACGACCTACTACTTGAGCTTGATAAAATGGAGTTTCATGTTTATGAGACTAACGAGCGCATTGTCGCAAAAGAGCGCCCTATTGTAATCATCACATCAAATAACGAAAAAGAATTGCCGGACGCATTTTTACGCCGCTGCTTTTTTCATTACATTGATTTTCCTAGCAGCGACGAAATGCAGCAAATTATTGACGTGCACTACCCTAACGTTAAACAAGATTTAGTACGCCAAGCACTCGAAGTGTTTTTTAATCTACGCGAAGCAAACGGCCTTAAAAAGAAGCCATCCACCAGCGAATTACTCGATTGGTTAAAACTTTTAATGGCAGAAGACATAGACGCAAAAACACTGCACGACAAAGCTAAAAAAGGCGGATTAATGCCCATGTTTGGCGCACTGCTTAAAAACGAGCAAGACATAAGCCTAATCGAAAAATTAGCCTTTATGAGCCGTCGTTAAGATGTTGATAGCATTTTTTTTCAAACTGCGTGAATACCGCCTACCTGTGAGCCTGCGCGAACTGCTCGATTTAATTAACGCCTTAAAAAAAGGCGTTATATTTGCCGACGTAGACGCCTTTTACCATCTAGCGCGCACCATCATGGTAAAAGATGAAACGCATTTTGATCGATTCGATAAAGCCTTTAGCGACTACTTTAGTGGTATTGCTGACCTTGATTTGCTCGAGAGTTTAAAGCAACAACACAACTTACCTGAAGATTGGCTACGTAAAGAGTTTGAAAAAAACCTAAGCGATGAAGAAAAAGCTCAACTTAAAGCTATGGGCGGACTCGACGAGCTTATGAAAACCCTAAAAGAGCGTTTAGAAGAGCAACAAAAACGCCACGCAGGCGGCAATAAATGGGTGGGCACTGGCGGCACATCACCTTTTGGTGCATACGGCTATAACCCCGAAGGCGTGCGTATAGGGCAAGACGGCAACCGTAACCGCCAAGCGGTAAAAGTGTGGGATAAACGAGAATACAAAAGCCTCGACACCGACAGAGAAATTAGTTCGCGCACAGTTAAACTCGCCCTTAAAAAGTTACGAAAGTTTGCCCGCACTGGCGCAAGCGACACGCTTGATTTAAACGAGACCATTCGCGCTACTGCAAAGCAAGGCGGCATGCTTGATGTAAAAATGGCACCCGAACGCCACAATGCAGTAAAAGTACTCATGCTGTTTGATATTGGCGGCTCAATGGATGACTATATCCACACCTGCGAAGAATTATTTAGCGCCGCTCACAGCGAATTTAAACACCTAGAGTTTTACTACTTTCATAACTGTTTATACGAGCACGTTTGGCAAGACAACGCACGCCGCCATTCAAACGTGATTGACACCATGATGCTGATTAATAAATTTACCAGCGACTACAAAGTCATATTTGTCGGCGATGCCACTATGGGCCCTTACGAAATAGCTTATGCGGGCGGCTCGGTAGAACATTACAACGAAGAGCCCGGCAGTGCATGGTTATCACGTATAACAAACCACTTTGATAAAGTCGCCTGGCTCAACCCACAACCCGTTGAACACTGGCCGTACTATCAATCAATTGGCTTTATCAAAGAGCTCATGAACAACCGCATGTATGCACTGAGTTTAGATGGGATAAGTAGGGCGATAAAAGAGCTGAGTTAATAGTTAATATCAATGACAGCCCAGTGCCAAAAGCAGCCCTTGAGTGACTTAGTGATAAAGGCTGCAATGATACGATTGCTGACATTTCACTATTTCTTTTTATGCCTTCTCATTGCCATTAATAGACTGTCATTTAGCTATCGCAACAACTTTGACCTTCTTGAATTGGCGGGCATTTCACTGTTCCATAAGAGCAATATACGCAACAATCGCCTTTCAAAGGCTTTAGGAGAACTTTGCAAGATTCACATTCATAATACCACTGGCAAGCGTTGGTTGGCATTTCTTCAGTTTTACTGAAGCCACACTCAGGGCAAGTAATGGTAGAATTTAACTCTATACTTTGCATGTTTGCTCCTTCAAAGGTTTAACAATGTCTAATACGGACATTACAATCATCAAACAAATACCTACATAAAACAAATAAGTGCTCCATTCGTATTGCCATAGTGGATAGAGGGTTAACAAAACCGCTATAGGGCCAATAACCCCAAGAATACCTCTCGCATGATTTTGGTTTTTATACCAGTTATACAAATTTACCAACAATGCCAGAGTTGCAAATATAGGTAACAAGGTATTTACAGCAATTCCCTCAAAGTGAGAGAGAAAGCCTAATCCTAATGCTGATGCTAACGAGCCGAGTGCGGGGAAGCACCCCGTACAACTAAGAGCCGCAAGCCAAACACCACCTGAGCTAACTTTATCTAAAATCTTATTAATCATTTTTAACGTCTAACATTATTTGAATGATTTGAGTATGAACTCCGTAGGTAGGTACGGAGTCAATACTATTTTAGCGAATCGATTATTGGGCAGTGGGATTGATCGTTATTGTTGCGGCATGAATTAGTCATTTCTTTTATGACGACTTCTAAGCGTTGAAGGTCAGCTATCTTATTTTGAATTACGTTCAATTTCAGCAAGCCTAGGGATTCTACTTTGGCACAATCGCCATCCATTGACATCAATGAAGCCACTTCTTTTAGAGTAAAGCCAAGTGCTTTGGCCTTACAGATGAATTGTAATTGTTTGGTGATTGAGTCGTCATAGACACGATAACCATTTTGAGGTTTTTGAGGCTGTTTTATCAAGCCTTCCCGCTCATAAAACCGTATAGTTTCTACGCCTATATCAAGTTCTTTAGCCAACTTGCCTATTGTTTTCATCGTCCAACCATAAAATCAACTTTAATCATGACATTAGTATATCAATACGAAGTAAAATTGCTCGAACTACAATGACTGGTTTTCGCTCATACCCGAATTCTTTTGTAGCGAGCTAAGCTTAAAACTCCATAAACACCGGAGTACAACTAATGCACCAGTTAACTATATATCAGCCTAAAGAGCCTTGGAATAAAAATAAGCTTGTAGGACAAAAGTTACCTCTAAAATTACAGCAAATATGGGCTATCCGAATACGACTGGAACTTTTTCATAAAATAAGAGATCTAGCACTATTTAACCTAGCCATAGATAGCAAACTAAGAGGGTGTGATTTAGTTTCACTAAAAGTTAATGACATTGCACATGGTAAAGCAATCCAATCACGGGCAATAGTCGTTCAAAAAAAGACTGGTATGCCTGTTCAATTTGAAATTACTGGAAATACAAGGAAATCAATTGTGGCGCTCATAGAGCAATTTACTCTCAATTCTTATGATTACTTGTTTAAGTCACGAATTCATTCCTCTGAACACCTTTCAACCCGTCAATATGGACGTATAGTTGACTCTTGGGTCACCTCAATTGGGTTAGATAAGACTCAATATGGCACTCATTCAATGAGACGTACCAAACCATCACTAATTTACAAAAAAACTAAAAATTTAAGAGCCTGTCAGCTTCTACTTGGCCATAGAAAACTAGAGAGCACTGTCAGGTACTTGGGAATAGAAGTTGATGATGCGTTAGAAGTATCAGAACAGATCGATGCTTAAATTTGAACCTAAGCCAGACTCGAAGTTAGAGTCTGGCACGTGCCATAATCCGACCTTGAGACACATAGAGATTAAGACTGCAAAGATACGAAAGCGGAAGTTAGCTTTGGCCTGTTTAACGACAAATATTCCGACAAAGCAGTCATGACTATTAGTTTATTGTTAAATCTAATCTTTCTTTTCGTTCATCTAC
>NZ_JACJEO010000030.1:0-53350 GCF_014164115.1 Pseudoalteromonas sp. SG45-2
GAGTGCCCACACAGATGATTGCTTTATATTGTTAAAGAACGTTTTGAGTCGCTTTAGCGTCTCAAGGGATGCGAATAATACACCCTTTATTTTTCGAGTCAACACTTTGTTTTAAACTTTCTTTTGGAAGATTTAAAACCGAAGTTTTATTTAACTCTGTGAGTAGTTCGTGCCTTGCTATGCTTCAGCGTTTCCCGTCTCAGTGGGGTCGCATTATAGGGAGAACAGATTTTTACGCAAGCGTTTTATTGACAAAACTTTAAATAAATCACTGTTCGCTGAGAATTTGAGCTAAACGCATTAAAAACACAACATAACTAGCACTTTATTAACATTTAACGCCTATTAAAGTGTTTGTTATGGCCTGCGCTATCAAAAAATACTGTCTACAGACCAGCTATTAAGTCATTTATCTAAAAGCTATAGTTAAAGCCCGCGTAAAAACGACGACCTGAGTAGCTAGTATTGAGTAATCGCGCATCGGTGTCATTTCCTAAACGCGTTACTGATTCAGATTTAGTTAAATTAATAACCGCTGCGGTAAAGCTAAGCCCGTCGTATAAATTTACGGATGCATTTACATCGAGTTGCTCGTAAGGGTCTTGGTATACATTTAATCCGCTATTTAAACCGAGTACTGTTTCGCCGCGCTTATTATAAGAAGCACGTACATTAAAATAATCTCCTTCATAATAAACAGAGGTGTTGTACTGATACTTTGCACTACCTATTAAGGCCGACTGACCAAATTCTTCACCATTAATTGTTACATCTGCTTTATTGGTTTTGTTATAGGTGTAATTTGCGTAAAAGCCAAAACCACTATCAAAGGCATGCTGAATAAATACTTCCGCGCCTTTTGATACTGCATCGGTGCCATTACCTACAGTGCTGTAAGGGGCTATATTAATAGTCCCTGCATCCACTATATTATTTTTACCAGCAAAGTTTTGCTCTACGTCGATCACCAGTGGCACAACAAAGTTATCTACTTTTTTATGAAAAAGTGCCAACCCAACAGCAGAACCTTCGCCATAATAATACTCAATAGATAAATCAGCTTGAACTGATTCAAATGGTTTCAAGTTTTTATTTCCGCCACTACCGCTAAAACCAGGAAGCTCGTTAAATGCGGCTCTATCTTCTGCCCATTCACCTGATACATAGGTAATGCGCTGCTGCGCACCTAAATCACTATAGTCAGAACGAGATATTACTTTAGCTATTGCCCCACGAATAACTAAATCGTCGGTTGCATCCCACGCTATATTAAAGCTTGGCAAAACTTGAGTGTCTTTGTTTTGCTGAGTGACTAATTGATAGTCTTCTACAAAACGAGCGTCACCTGTTACTGGCTCACCTGTTTCATCATTTGTGTGATCTAATTGGTAGGTATATAAGTCAGTAGATGAAGTAAGTGTTTTTGTTTGCACAACACGCACACCCAAATTACCTCTGACTTCACTAAATTCAAAATCACCTTGTATATAAAAAGCCGATATTTTTTCTTCTATATCGTAAACAAAATTATCTTCAATGCGCGTATAAGGTACATAACTAGCAGTGACCATATCGCGGTATTTATTCCAGTCGATACTTGGCATTTGGTTTATATCAAAACCACCTGCAATATTATTCTCACTAGTAAATACATTTTGAGCTAATGGCATTCCACCATTCCATTGGTAGCTATCAAAACGGGTAATACCTTGTTCACTTGCTTCCCCTGCAGCAATATCAAAATTTGGATCTAAAAAGAAGGTGTTGCCGGTTTCACGGTGAAGAATTGAGTTGCGGTACTTAACACCGGTTCTAATTGTTTTTAAAAAGCCCCAATCTACATAAAAATCCACATCAGCTTGGTAGTAATCTTCTTCTAGCTCACTGCGTACAAAGCTTGAGTTTGAAGAGCCCGTATCACGACCGCCTCCAACTCCATTTTGTAAATTAACTAATGTATTAGGGTCGATATTAAGTGACACATTATTTTGATTGAGCGACCAGCCAGCCGTTTGAGCTGCGTTTTGAATAGTGGCTGCGTTTTCGCCCGCGTTAGAACTTTTATACGCCGCTTCCCAGCTTTCTTCTGGGCCGCCCTCTGATTGTGTATTACCAATTACAAAGCGCGCTTTAAAATTATCACCTTCATAGGTTAAATTAAAATCAAAGGTATCGGAGGTAGATTCCTCACGTACGTAGCTGCCACGCATCCACGGAAATTGCATATCATTTTCGACACCACTTGCCATTGCATCGTATTGCATACCAGTAACAATAGTGCCCGACTCATCAAGATTTACATCCGTCAAAAAATCAGGATTTAAAGACCACTCTGGTATATCAATCACAGATTCTGTTCTGTCTTGCCCAAGTGTAAAACCAAAATAATTAAAGCCAAGCTCTAAACGATTTGTTGGTCGCCACTGGGAACTAAATTGAATCCCTTCGCGCTCACGTTTTTCGTTAAGAACAGAACCTCGAACAACTTGCGGAAACCAAACGCCATCGTAACTGTTGCCGTTTGCATCATTAATAGTATCCCAACCGTTATTGTTATCAACTGTATTACCATGTATATCTGTTGCTTGCCCAGTGCCAGTATAGCGCCATACATTAGCATCAGTACCGCCCGAAAGCGTTCTGTTTGTCCGTTCCTGATAGGTATAGCCAACTAATACACCAAAGTTTTCGTTGTCATTTTTCCATGAATATAAACCCGTAAACTGCGGTTCGTACTCTTTTGTAACATCAGCGTAAGTACTCTCTACATTAAATACACCTGAGTTTGCATCCATACTCAGAGGTTTTCGGCTATGCATTAATACAGTACCACCAACCCCACCTTCATCTAAGCGTGCTTCTGGCGATTTATAAACCTCTACGCTTTCAATCATTGAAGACGGTAACAAAGCATAATCAAACGAACGCGAAGGCTCCCCCGGGGAAGACGCAATAAAATTACCATTAAGTTGTGTAAAGGTAAGTTCTGACGATAAACCACGAATACTAACCGATGAACCTTCCCCGCCGTCACGCTCAATTACCACACCGGGTACACGCTGAAGTGAGTCTGCAACGTTTTTATCAGGGAACTTTCCAATGTCTTCCGCGGTAATGGCATCAACTACAGATCCCGACATACGTTTTACATCTAAGTTTTCGGCCATACTTGAACGGATACCACGTACTTCTATTACTTCCATACCTTTTGCGTGCTGCGGGTTTTCTTGCGCTGCAAAAGCACACGTAGAACCCAAAGCAGAAAAAATTGATATATAAAGTGACGACTTACAAAACGTTGAAAAAGGGAAAGGGTATATGCTTGCTACTATCATGTGAGAGGCTGTTCCATTTAAATCTGCTTATATAAAACCTAAAGCGAGAAGTTAGTCCTTTTACGTAAATTATTTACGAAATGGCAAAAATTGTTCCCAATTCTACACAGCCAAACTTAACCGTTTGTTAATCATCAATATTAAAACTAAATAAACGTCTCATATAACTGTATTAATACCTATTGAATGAAACTTAAAATCCAACCCACACTTCAAAACCACTCTCAATTAACAAACTAAGAGCGGCTTTGTGGTATTTAATAGCTTAATGAATAATTACAATGCATAAATCATCATAAAGTGTATACAAAAATACGAAGGGGATAATTTGATGTGGTAGTCAGCAGTTTATACTTTAAAAAGCAAAACTGCCGGATGATATTTGAAAGAAGTAATAATTGCTAAATAGCGCTTGGTTAATCAAGCGTAGCAATAACCTCTGAAAGCTCGAGTAATGTCGGCTTTCCACCATAATAATTTGTATCTATATGATAACTATCACCAACCCAAAAAGGCGCTTTAGTTGAGTTATGTCCATGTATTGAAAAGTCGACTCCATGACTTTTAACTACCTTATTTTGTTTAACTACTTCGCGATCCCACAACAAAGATTGCACGATTAGCGATTTATCATCAGGGTAATTTTCCCAATCCCACGATTGTGCAAATGTATGAGACAACCCTATTGTATAACCACGATACTCTAGTACTATTGAAAGCGGTTTAGTTAGTAACTCATCGCACATAACACTGAGCTTTTCACTCGATACCGACTTGTGCCAATTGCCACCATTGTCAGTCCATAATTTAAAAGCCGCTATATCATTACTTAATAATGATTCCAACATTAAATGCTCATGATTACCTAATATCATACATGCCCTAATGGCTTGTAAGTATGTAAATAAGTCATATGTTTTATCCCCGCGATCAACAAAATCGCCTAGGCAAAACAAAGTATCTCTTTCAGGATTAAAATTTACGTTATTAAGTGCGTTTTTTAAGGCCGGTAAATCACCATCAAGATCGCCAATTACAAATACTCGGCACTCATCATTAATAAATATGGCTTGTTTTGAAGATACAGCCTGAATAGCGTTAATACCTATATCCAAAATAGACTCCTATAGAATGCAATCTAAAACTTAGATTAATACTTGAGTTTATAAAGCCTTAAGATAACACAATATAGTTGATAATTAATGAAGGTAATAAGATTTGATTGAAACTAAAAATGCATGACAGAGGACCTTAGCTACAACCTAAATAATTAATGTAAGTAGTGTTTTTAGCCTAAATTAAAAGCTGCTTAGCAAAATACCTGACGAGTTATTTGCCAGTTACCCGCACAAATTTTTCTGCTAGTTCGTCCAAAGTTTCACGCTTATTCGGATCGGGCTTTATGCAGTCAATAGGGCAAACACTTACGCAAGTAGGTTTATCATAATGCCCTACACACTCTGTACATTTGTTTGCATCTATTTGGTATATTTTAGCGCCCATATAAATAGCCTCATTAGGGCATTCTGGGTCACACATATCGCAGTTAATGCATTTACTATTTATGAGTAAAGCCACTTATAAGCCTTTTCAATTAATATCATTACAAAACAAAAAGATAGATTTAAATGAAATGTTTTTTGACTGCTTTTCATACAATCCAAGTTCAATAAAAAACCTTTGTTTTTCATTAAATCGTAGCACACATTCGTAACTCACCATTTTATTTTTAGGTGTAAATTTCAGCCATAAATTATGCCTATTTTTCTCTGTTGCTTTGTTGATCCTAATCAATAAAAATAGCTGCACTTTTACTAAGTTTGATACTATTATTTTAACTTTTCTATGTCATTTTTTAAGCTAATATAAAACTAGCTGATCTGCCGAAAAGCGCTTAAGCCCTCTAGTCATACGCTAATCTCGCCAAAAGAACATTCAAATAAGTGATAACAAGGGAATATAGTACCTCCAAAAATTTAGTCTTTCTCAAAGCGTTATTTGCTCAAATACTCTATGCCTAAAATTAAACCCTATCTAAAGCGTTAAGATGCTCTAAATGATAATTTATTCTTCGTATCATTACTTTAATTTACTTAATCGCCCAACCGTACCTGTAATCAATTGGTCATATTATTCACTTAGTATTTATTTAAAATAAAATTCTAGACTGAGTAATGAAGACTTTTAAAAGCCCCCTGCCATCGAATTTAAATATTTCTTCTGAACAAAGCGATGTAAAAAACGTTATCAGCCATATTCGTAAGTTTGTTAGTCGTCGAACAAATAATACCGATGACGTAGACGACCTAGTCCAAGAAGCTTTGCTGAGAACTTTAAATAGAAATGACACATTAGAAATTGAAAACTTTCAGGCGTACATAAATCAAGTCGCAAAGTCTGTTATGTATAGTGATTGGCAAAAAAATAAAAGCCAACCAAATAAAGCAGAAGATATTGAGCTTTTTACAGATGATAATAGCGATCCAGAGGCGCAGTCTATTACAGAGCAAAAGCTCGAGCTTGTTAAAAGCGCGTTGGAAGAGTTGCCACCTTTAAGAAGAAAAGTATTTAAGCTTCGACGTATTAACGGATTAAGTCGCGAAGAAATTAGTCTGCAGTTAAATATGAGCCAAGAATCTGTAAAAAAACATATTACGCGCGCAATGATACAAATAACGCTTCACATAGAAAAAAATCAATAAAAATGTCCCCTTTATTACACTTTTACGCTCTTTATATTTAATCAACGCAGGTTAGGTTTTTTAATGAACGAACAACGCTTAGAACAGGCAGCAGATTGGGTAGATCGGATTAATGATTTAAATGATCATGACCGTAAAGAACTATCGCTTTGGTTAAAATGCACAGAAAATAAGGCTGCATTTGAGAAAATAGCCAATGTATTTGGCGATCCTGCTGTTAAACAGGCTCTACACATTTACACTAAACAATATAGTTTACCGACTCCAATAATTACGCCTAATGCTAAACGTTCTAGGGCTTTCCCTATGCTCGCCTTAGCAGCTAGTTTTAGCGCTATTGCTTTTGCAGTGTACTGGCTTTCTATATCTCAACAAGCGTTTACACCAACACCTATTGCAAAAACAGCAGTTGAAACTAACCTACCTCAGCTTTTAGAAGCACGTTTAGGCAAACGTGTATCTAAGTTATTAGATGACGGTTCATATTTACACTTAAATGCAGATAGTGAGTTGACTGCGCACTTACTACCACACTCTAGGCAAATCGAATTAAAAAAAGGACAGGTTTTTTTTGATGTAGCCAAAGATAAAACACGGCCATTTATAATAAATTCCGGACAAGCAAGCATTAAAGTACTAGGTACTTCTTTTGATGTAGAGCGCAATAAGGATGAAGTAGTGGTAACAGTGTACGAAGGCAGGGTAGAAGTCTCGGCCTTAGATAAAGTGATATTAATTCCCTCTCAACAAGCTGTTATAAAAAATGGACATATAGCTGTAGATTATAGCCAGCAGTTGACACAACTCCCTGCTTGGCGAATGGGTTGGATTGATGCAAAAAAAGAACCTCTAACCACTGTTATTAAGCAATTGCAGCGTTATAGCCCTATGGTAATTAAAGTAGATAACGCACTAAATAATACTTTAATTAGCGGACGATTTAATCTCGAAACGCCGCAACAAAGCCTTATGCTAATAGCATCTACTTACAACTGGAATGTAGAAAAAAAGAGCAACGAACTTCATTTAACGCGACCTTAAATGAAGTATGTTGATTAAACTCTTATGCTAAAACATGTGTGTACATTAAATAAACGTATTTTAGTGTACTTTTTTATTGCTGTTAGTTGCTTAACAGCAATACCAAGTGCCGCAAAAAACATACATACGTTTGTTTATATACCTGCCGGTTCTCTCAGTGACAGCTTAAGAGAAGTAGCAAATGCGTATGCAGTCTCTTTTAGTAGTAACCCTTCACTTATCGACGACAAAACTACATCCACCTTAATTGGCGATCATACACTTGCTCAAGCATTGGATTATTTGTTAGAAGACAGTGAATTAACATATAAAATTCAAGACAAGGGTTTTGTTATTTTTCAACAAAAAATAACGACCAATAAAGAAACACTTGAAGAAATAACAGTAAAGGGTATCCGCTATTCGTTGGCTCGCTCACGAAACTTAAAACACAATAATAAAACGATTAGCGAAGCCATTTCTGCACAAGATATTACCGACATTCCCAATACTAACTTGGCTGAAGCCTTACAGTATATTCCGGGTGTAGCCATTACTCGCGAAGCAGGCGAAGGTCGCCAAGTATCAATACGTGGCAGTTATCCTGATTTTAGTTTGGTAACACTCAACGGTATGCCTGTATTGGCAAATAATGATTCACCAATGGATAGTCGAGTGCAAAAACAGCGCGATCGTTCTTTCGACTTCAATATTTTACCTGCCGAACTATTTAAACAAATTCATGTAATTAAAGCCTATTCTGCCGACAAAATTGCAGGTGGAATATCTGGCACTATGGCACTGCAAACTATAAACCCCTTAGATAATGAAGGATTTAAATTTATTATTACACCAGAAGTCGGCTACAACGACTATGTGGGTACAGGCGCAAAACGCTATTCAAGCTTAATTTCTAACACGTGGAATAATTGGGGGGTACTTGCAAGCGTTGCGTACACAAACAGAGAATCGTTAGAGCAAGGCGCTAATACATTTCGCTGGCGAAATATTGCCATAGAAGGCGCTGATCTCTCGGCGTTAACTCAATCACAAGCTCAGCATTTAACTCAAGGCGATTATATAATCCCTCGCGGTAATCGCTACTCGGTATGGCAAGCAACCCAGCAGCGATTTGGGGCAAACCTATCTGTAGAGTATAAAAACGAAACCACGCATTTTGATTTTGATATGCTCTCAGGTTTTTTAAAAGGAGAGCGGCATGAATATCATTTATACCCTAGAGGGGATCAGTCAACGCCTATAATTAAAGGGCTAACAACAATTAAAGACATTCAAGCTAATGAAAATAATGAGCTTGAGTATGCACGTTATGAAAATGCACGCGTGGCAACCGAAAGCCGAACTCAAAAAATAAATACGGCATATCAGCAAGGCGTGCTGTCATTTTCCCAGCAACTAGATAAAAATTGGAAAATAAACGCCATATTAGGAAACGAGCGCTCAAAGTATGACATTCCTTACAGCAATAAAATTTATACCCAAGGTATAAGTGACGTTACAATTGATTATCGTAAAACGCCTTTTTATGCAGATATTAAGTACAGCGAAAACTTGAAAAATCCGACGATGTGGCAAATGCATCATGGTGATATAGAGCAATACAATTCAAATAGTGAGTACACCTTCGCAAAATTAGATTTCCAATATGACGTTAATAGTTTAATAACTCTTCAATTTGGGGCTGACTGGACTCTGTTTGAAAATAAAATGAATAACGCACAGCAAAACGATATTTTTTTTAATGAAATATCCGATACACCACAACAATTAATTGACCTTCCTGCATCGTATGTTTCATCGCAAAATGCACATAAAAAACAGCAGTGGTTAAAAATAAACACTAATGAGGCACTTAAGCTTTATGGCATTGACCCATTTAATGTACAAGCCAATAATTTTTTAATCAAGACTAAAGCTGAACACATAAAGGAATATAGCAGAGGTGCTTATACTCTATTAAGTACAGAGCAAGAAAAATGGGAGGCTCATATAGGTGTACGTTACCAATCAGAATCTATAACATCTTACACTCAAGCGCCTTACTCTCCGATTTTGTATAGTCTATGGCTTCCAACTTTTAATGGGTCATATTTTATTAACGATAATTGGCGATTTCGTGCAGGACTTTCTAAAAACTATTCAAAACCATTACTAAATTCACTCAATTTTGATGGCTCAAACGATACCCCCAATAGTACAAAATACATATTTAACTCAAATCTAAAACCTTACTTATCTTATAATAGCGATATTTCCTTAGAGGCTGATTTTAGTAGTCGCAGTTCGTTTAACATATCACTTTTTTATAAAGATCTAGAGGATTACATAGTCACAACACAAGCGCCTTTATTTGAAGATTCGCCGCCTACAACCTCCGATAGTCAATTACTTTGGCTAAGTAATGCAGAAACGGGCTATCAGTGGGGAGCCGAGGTAAGTTTAAACTACTTAATACATAATTCTGATTGGGGCATTAATATACAAGCGGCTTATAATAAAGGTAAAGTCACCTATTATGACTCAAATAGTGGCACTGCTTTATTTAAAAAAAACCTGCCTTTTTTATCTAAAATTACCGCATCAAGTATGATTTTTTACGACCACCCTAAATTCAATTTTAAACTCGGCGCTATTTTTAGAGATAAATATTTAGTGCGTGCTGGCAGCCTTTTACTCGATGAAAACGAAACCGGATTTATGCCGACCACATATTGGGATGCAAGTGTAAATTATTATTTTTCTAATTATTGGAAACTTAAATTTAGCGCATTTAATCTCAGTAATGAACAAGAGCGACAATACAGTAATTCAACCCTCAGAGCTTACAACTCAACCACAAGTGGACGTACCTTTTACTTAGGGTTGAGTTATCAGTATTAAATGATTTTTCCTGTTCTTAAATCAACGCGGAAATTCTCCCCCTGGGTATGTTGACTAAATTTTGCCATTACTTTTATTAACAGGGCTAAGTATTGCTGTATTTGCGTATCTGTTTTACATGTCGATTGTGCTAAAAAAGTATTTAGTTGTTGATAAGTAAGACGCTTTTGAGGTGTTATATCTGCTGTTACATCACCATTTCTTAATAAATAAAAATCTTGAAGCCATTCTTTTGTCGATACAGCTTCAAGCTGAGAGAGCAAATTAGGCGGTGCTTCATTTAAACATTGCATATTTGTAAACCAATCGGCTAAATGATGATTGTCATTTAACCATGCCACTAAATTTTTAGGCCAATCGCGTTTTAAAAAACGCTGTTTAATCAGCCCAAATAAATGTTGCTTGGTAAAATCACCATAACTCTTTGAGTTCAAAATAGTGCGGTCAAAATTACTAAGATTATGCAAGTTACGATACTGCCATTCCTTTTCATATAAACTAAATAAGTTATTAAAACCCGGCACATCGTCTAATGTATGAGTACTAATAAGCGCGGTTTGCTTAGCTAAATTTAGCTCTACAACTTTATAGGCCGCTTTGTAAGCCGCTAAACTTGGCACTTGCACATTGACTAACTGGGAGTGCTGATTACTGGTTATCAGCGCCGTATCATTTAAATGCATATGCCCTGCAAAATGGAGCGTTAACCCTGTATCTGCCAGTATTTTTGCTGTACGTGGTGTTGGCACTCTTGGTAGAGAAAAATGACCACGGCTAAACACTTTATGTAATTCGTCATTTGCATTGTCGTAAAACTCCCCCATTGGAAAGTGACTAAATGCAACCAGTGTTTTATTTTGCGTTTTGGCTCTTTTTACAACCGTTTTTATCCACTTTAACAATAGAGGCTTTGCATCAATTAAAGCATTATAGCCAGCACCAGACGACCCTTTAAAAGTGAGCGGTGAGTTTTGCCATTGCGGTGCATAAACATTGGCATCAATTGCCATTAACCAAACCCCTTTTATAGGCTCAACTAAATAACTCGCATCGGGCATGGTGATACAGTGTTTTTTGTTATTGGGGTTACACCATATAAACTCTCGGTTTTTATAAGGTGTTTCATATAGCACGTCACTTTTATGTTTGCTAAATCCAAAGTCATTGAGTGTGCTTAGTATTTCAGCGTATCCCCAGTTTTTTAAACCATCATCACATACAGACTGCTTAGCCATACACTTTTCATGTTGATAACTATAAACACCAAACTCTTTACCTTGCGCCATTAAAAAGTCAGCTTTACCTGCCGGTGTTGTATATGGTTTTACGGGATCGTGATTACCCGGTATGGCAAAGAAACGCATTCCATATTTCTTTTCATAATGACCTAAAATACGCGCCAGTGCCCGCACATTAATAGGTTGACCATCATCAGTAAAATCGCCAGGTAAGGCGACTAGTTTTATTTTTTTTTCGGCTAATTCATCTAATACATGTAAAAAAACAAAATAATTTTCATTAAAAAGACGTGTTGAATGAAGCTGGGCAAGCATACTACGCACTAGTAATGGTTGCTTTGAGGTAACATCCTTTGGTAGTTCTATATTATCTACGTCATGTAAATTAGCAAAAATATCATGTAGATGAATATCAGCTAAAAATGCCACTTTAACCGTCTCCATCTGCGACGCACTTTTAACCTCAAAGTACTCAATAGCACTTACTTTGCATGTAATACATAACCCAATCCATAGTGCTAACCATAGTACTTTGACTCTAATCATGATGGCTTTATCCCGTTTTTATTTCACTCATTATTTAGAGCGAGGTAATGGATAAAAGGGGACATAAAATTTTATAAACATGCTTTTCTATTATGAAACTTTTATTAAATGCATATTTTTGTGTCCCCTAATTTATAAATGCTCGCTCTTAGATAGCAAACTCAACAATTGAGACGTGCTATGCCATTTTTTATTTTTATTTTTTTTGCAGGTTATGTAAGCAGTGTTAGCGCTAAGCCATTAAACACCCTGCAAATGATTGGCTCACATAACAGCTATAAAAAAACATTAAACGTAAGCGTTAAACATAAATTAAATGATTTAAGCCCCAAGCTAATGGCCCGTATTGATTACGGTCATTCATCTATTATTAAACAGTTAAATAGCGGTGTTCGCCATTTAGAAATTGACGTTTTAAAAGACCCTAATGGGGGTTTATACATAAAACCTTGGGCTAATACTTTTGCAACAACGCCTTTGTTTAATGAGTTAGAAAAAAAGCAATTAGCTACTCCTGGATTTAAAGTAATGCACATTCCCGACATTGATGTGCAAAGCCATTGTGTGTTGTTTAGTGGCTGTTTGAATACATTGAAAGCATGGTCAGAGGCAAATCCGCAGCACTTTCCAATTGTTGTAATGCTCAATGTAAAAGAAACACGATCTGATTTAGTTCTGGGGAATAATCCACTTAAATTTACACCGAAAGATTATTATTTACTCGATGAAGTAATTCAAAAATCGTTACCTAACTTATTATTCACGCCAGATGATTTACGCAAAACGCCATTATCTTTAAACCAAACAGTCGTTAAGTTTGGGTGGCCAAGTACACGTGCCTTAGCAGGTAAGTTCATATTCTTATTTGATGGCAATACACAACAATCCGCACTTTATAAACAAAATAGGCCTTCGTTAAAAGGGGCTAGCATGTTTGCCCATTATGATGAAAACCACCCCGAAGCTGCTTTTATGATTGTGAACAACCCTATACGCGACTTTTATAAAATTCAGCAACTTGTATTAAAAGGCTTCATGGTGCGTACCCGCGCAGATGCAAATTTAAGTGCCACTAATTCGCAACGAACAATGCAGTTTAATGCTGCAAAAAATAGCGGCGCACAAGTAATTTCAACCGATTTTATACCCGGCTCGCCACAGCAGGCGCGCTTTAACTATGTGGTGCAATTTGACGGAGGTCATTTAGTGCGCACAAACCCTTTTATTAATAATCAACTTTAAATTAAAAACCAAGGAAGCATCATGTTGAACAAACCATCTCGTACGCTTTTAGCAACGGCTATAATGAGTTCATTAGGCGCGTCTAATTATGTGTATGCAGAACAATCTGCGCAAACAGAAGTGGAAGAAATTGTTGTACAGGGTTATCGCAACAGTTTGTTAAAAGCAAAAGATTTAAAACGAAATGCTGTGGGCGCACAAGATTCTATTGTGGCTGAAGATATTGCAGATTTTCCCGATCTAAATCTAGCAGACTCACTACAACGTGTACCTGGCATTGCCATAACTCGAGAGGGCGGCGAAGGCCGACAAATTTCGTTACGAGGCTTGGGTCCAAACTTTACACAAGTACAACTCAACGGTATGGAAGCTTTAGGTACATCGTCTTCAGCAATGGATAGCCGAGGTTCCGTAAGTCGCTCTCGCGCTTTTGATTTTAATATATTTGCGTCTGAGTTATTTCAGCGCGTTGATGTGAAAAAATCCTTCTCAGCCGAAATGGATGAAGGTGGTATAGGTGGAACTGTTGGACTTCATACAGCAAAACCATTTGATTTTGATGGTTTTAATACTGCAATATCAGGTCAACTTGGCGACAACTCACAAACCGATGATGTTAGTCCACGTTTTGCAGCTCTGATCTCAGATACTTGGGATGATAAATTTGGCGCATTATTTTCAATTGCATACAGCAAACGTGATGTAAATGAGCAAGGTTACAATACGTATCGCTGGCGCAAAAAAAATGCTTCAGGCTCTGATATCTCAAATCTTTCAGGTGAACTACAAGACAAAATAAATAACGAAGAAGTGAGCTTTTCACGCGGTAGTCGCTATTCGTTATTTGAGAATGATCAAGAACGCTTAGGGACAACACTTGCCCTGCAGTATCGCCCGAGTAATAACCTTGAATTCGGTTTTGACGCTCTATATGGTGAACTGAATAATGACCGCAGTGAATACCACTTACAAAACAGAGGTTCTAGCTCAACAGCTATTGGTTGTACTGGACCAGCTTATAACAACGAGCAAATATGCTCAAAGCTCACAACTCTTGAAATAAATGAAAATAACGACGCTATTTATTCAGTATACGAAGATGCCGCAATACACTCAGAAAGCCGCAGCCAATATGCAGACACTAAAATAAGTCAGTTTGTATTAAATAGCGATTGGCAAATTACAGAAGATTTAAATATGACCGCCTTAGTAGGGCGTTCAGAAACCAAGTTCAATACAGGCAGTGTTAAAGTTTACCTAGAAACATTTGGCGATGAAACTATTGATTATCGCAAGGATGCTTATTATGGGGAAAATACATACGGGTTTGATCCTACTGACAGTAGTTTATTCCGCTATCACGAAATTGATATATCTAAAGAAGAAATCACCAATACATTTGACTCTATAAAATTAGATTTTAATTACACGCTTAACAATACTTCAAATATAAAATTCGGTGTATCTAATAAAAAGTTTGAAAGTGAAAACGGTGAAACTAAATCTGATAACGTTAACCGCATCGATTGGGAAAATGGCGTACTGGATGACACGGTAGATCCAAGCCTGACATTTACAAATACCGCGCACAATAAACAGCAATGGGTAAGTGTCGATGTACTAGGCACCCTAGCAAGTATGAATATCGATCCTAATTTAGATAATCCTGATTTTACCGATAACGTACAAGAAAAAACCTTTGGGGCTTATTTGCAATACGAAGCTGAATGGGAATTGGGCTCAGGTTATTTAATGGGTAATGCTGGTGTACGCCATTACGATACTAAGACCAACGCCGTAGGTTTAATAAATGGAGAAGTAGTTGATGTTGAAAACACCTACTCAGGACTTTTGCCTGCTATAAATTTAGTTTGGGATAGTAATAACAGTTTAGTACTTCGTGCAAGCTATGGCGAAAATCTCACCCGCCCTTCGCTCGGTGCATTAGTGCCAACAGGCGTTGTACAAAATGATGCCACATCAACCAATGGCCTTAGCATCAGTTCAGGAAACCCAAACCTTAAACCTTACGAATCTGTTAACTTCGACTTTTCAGTCGAGTACTATTTTGAAAACATTGGGTATGCGGCCGTAAGTTACTTCCATAAGTCTATCGATAACTTCATTATCACCGAAACATATGATATCCCGTACAGTCAAACCGGATATCCTCTTAGCTTTTTAGGCGACGTAGACGAAAACGGTAATCCGCAAACAGCAAATACTGTTTTCACCGTTATTCAACCACAAAACTTAGATGAAAGTGATATTAGTGGCTGGGAGCTCGCCTTTCAACGAGATCTCGACTTTTTGCCAGCTCCGTTTAATAACTTAGGTGTTATTGCTAATTATACATTTGCTGATGGTGAAGCGCTGTACCGTAACGTAGGTAATTCGGGTATTGATCAATATAAATCATTCCCTGGGCTGTCAGAACACTCTGGTAACTTTACAGTATATTACGATTCTGATTCATGGGGCGCACGCGTTGCAGCAGCTTATAGAAGTGACTATATTGCAGCGGTACAAGCGGGTAACGGCGATGAAGACGAAAACGGTTTTCATGCCAGTACATACATAGATGCATCAGCATTTTATCAGGTTAATGAAAAGCTAAAGCTCACTATAGAAGCCAGTAATTTGACTAATGAACGAGAAGAGCAATATTCAGACTCCAATGATCGTTTATACAACACAACGATTAATGGCCGTACTGTTTATTTAGGTGCAAGTTATCGTTTCTAAATTATAAAAATGAGGCTCTACTTTTGTGTAGAGCCTCTCATTATTCTTTAGGGGTTCATCAAAAAAGACGACGTATAAATTCACTTAATTAAGCGAATTTATATAAAGCACTCGATGTAAATCACTATTTTAAGTCTATTTTCAATCGCTTTAGCAAATATGACTTAAAACTACTTTTAATTAATTTGCTGAACAGATTAAGTTACGTTATTTACCAGTGCTTTTATTTTAAGGTCATGAAATCAAAGTTATATAAAATTTGATTGCCTAATTTCAGTTCTCCCCCCTTTAATCTCTAATGAAATATTAAGGCGCCGCTGTTAGTATTAAACAACATAATCAATAATTAAGTCTTAATATGATAAGTGGTTTTGATGGCAGCTAATTATTCTCTCGATGATTTACGTTACTTTTGCACCATAGTAAAACTAGGTAGCTTTAAAAAAGCATCAATAAGCCTTGATATGTCACTATCAACTTTGAGCCGTAGAATACGTTTATTAGAGCAAGCTCTGCAATTAACGTTACTAAATCGAGATGCTCATCGGGTAACACTTACGCATACTGGCGAGTTATATTACGATCGCTATCGTAAACTGTTCGATGAAGTAGAGTGTATAGAGCAAGCACTTTGTGATGAGAAAGAGCAACCTAAAGGGAAAATTAGGATCTCTGCACCCATTTACATGGGTAAACACTTTTTAAGTGCTATTTTTTGTGATTTTTTACTGCAATATCCCGATATTCAACTAGATTTACGCTTTTCAAATAACCTTATTGATATTGAAAAAGAAGCGATTGATATAGCATTTAGAGTAAGAAATCCTGCTATTGATAATTGGGTTATTAGGGAGCTTAAGCTTACTCACAATATATTATGTACTCACTTAAGTCATGATTATCAATCCATCACTCATCCTAAGCAATTAGAAGAGCAACCAAAAGTTACGTGCGTTGGGTTGGTACCGTGGCAGTTAAAAAATCAGCAAACGAGTGAAGAATACAGTTTTAATCCAAACACGCATGTCCGGTTAGAAGTTGATGAAATTCAAATGATGAAACAAGCCGTTGAGTCTGGTGTAGGCATTAGCTACATTCCTGATTATATAGCATTGCCTCTTATTGAAGCCACAAAGCTTAAACGTATCCTTCCTGACTGGCAAAGTGAAGGGCAGCCATTTTCTATGCTTTATCGCGACAGAAAACAAGTATCTTATCGGGTACGACTATTAATAGAGCATACATTGCAACACTTCAACGAAAAGTAGCAATGTATGCTTTTAAAAGGAAAGCTTTAAACGTTTAAAAACTAAGCCTAAGTACAATTACACCTAAAAATGCTGTTGCTAATCCTATCACTTCTTGGCGGGTAAAAGACTCTTTTAGAATGATGCGTGAGTAGAGCAAAATAATTAAAATGTTCATCCCCGAAATCGCCGAAACGAGCCCTGTATTACCAATTGCAAAAGCCGATATTATTGCCACCATACCTGCCACGTTTGTTAATCCAATCAGTAACCCGCATGAAAATGTTTTACTCGCAGACCAATACCCTTGAGAAGTGCCTTGCTCTGCTAGCATTTTTTTACGCTTTACTAACCAACTAACAGCAAAAAGAAAACTACCAAAACCAAACATAGACGTTAGCGTTGCAAACGTATCGGCCTCAAGAAGTGTTGATTGCTTACCCATTAAATCATTAAATGCAAAGGCAAGTGCAGCGAGTAATCCCCATTGCGCACCTTGTAGGTTGTTCAACGAAATATCGCTTGAATAACGAATGATATAAAGGCCACCAAAAATAATGAAAAAGCCAATTAATTGAATTGTTGTTAAGGTCTCCTGCCACAATAAAAAAGCAAATAAAAGGACAAACAAAGGCGTCAATCCTGATAAAATACTAATTAAAGACGCTTTACCAACCGAAAACCCCTTATGCAACAAACCATTAGCAGCAAAAGAGCCAAAACCTAACGCTAGCCCAACCGTAATGTCTGCCCAGCCATACCATGTATGTTCAAATACCACAGTACCTAGCGCACTAATAACAAATCCTACAAAAAATACACCGAATAATAATAAGTTACGGTTAATCTTTTTCTGCGACGTCCATTGATACAACACTCCTCGGGCACCAAAAAAAACGGTTGCGAGTAATGCAAAAATTATCCACATACAAAAATGATTCCTTTAAAAAGTAATGGGGTAACAGTGAGGAGCGATTTAACAACACGTGTTAAGTACGAATATCCATTATATTCGCTTTTAAAATTTTATAAATAAGCATTAATGATAAGATAAATTCCATAAATGGTATTTAAAAAATAGCAGATGAAGATATAACTGCTCAGCGTCACTCTATTTAATAAAATAGCTTTGAGCAGTTATTAGAGTGGATCCTAACTGACCTTTTTGAACGGATTACGGGTATCTTGGTGCGCGTCTAGATTACGCATTAAAATAGCGTGATCTAAGTTAATGCCCTCATCTAGCTGGATTTTTACAATATGACCAGAGCCTTTAGCATCGCCAATACTTTTGCCTCTTTTGTTTTCCATATATTCAAGCGTAAAAGTAATGTTACCTTGTGGTGTCATAAGCTCTAAAGAGTGACCAGTACAAAATTTATTTTTAACGTCTATTTCAACTAATCCACTTTCGCAGCGCCCAAGTACTTCACCCACAAATTGCTGCTTAGTTGATACAGAGTGACCGTATTCATAGTTTTGATAATCTTGGTGGGCATGGCGTTTTAAAAAGCCTTCGGTATAACCACGATGCGCCAAGTTTTCTAATGTTTTAAATAAGCTAGTATCAAATGGTTTACCCGAAGCCGCATCGTCTATTGCTTTACGATAAACTTGTGCAGTGCGCGCCACATAATAAAATGACTTAGTACGCCCTTCTATTTTTAAACTATGTACCCCCATTTTTGTTAACTGCTCTACGTATTGCACAGCGCGTAAATCTTTGGAATTCATAATATACGTGCCGTGTTCATCCTCAAACGCAGGCATATACTCACCAGGGCGACCTTGTTCCTCTAGAATAAATACATCGTTGCTTGGCGCGCCTTCCCCCAGAGTAGGTATCACCTGTTTGGGGTCAATTTTATGCACCATTTCGCCAGTTTCGTTCTCAACACCAGGTTTTACATCGTAATCCCAGCGACATGCATTAGTACACGTGCCTTGATTTGGATCGCGCTTATTTATGTAACCAGAGAGCAAGCAACGCCCCGAATACGCCATACACAGTGCGCCATGTACAAATACTTCAAGTTCGGTGTCTGAGCAGAGTGTGCGTATTTCGGTTATTTCTTCGAGCGACAGCTCTCTTGATAAAATAACCCGTTCGATCCCCTGCTTTGCCCAAAATTGTACACTCGCGTAATTTACCGCATTTGCCTGTACTGATAAGTGAATGGGCATCGCAGGCCATTTTTCACGAACAAGCATAATTAAACCAGGGTCCGACATAATCAGCGCATCGGGCTGCATCGCAATAACTGGCTCTATATCACGTAAATACGATTTTACTTTCGCGTTATGCGGCGCAATATTAGAGACCACATAAAACTTTTTATTTTGCGCATGCGCTTCACTAATACCAATTTGCAGCGTGTCTAAGTCAAATTCATTATTGCGCACACGCAAACTATAACGAGGCTGCCCCGCATAAACCGCATCTGCACCATAAGCAAACGCGTAGCGCATGTTTTTTAAACTGCCTGCGGGGCATAATAATTCAGGAATAAAAGGCATTGAAGAAATAACGGGTAACATGTGCGCTCCATACATCGAACTGGGTTTAAACCAGTTGCATGAGTTTTACCAATTTGATTGAAAAATTAAGCATTAATCCAGTGAAATTGGTGTTATTGAAAAATACATAAACACAAGCGCAGCAGTATAAATATGGCTAATAATTTAAATTTGATCGAGATCATAAAACAGCAATCAAACTGGTTTTTAATAAAATTAGGATTTTTCACTTAAAACGCGTATAATTCGCGCCCGTTAATATTCACACTTTTACTTAAAATTATTGGAGCATAAAGATGGCTTTAGAGCGTACTTTCTCAATCGTAAAACCTGATGCAGTTGCTAAAAACCACATTGGCGCTATCTACAACCGTTTCGAAACTGCTGGCCTTAAAATCGTTGCAGCTAAAATGGTTCACCTTTCACAAGAGAAAGCTGAAGGTTTCTACGCAGAACATAGCGAACGTCCTTTCTTTGGCGCTTTAGTATCTTTCATGACATCTGGTCCAGTAATGGTTACAGTTCTTGAAGGCGAAAACGCTGTTCTTAAAAACCGTGAAATCATGGGTGCTACTAACCCTGCTGAAGCACTAGCTGGCACTTTACGTGCAGACTACGCTGATAGCATCGACGAAAACGCTGTTCACGGTTCTGATGCTGTTGAATCTGCTGCTCGCGAAATCGCGTACTTCTTCGCTGACGAAGAGCTTTGTTCACGTACTCGTTAATTCGAATTCGTTAACAAAATGAAAAGGGCTTTCGGGCCCTTTTTTAGTCATTACGCAAAGTATCCATAAGTGCATTTTTTGATATTTTACTTAATGATTAAAGTGAGTGAATTGTGTACAATTCGTCCTCGTAAATTTTTATCTCCACCGTCACCGATTGAGGTTGTTTCATGACCGAGCAAAAAAAGATTAACTTATTAGATTTAAACCGAGATGCAATGCGCGAGCTATTTGCATCGTTCGGTGAAAAGCCGTTTCGTAGTGACCAGGTGATGAAATGGATTTATCATTTTGGCGTAGATAACTTCGACGAAATGACTAACGTAAATAAAAAGCTTAAAGAAAAGCTTAAAGCTGAGTGCGAAATTGTAGCGCCAGAAATAACAGTTCGCCAACAAGCAAGCGACGGTACTATTAAGTACGCGCTTATTCTTGAAGGCGGCCAAGAAGTAGAAGCCGTTTGGATCCCTGAAAAAGAGCGCGCTACGTTATGTGTATCATCACAAGTGGGTTGTGCGCTTGAATGTACTTTTTGTTCTACTGCTCAACAAGGCTTTAACCGTAACTTAAAAGTATCTGAAATTATTGGCCAAGTTTGGCGTGTAGCTAAAGATATAGGCCTTGATGGTCATAGCGAAAAGCGCCCAGTGACTAATGTTGTAATGATGGGTATGGGCGAGCCTTTACTTAATCTTAAAAACGTAGTGCCAGCAATGGAACTAATGATGGACGATTGGGGCTTTGGTTTATCTAAGCGCCGTGTAACATTAAGTACTTCAGGCGTTGTACCTGCTCTTGATTTACTAAAAGAAAAAATTGACGTAGCACTGGCTATATCTCTTCACGCACCCGATAACGCACTGCGTGATATTTTAGTGCCTGTTAATAAAAAGTACCCTATTGAAGAGTTTTTAGCGGCGTGTCGTCGTTATATCGACGGTTCAAAAGCTAATAAAGACGTAACTGTTGAATACGTTATGCTTAATGGCATTAACGACAGCACTGATCAAGCGCATGCATTAGTACAAACGTTAAAAGGCACACCGTCTAAGGTAAACCTTATTCCGTTTAACCCGTTCCCGGGTAACGAGTACACACGCTCAAGTAATAGCCGTATCGACCGCTTTTCAAAAGTACTACAAGCTGCAGGTGTAACCTGTATTGTTCGCCGTACTCGCGGCGATGATATTGACGCAGCTTGCGGTCAGTTAGTCGGTGACGTAGTTGACCGTACTAAACGTTTAGCTAAAAAGAAAATCCGCGACGATAACGCGATTGCCGTTAATATCCACCAAGCATAATCTGTAACAGCCTTATACGAATAAACCATATAAGGCTGTTAAGTTGTTTATTTTTAAATAAATGATGCAAGAGTAAAGCTTTTAGGTAAGATAGGCGACATGGACTAAAAATAAAGAGATAAGGTAATGCGATCTATACTTGCTATAACACTATCAACACTTGCCCTAAGTGGCTGTGTGAGTGAAAGTAGTTATAACGGCAGTAATAAACCCGTCGTCGAAAATAAAGTTAATAATACTGGCGCAGCACGAACACGAATTGCTTTAGCCCTACAGTATTTAAAAACGGGTAATAATTCTCAAGCCAAATACAATTTAGAACGTGCAGCAGCATTTGCTCCTGACCTACCTGAAGTACATTACTCTCTTGCTTATTACTACCAACAAGTGGGCGAAAACCCGCTAGCTGATAAAGCCTACCAAAAAGCACTTGAAATCAAGCCAGACGATCCTAACACCCTCAATAACTACGGTGTGTTTTTATGTGGTATTGATGAATACGATCGTGCAACTGATCAATTTTTAAAAGCCATTGAAGTACCAAGTTATATTCGCGTTGCCGAAAGCTACGAAAATTTAGCCCTGTGTGCTATTGAATTTGATGATTTTGAAAATGCAGAAAGCTACTTTCAACAGGCACTTAATCACAGCTCTCAGCGAACATCTACATTAATTAGCTTAGCCGCACTGTATTACGCTAAAAGTGACTTGTACAAAGCCAGTGAACTTTTAAAACGCTATGAAAGTTCGGGCCGAGTATCTTCTCGCGCATTAATGCTTAGCTATCTTGTAAAAAACCGAATGGGCAGAATTGAAGAAGCTGAAAAAATTTCCAACACTATTTTGCAAACTTACTCTACCAGCAACGAAGCCTATGCGCTAAAAGAGAAAAGAACACGTTTTAATGAGTTTGAAATACTGCGAGAAAAATACCGTAAAGCGCAGTTAAAAGAACTAAAAAATGACGCAAGCGGCGCGCACGTTAGTTCAAAACCAAAAATAAAAGTTATTAGAAAGAAACGTTCGCCAGAGGACGGTTCAACAAGCTTGGTAACAAACAACGAGCAAAAAACAGATAAAAAGCTCGCAACAGCAAATAACCAAGATGTAAATCCAGTTATAGCAAGAGAAGAGCAAGCTCAACCATTGCCAAATACGCTCAGTACGCAAGCCGACGAAGCAACCGTAATAGCAAAACAAGTAACGACCCAAAAAGAAGAGGCTCCTAAAGTCGTCGCGCCAAGCAACCCTACCGATACATCGGCTGTTATGCTTGCACTTACTACTGAGCACGACTCTGCAGATTCTATAGTAGCAGCGCCTGAAAAAGCGCAACCCGTTTTAGAACTTCAAAAAGAAGTTATAGCAACAAAACAACCGGCTAAAGCCGATGACGAGGTAACAATAATCTCGTTTGGCGCACCTAAAACAGGCCAGTTTAATTCGCAGCAAACTAGTAACTACAGTAATTCTGCACCTGCAGTTACAAATCAAAAAAACAGTAGCGACGTGGTATTCTACGAAGCGACTAAAAACACAACCGTTTTTGAAAACAGTAACTATCAAAATAATGCTGATATTGAATTTAAAAGCTACGAAGCAGTGCAAAAAACTGAGCTTCCAATGCTTAATCCTAAAGTATCGCCTTTACGCGTGCCATTTCATGTAATTGCTGTTGGCGAAAACCTATTTAGCATTTCGGTGCGATACAATGTTAAACTACAAAAACTCCTGCAATGGAATGGTTTAAAAGAGTCGGATCGGGTAATGAATGGAAGTAAAATATACCTAAACGATCCTAATATTTATTACGAAATTAAAGCTGGTGATTCCCTTTACGATATAGCTACTCAGCGGCATGTATTAATTGATGAATTAATGCGATGGAATAAATTAAGTCCTGATATAGCATTAAAACCAGGGCACAGACTTTTACTAGTGGATCCAGACTCATACACATTATGAATGAAGAAAATACGCAAACACAGAGCGAACAGCCAACTGTAGGCCAAATACTAAAAAATCATAGAGAGCAAGCAAACGTTAGCATCGCAACTATCGCTGCACCGTTAAAGCTGTCTGAACTTCAAATTAAACGCCTTGAAAATGATGAATTTGCGTTACTAGGCCCTATCACTTTTGTTAAAGGCTATATAAAAAATTATTGCCGTGAATTAAAAGTCGATAGCGCACCTATATTAGCAATGATGCCGGCCCCACCAGAGCCGACCAAGCCCGCTAATATGCAAAGCTTTTCGCGCCGAACAGAAAAAGAAGCAAGCGACAGCCGTTTAATGTTTTTTAGTTATTTAATTTTAGCGATTGTTATTGGCTCATCTGCTTTATGGTTTTGGCAAAACGCCACCCCCATTGAAGAGCAAACCAGTAAAATAAACGTTGCCAACTCAATAATGAGTGAACGACAAGCAGCTCAACCCAGTATTTTACAGCAACAGCAACAAGCCGAAATTAACGACGAATCACTATTAGAATCAAAAGATACGCTTGAAACATCAACAAGCTCAGAAGCCGTTACAGAAACGGCTCCTATTACATCTAACAACGAAAGCCAAGAAGATGCTAGCAGTACAATTGTTATGAACTTTAACGGCGAAAGTTGGGTTGAAATTTACGATGGCGAAGGCGAAAAAATAGCATTCGGCGTTAAAAAAGCAGGCTACATTATGACCGTAAGCGGAACGCCTCCTTTTTCAGTTGTGCTTGGTAAGCATGACGCTGTAGACATTACTTTAAACGGCGAACCTGTAGATGTTTCTGCATTTCCTAAAAACCGTTTAGCCAAATTTACATTACCACTAGCAGAGTAGTCGCTATGTTTTCAGAATCCCCAATTAAACGCAGAAAATCCACCCGTATCAATGTAGGTAACGTCCCTATTGGTGACGGCGCCCCTATTGCTGTGCAATCAATGACCAATACCGACACCATGGATGTTGATGCAACCGTTGCACAAATTCAGGCAATACAAGATGCAGGTGCCGACATAGTGCGTGTATCAGTACCGACTATGGACGCAGCTGAAGCGTTTAAAAGTATTAAAGAACAAGTGACTATTCCGCTAGTAGCCGATATTCACTTTGATTACCGTATAGCCTTAAAAGTGGCAAAGTACGGCGTAGATTGTCTGCGCATAAACCCAGGTAATATAGGTAGCGAAGAGCGTATAAGAGCTGTGGTCGATTCTGCTCGCGAGTATAACATTCCTATTCGTATTGGTGTAAATGGCGGCTCACTTGAGCGCGACTTACAAGAAAAATACGGCGAGCCTACACCTGAAGCCTTATTAGAATCAGCAATGCGCCATGTAGATATATTACGCCGCCTTGATTTTGACCAATTTAAAATATCGGTAAAAGCATCAGACGTATTTTTAGCGGTAGGCGCCTATCGCTTACTCGCTAAAGAAATAGACCAACCACTGCATTTAGGTATTACCGAAGCGGGCGGCATGCGATCTGGCTCGGTTAAATCAGCCGTAGGTTTAGGTATGCTACTTGCCGAAGGTATTGGCGATACACTGCGAGTGTCGCTTGCAGCTGACCCTGTTCAAGAAATTAAAGTAGGTTTTGATATTTTAAAATCGCTGCGCATACGTTCGCGCGGTATTAACTTTATTGCCTGCCCAAGCTGTTCTCGTCAAGAGTTTGATGTAGTAAGCACCATGAACCAGCTAGAAGAGCGCCTTGAAGATATTATTGAGCCTGTATCGGTTTCGGTAATTGGTTGTGTTGTAAACGGCCCAGGTGAAGCCCTTGTGAGTGATATTGGCCTTGCCGGTGCAAACCGTCGCTCAGGTTTATACATTAATGGTGAGCGCCAAAAAGCGCGTATTGACAACAACAACATTGTTGACCAGCTCGAAGGCTACGTGCGCGACTTTATTGCTCAAAAAGAGCAGCAAACACCTATCGATATTAAAATAGTCGAATAAATACCGTATAAAGCGCCAAACAGCGGTGTTTGGCGTTTACCTTTATGACCAGAACGCTATAATAGCGGGTCAATTTTTAGCATTCTTGTTGTGTAAGCATTTTTTATTACACATAAACAGCATTTAGGATTTATCAGTGGCAAAACAAATTCAGGCAGTTCGCGGTATGAACGATTGTCTGCCGGGCGATACACAAGTTTGGCAGAAAGTAGAAAGCATTTTACGCGAGACAGTAGCATCGTTCGGTTATCAAGAAATTCGTTTTCCTATTGTAGAATCAACCGACTTATTTAAACGCTCTATTGGTGAAGTTACCGATATAGTAGAAAAAGAAATGTACACCTTTGCCGATCGCAATGGCGACTTATTAACACTTCGCCCAGAAGGCACCGCAGTATGCGTACGTGCTGGCAACCAAAATGGCTTACTATATAACCAAGAACAACGCCTTTGGTACATGGGTCCAATGTTTCGTCACGAGCGTCCGCAAAAAGGTCGTTACCGTCAGTTTCACCAATTTGGTTTAGAAACATTTGGTATTGCCACAGCCGACATAGACGCAGAAGTTATTTTATTAACAGCGCAACTATGGGAAGCCTTTGGTATTACTGACCACGTTCGTTTAGAGCTAAATTCTTTAGGCTCTAACGAAGCGCGTGCAGATTACCGTGATGCGTTAGTAGCCTACCTTGAGCAACACATTGATGTGCTTGATGAAGACTCAAAACGTCGTATGTATTCAAACCCATTACGCGTACTTGATAGCAAAAACCCAGACGTACAAGCAATTTTAACTGATGCGCCTAAATTGTCTGAAAACTTAGACGCTGAATCAAAAGAACATTTTGAAAATTTATGTGAACGTTTAGACGCTGCTGGCGTCTCATATACGGTTAATGAAAAGTTAGTACGTGGTTTAGACTACTACAACCGTACCGTATTTGAATGGGTAACCGACAGCTTAGGCGCACAAGGCACAGTATGTGCTGGTGGTCGTTACGACGGCTTAGTTGAACAGCTTGGCGGCAAAGCAACGCCAGCTGTTGGTTTTGCAATGGGTCTAGAGCGATTAGTGTTATTACTACAAGCGCTTGAGTGTGTAGGTGACATTCGTCGTAATGCTGATGTATATTTAGCAGCAATGGGCGACAAAGCAAGCATTCAAGCTCCTGCAATTGCAGCGCAACTACGTAAAGACGTACCAGGTTTACGCGTTATGGTGCATGCGGGCGGCGGCAACTTTAAAAAACAATTAAAACGTGCTGATAAAAGCGATGCACTTGTTGCAGTGATTATTGGTGAAGATGAATTAGAAAAAGGCGTTGTGACCATCAAGTATTTACGCGAGCGTAAAGAACAAGTCACATTAGAATTAGAACAAGCTAAAGCGCTATTAGCTGAGCTTATTAACGGCTAAGCGAACATTAGAGGTAAGAATGGATATTTATTCAACAGAAGAACAACAAGCAGAAGCCATTAAACGCTTTTTCCGTGAAAACGGCATTTCACTTGCACTAGGCATACTTGTTGGCCTTGGTGGCTTATATGGCTGGAAAGCATATAACCAAAACCAAATTACTACCGCTGAAAAAGCATCAGATTCATATACAGCGCTTGTTGAAAGTGATGATGTATTATCTTCAGCTGATGCGTTTATTAGCGAAAATAAAGATACAAACTACGCAACACTTGCTGCATTTGTTGCTGCAAAAGACGCTGTAGAAGCAAAAAAATTAGACGTAGCAAGCGAAAAGCTAAGCTGGATAGTGTCTAATACTGAAAATACAGAATTAAAAGCAATTGCGATTACACGTTTAGCGCGAATTCAAATTGCACAAACTAACTATGACGATGCATTAACTACATTAAATGCACCATTACCTGAAGCATTCAATGCAAACGTTGCCGAGCTTAAAGGCGACATTTACACACAGCAAGGTAACAAAGATCAAGCACGTACTGCATACCAAGCAGCAATAGATGCGGGTGGATTAACAAGTAACCCACTATTACAAATTAAGTTAGATGACCTAGCAGTAACTAGCCCAGCGGCATAAGGTTTTAGGCATGAAAAAATTTACAACAGCAGCCCTTGCCCTATGTATGGCAACACTGATGGGTTGTTCATCAAGTGATGATGAAGATGAACTAGTACTTCCTGAAATTGTAAACCAATTTGAAACTGACGTTGTTTGGCAAGAATCTGTAGGTGATGGCGTAGAGCATTACTTTTCTCGTTTAACACCAGCTGTTTACAAAGATACTGTATATGTTGCTAGCCGCGAAGGCCAAGTAGAAGCACTTTCGCTTACTAACGGCGATACCAAGTGGGAAACCGATGTACGCCAAGATTTATCGTTTTGGCCATGGGCTGACAACGGTAATGCAAAATTATCAGGTGGTATTTTGCAAGCCTATGGTAAAATTTATATAGGTTCTGAACACGGCTTTATTATTGCTCTTGATCGCGAAACCGGTGAAGAAGTTTGGCGTAAAAATGTACCAGGCGAATCACTGTCTAAACCGACAGCAGGCGATGGCTTAATATTTGTAAATTTAGGCTCTGGTAAATTGTTAGCCCTTCACCCAGATACGGGCGAAGAGCGTTGGAGTTTTGAACAAGAAGTTCCACCACTAACATTACGCGGACAAAGCTCGCCAACTGTTGCTAACGGTGGTGTATTAGTAGGCCTTGAAACAGGCAAGCTAAGCGTTTTAATTTCAGACAGTGGTTACTCAGCATGGAGCGCAGAAATTGCGGTTGCTAAAGGCGCATCAGAATTTGAACGCCTAGTTGATGTAGACACTCAACCGCTTATTAGCGGTCCATACGCTTACGCTATAGCTTACAACGGCAACTTAGCTGCTGTAGATATTCGCTCTGGCAACGTAGTTTGGAAACGTGAGTACAGCAGCTACCGCGAAATTGCGATGGATGCACAAACAATTTATTTAGTAGATAGCGATGGTGTTATTTACGCATTAGATAAAAATTCAGGTATTGAACGTTGGAGCCAACCCGCTCTACGTGGTTGGTACCTAACAGGCCCTGCAGTTGCAGGTAGCCACTTAGCTTTAGGCGACCAAGAAGGTAACCTACATTGGCTAAATAAAGAAACTGGCGAGCTAGTATCTCGAGAAGACTTTGACAGCTCAGGCTTTTTTGTTGAGCCAGTTGTTGCCGACGATAAGCTAATTTTATACACCCGCGATGGTGAAGTTAGTATGGTAAAAATACCAAACTAACTGACTGCTATTAGTATAACCTGCTAATAGTTAATTGTTTTTTGTAAGGCTTCGCACTGCGAAGCCTTTTGTTGTTTTTTAAAGAGGTAGTTTATGCTTCCCGTGATCGCTCTAGTTGGGCGACCCAATGTGGGCAAGTCCACATTATTTAACCGTTTAACACGTACTCGTGATGCACTCGTAGCCGATTTTCCAGGTTTAACACGAGATAGAAAATATGGCCAAGCTAGTTACGATGGCTATGAATTTATCGTGGTAGACACGGGCGGTATTGATGGCTCAGAAGAAGGCATCGAAATCGAAATGGCAGATCAATCTCTGCTAGCCATTGAAGAAGCCGACATTGTTCTGTTTTTAGTAGATGCTCGTGTAGGTATGACCGTAGCTGACCAAGCCATTGCTAATCACTTGCGTAAACAAGAGAAAAAGTGCTTTGTTGTTGCCAATAAAACCGATGGCATTGATGCAGATTCAAACTGTGCTGAATTTTACCAATTATCATTAGGTGAAATACATCACATTGCAGCTGCACATGGCCGTGGTATTACCCTATTACTTGAACAAACACTTCAGCCGCTTATTGCTGAACTAGCTGCTCAAGATGAAGAAGTAACAGGTGATGACGAAGAATTAATCGATCTTTACGAAGAAGGCGAAGGTGATGATACCGATCATCAAGCGTTTGCAGACAAACCTGTAAAGCTTGCTATTATTGGTCGCCCTAACGTTGGTAAGTCAACACTTACAAACCGTATATTGGGTGAAGATCGTGTAATTGTATATGATATGCCAGGTACAACGCGCGATTCTATTTATATTCCAATGACGCGTAACGACAAAGAGTATGTGTTAATTGACACAGCCGGTGTTCGTAAGCGTAAAAAAGTAAGTGACGTAGTTGAAAAGTTCTCAGTAATTAAAACATTACAAGCAATCGAAGATTGTAACGTGGTTTTACTTGTTGTGGATGCGCGCGATGGTATTTCTGATCAAGACTTAAGCTTATTAGGTTTTGCGCTTAACTCAGGTCGTTCGCTGGTTATTGCCGTTAATAAATGGGATGGCCTTGACGACTACGTTAAAGATCGTATTAAAACAGAGCTTGATCGCCGTTTAGGCTTTATTGACTTTGCACGCTTACACTTTATATCTGCACTTCACGGTACAGGTGTTGGTCATTTATTTGAATCGGTTGATGAAGCGTACGAGTCAGCAACTAAGCGTATTAGCACCGCAATGCTTCGCCGTATTATGGATATGGCACAGGCCGATCACCAGCCGCCACTTGTTCGTGGTCGTCGTGTTAAGCTTAAATATGCGCATGCCGGTGGTTATAACCCGCCACGTATTGTAATTCATGGTAACCAAGTTCACGATTTACCAGATAGCTACAAACGCTACCTGATGAACTACTACCGTAAAGCACTTAAAATTATGGGCACCCCAATCAAAATTGAATTTAGAGAAGGTGATAACCCATTTGCAGGGCGTACTAATAAAGTAACGCTTTCGCAAAAACGTAAAATACGTGCGTTTGCAAAAGAAAACCGTAATAAATAAACTGCATAAGCGTTAATTTATTACAAAAAAAACGGCGTACTATTTAGTACGCCGTTTTTTATGCTTTATACCAATTAGCTTAATTAAGTGATCTATTTTGAGATTTGAAAAACATGTTGCTAGCTAGGCAAAAAATTCGCTATTTAGTGGTTCAAAATGAGAATTTTTAACGCAGGGAGCGACATATTTAGCTCCGCAAAATGATTAAGTATTATTGCAGATAAGTACGCTTATAATCCTTCATATTCAGCTTCCCTTGGCTTTAAAATATGTTCTTGGCAAGTCATTTTGTTCCAACAATCCGTTTCAGGTACACCGTAATACCAGGCTCTAAAAATCGGTTGATACTTTTCAATCACCCGTTGTTGCATACGTTTTGAAAAATGGGGTAAGTACATAGTTTTGATCACCGTAATGTGCCTTTTAATCGTCTTTCCTAAATTAAAGCGCGCTTGGCGATACCGAATGTCTGCTTTTTTATATTCCCTGCTATCAGGTGTAAAGTTTTGCATGTCTTGCTTAGGGCCAGTCGCCCAGCCAGCTACTTTATTCATTTGTTCAGCAAACGGCTTAACGGTAAACGTGATATGAATAGGGTCATCAGCATCGGTGGGCGCAAAGCCTCGCGGAAATCCGCGGTGGTGATAATTAGGATGAGTAACAGTAAACTCAATCGATGCATAGGCGTTGGGCTGTAATAAATCCAAACGCTCCCGTGGGAAGGTAATTGGCTCATTAGCATAGGCCGTTTTAAAATATTTATAACCAAAGTCAATACCACAACTACTATGACCACACGACTCTGAATAGGCCGACTTTATCAAAAAAGGGAATTCTGGCACTGAGCCATCCTCTGTTTCAATCGTCACAACAATAGGCCCACGATAGCCATGCGCTTTATCAAATACCGTAGTGCAACTTGTTGTCAAAAAACACGCCAGTAGCACACAGTAAAATTGCAGTGCAGTTTTACACTTATAATCCTTCATACTCAGCCTTCCTTGGTTTTAAAATTTGTTCTTGGCAAGTCATGCTTTTATTAGCAGCACTTGCGAGCTTAAAATTAATGTAGCGTTCATGACTACTTTATTATTCAAAGTTAAGTAATGCTAATTGCACCAGCCGTTCAACAGTGGTGCCTTGAACGTTTTTAGGCGCTTTGGGGTAATACTTTGATTTTGGTGGCTTAATAGTTATAAAGCCATGATTGGTTGCCATTTCATGTGCTAACAGCTTTCGCTCTCGGGGTGTTAAGTGGTTTTCGTGTATTTTTGCCAGCTCACCACTATCAAGCCATATTCCTGCACAACCCGGGCACTCGTCTATCTCAACTACTTTGAGCGGTGAAAAATACCGGCGCATCATCACTATGCTTGCGCACTTTGGGCAATTTACTCGCGATGATACATCGCCCTCACCTTCAATGTAATTACTCAAATACTTAAGTAATACCTGACCATGCTTTAACTCTGGAGAGCTAAACTTAAAAATTTGGCTGTTATCAAAAAATACGCCGCCTTGCGCTGACGTAAAAACAGTAATGCCGCCAACAAGTAAAGGTTCAAGTGGCGTATTACTACGAGGACAATACATTTAAAATTCCTTTTTATTTATGTTCTTTTACTCAAGCGCTTTATGAATAAGCCCAACAAGCGGCGCTGGCAATGTAATATTACCTGCAAGTACAAACTCATGCGCGTCATCTGACATTTTTTGCCATGTACGGCGAATAATACCAATCCATTTTTCTTCATTGTAATCTGGTTTTGCATTGGCAAACCCAAGCATATAATGTTCAATAAATACAAGGCTTGCTACATCTTCTACTAATTGGCTGTCTGGGTTACGTTTAATATTTTTTTTAGCGACCGCATCGTACACTCGGTTTTGCTCAGCTTCACCGTAACCAGCTTGCTTCATGAGCGCAACCACGCTGCTAGCATGAAATATATAAAGTGCACTGCGCCACTGATGATAGCCCTGTTTGTTCATTTCAAAATCACTACGTGGCGACTTCCAACGCTGAATATGCTGTGCACGCACTGCAATTTGCATGAGTTCATCGGCATCAGGCTTAAAGCGAGTTAGCATGTCGCTCATACGCTGTGAGTATAAATACTCTTTTGGAAAACTTTCTCCATTGTGC
The DNA here is from genome assembly GCF_014164115.1 of Pseudoalteromonas sp. SG45-2. Taxonomy (NCBI): domain Bacteria; kingdom Pseudomonadati; phylum Pseudomonadota; class Gammaproteobacteria; order Alteromonadales; family Pseudoalteromonadaceae; genus Pseudoalteromonas; species Pseudoalteromonas sp. SG45-2. Next base: position 32,427 of record NZ_JACJEO010000030.1, read on the forward strand.
TGCTCAGTATTCGGGTCTTGGTTATTAGCTTCATCAATCAGCGTTATTACTTTATTAAACATGACGGTCATTTATTGTAATTAGTTTTAATCATTCTAAACGCTGGTAAAACAATAAACTAGTGCCCCACTCACTTCAGCGGTGAAATTTGTTCAATCAAAAAGTAAAGCCAATTAATACAGGTTATAAAATTAAGCGCATTAATAAAGTTAACTTGGTACTATATTAAGTACAAATTAAAATAAAAAGCGCGATAAATAATAACTAACTCGCCAATAACGGATGACTATGTTTAAAAAAAGTATTCTAGCTATATGCTTAGCGGTTGCATCGCTACCAAGCTTAGCCGACACTAACACTGATTTAAAAACCATTATTGATAACCACTGGCAAAACGCCAAAGCTGAAAAAATATTTTTTCGTACCGACCCAGACGGCTGGAAGCCAAACGGTACATTGCCAAATTGGAGCGAGCAAGCCATTGCAAAGCGCCAAGCTTATAACAACAGCGTACTAAAAAGCTTAGCCAGCATTGACCCAAAAACGCTCAACAACGAGCAGCTAATGAACTACCGCTTATTTAAATATGAGCGAAAAACCGAGCAGCAAAGTTACCTTTTTCAAGATAAGTATTTTCCGGTTAATTTTTTAAGTGGCTGGCATACTTATTTTGCCGAAGCCCCCGCTAACATGGCATTTTTAACACCCGACGATTACAACGCATTTTTAATCAGCCTTGCCGACTACCCTCGCTTTAATCAGCAAAATATTGATTTAATGAAAGAGGGTATAAAAACAGGCTTTACTCATTACTGCAAAACCTTTGAAAATTACAGCCAAAGCATTAGCGCGCATATTGTTAAGCAACCTGAAAACAGTGCCCTTTACGAGCCCTTTACACGTATACCAAACACGTTTACAGCAGAGCAAAAATCTACATACCAAAACAAAGCTAAGGCCTTAATCAGCTCAAAAGTAGTACCTGCTTATCAGCATTTTTACGACTTTTTTGAGAACGATTACATGCCTAACTGTAGAGCGCAGCCGGGTATTTCAAGCGTTAAAGGCGGGCTTGAGTATTACAAATATGCAGTTAATTACTACACCACAACCAATGCCACACCAAAGCAAATACACGAACTAGGCTTAAAAGAAGTCGCGCGTATAAAAACGCAAATGCAAAACATTATTGATGAAGTAGGTTTTGATGGCACATACAGCGATTTTTTAGAATTTTTAGCGACCGATAAGCAATTTTACGCAACAGACGCGCAAGACCTGCTAGAAAAAACCGCTTTTATTACGCAAAAAATGTATGGCAAGTTACCAACCTACTTTAATCATTTACCGCGTAATACCTTTACTATTAAAGGCTCAGCGAGTCGCGGCGCGTTTTATATGCCACCTGCTGATAACCGATCCCCCGGCACTTATTTTTTAGCCTCAACACCTAAACTACAGCCTTTATATAATTTAGAAGCACTTAGCTTACATGAGGCAATACCAGGGCATCATTTACAAAACGCTATTGCTATGGAGTTAAATGTACCCGAATTTAGACGCACACTTAGCCACTCTGCATTTGGCGAAGGTTGGGCACTATACACAGAGCGCTTAGGTAAAGAAGCCGGCTTTTATCAAAGCCCGTACAGCGACTTTGGTCGTTTAGGCTACGAAATGTGGCGTGCAGTAAGACTTGTTGTTGATACCGGTATTCATGCCTTTGGTTGGAGCCGCCAAAAGGCTATTGACTACTTGGCAGATCACACTGCTTTGCCACAAAGCGCGGTGGAGGATCAAATAGATCGTTATATATCATGGCCAGGCCAAGCGCTTTCGTACAAAATGGGGGAGCTAAAAATACGCGAACTGCGTGCAAAAGCCGAAAAAGAACTAGGTGCTAAGTTTGATATTCGCAGCTTTCACGACACCGTTATAGGCCAAGGCTCGCTGCCTATGGAAGTATTAGAAGACGTAATAAACGATTGGATAGAAAAACAAAAATCGGCTATTTAACATTAAAGGAGGCGGTATTATTTGCCGCCTCTTTTTAAAACCCTCTTAAACACCTCAAAACTAATCCCTACCCGCTTTTGCTTCGTAAAGCTCTAGAGTTTAAAAACCTGAGCAAACCTATGAGCAAACGTATTTTATATTGGCTACAAAACGATTTACGAATAGACGACAACCCTATTTTAAGCGAACTTGCTACTGAGCAATGCGCGCTCGATATTGTATTTGTTATAAACCCGCACTGGTTTAAAAATAATAACTATCAACAAAAGCCGTATGGCGTGCATAAACAGCAGTTTTTAATGCAAAGCTTGTATGAACTCCAACAAGCACTTATTGAGCGCGGGCAAACACTGCATGTACTTGAAGGCGAACCTGTATCGCTTTTGAAAGCGCGTATTAATGAGCAAAATATTGATGAAGTTGTATACGGCGAGCAATTTGGCCTGTACGAGCAACGCCAAATAAACTTACTCAAAGCACATTGCCCTAATACTAAATTTGCAGGGTCGCAGCAAGACACGCTCTTTAAACAAAGTGACCTACCGTTTGATTTAAGCGAATTACCTAAACACTTTACCCCGTTTCGTAAAAAGGTAGAGGCCGCCACTAGCCCCATTTCACTTTCAATATTACCAAACGGTTTTCTCCCTCAGCCAATAACCTTGTGCGCTAAAAAACCTTTAGAGCGTATAGCAAATAATGGCGTAATGCATGGCGGGTTAAAAAGTGCGCAAACACATTTAAAGCAATACTTTTCAGGTTTACTACCAAGTACTTATAAAATAACTCGAAACGAGCTTGATGGCTTTAATAACACCACAAAATTTAGTACCTGGCTTGCTTTAGGTTGTGTAAGTGCGCGGCAAGTTTATAAAGCAGTTGAGGCGTACGAACATAGTCAAATAACAAACGAGTCTACTTACTGGATTAAATTTGAATTGCTATGGCGAGAGTATTTTAAATGGCATGCACTTAAGGCAGGTAAAAGCCTGTTTAGCTTTAAAGGCCAAAAGCAAACAAAACCCCTTACTACATTTATGCCAAACCGCTTTGCTACCTGGTGTAATGGCTCAACACCCTACCCATTAGTCAATGCCATTATGAATGAGCTTAACGCTACGGGTTATATATCAAATAGAGCAAGGCAAATTGCAGCCAGTTGCTTAGTGAACGAGCTTGGCCTTGATTGGCGATACGGTGCAGCTTATTTTGAACAGCAACTGATTGATTACGATGTAGCCGCTAATTGGGGTAATTGGCAATATATAGCAGGTGTAGGCGTAGATCCGCGTGGTGGTAGGCACTTCAATATTGAAAAACAAACGTTACAGTTTGACCCGCACGCTGTTTACATTAATAAATGGCAAGGCAATGAAAATACCAGCACGCAGCTGGATACCTTAAACGAAGTTGATTGGCCAATTTAAGCCGCCAATCAACTTTTACCAAGTAACGTTTAAAACAACTCAGCAATACCCACATTAATAGCGTAACCACCCAAGGTTAAAAACAAAAATAAACAGCCTGCTAATAACAGCGGTTTTATACCGGCTTGGCGAATAGCGCCAACATGTGTGCGTAAGCCTAAAGCCACCATCGCAATGGTGAGTAATATATTATCAAACCAAACAACTGCGCTTGTAGCGACTTGAGGAATAACTGATAGCGAATGCACACCACTTGCCACAATAAATAACACAGCAAACCAAGGGATTGTAATACCCGCTTTTTGCTCGCCGCCAGGCGCGTTTATATTTGCATGCTTTTTACTTTGCCAAAACGATAAGCCCACTAAAAATGGCGCAAGCATCATCACCCTTAGCATTTTTTCTATAACGGCGGTATCTGCAGCATTAGCGCTTACAGCTGTACCCGCTGCAACCACTTGCGCTACTTCATGAATGGTTGAGCCTACAAAAATACCGTAAGCGTGCTCGCTCAATCCCATGTAATCAAACATGATTGGGTAGGCGAACATGCTTAACGTGCCAAACACCACCACCGTTGCCACCGCTACCGATACTTTATGCGCCTGCGCTTTTATAACCGGCTCAGTTGCCATAACCGCTGCGGCACCACAAATAGAGCTACCCGCGCCAATTAATATGGTTGTTTGTTCATCAAGCTTAAATACGCGCTTACCTAGCTGCACTGCCAAAATAAATGTGCCTAACAGCATTACTATATCGGTTAATAGGCCATGCCAGCCTACACCCGCTACTTGCGCAAAAGTAATTCTAAACCCAAATAAAATAACGCCCGCTTTGAGTAATATACTTTTAGCGTAATCAACGCCTACATCTGTACGCGTAGCAATGTGCGCAAACACGCTGTTGCCTACAATGATGCCAAGCACAATACCAATCGTTAAAGAGCTAAATTGCGCACTTTGCATTATGGGTAACTTACTTAATGCAACAGATGCCCCCGCCAAAACAACCACCAGCAGCATACCTAACCACCAGCGCGTATCGCCATATTGCTTAGTATTAATACCCAAAGGCTGAAACCCATTTTTAATAGCGCTAAGCATAATATTCCCTCAATTGAACAACGTTAAACTGTTGACTTCATTTTAAGAAAGCGCAAAATATAACTCCAATACATTAAAATCATGATTCGATAACTTAAAGTTATGTAATTTGAGAGGCACAATGAACTTGCATGCACTTCGGGTGTTTTATACGGTAGCAAAGCTTGGTAGTTTTTCAGGCGCAGCTGAAGCGCTTTTTATAAGCCAACCGGCTGTATCTAAAGCGCTAAAAGAGCTTGAGCACCAATTAAATATTCAACTTATAGAGCGTGCATCTAAAGGCAAAAAACTTACCTTAAGCGAGGGCGGCCAAGCCTTGTATGATCATGCACGTAGCATTTTTGCTATTGAAAAGGCAGCCATTGAAGATATTAAATCACGCACAGGGCTTAAGCGTGGCACGCTCGTTATAGGCACTAGTACAACCATTGCCAGCTATTGGCTACCGCCCTACTTAGCTAAATTTTGCGCGCAGTACCCTGATATAAAAGTAGAAGTACAAGTGGCTAATACAGCGCAAATTGAGCACGCCCTACTTGAATGCACTATCGATTTAGCACTGGTTGAAGGCACACCTACCGAGCCGCATATAATAAGTAAGCACTGGCAAAACGATTTAATGAGTGTCGTTATACCCAGTAACTTTAAGCCCGCTAAAAACTTAAATGCATGGTTAAACAAACAGTTTTGGCTACTGCGCGAGCCGGGCTCGGGTACTCTAGAAATGTCGGTAAAGTTATTAGCCCAACATGGCGTAATAGCAGAGCGCAGTATGCAATTGGGCAGCAACGAAGCCATAGCAAGGGCTGTTGCTCAAGGTATGGGGGTCGCTTTATTGCCAAATGTAGTTACTGAGGATTTAGTGCAGCTAGGTAAATTAACACGCCTGAGCCCAAAAAATAACGAGCAACTTTCTCGGCCACTTTATCAACTGCATTATAAAGACAGACCGTCTTCACACGCTGCGCAAGCGTTCGAAAAAAGCCTGTTTAGTGAATAATGCTCACAATCTGTAAGTAGTAAGGCACCAGTAGCAAATTTAGATAAAGTTTAATATATGAAGTCAAAATTTGAGCCCTTTAGTCTTTCTGATGCCTATTAGCTAAGTTAAAACTCACTTGTGTTACGTGATACACCTTTCATGCTTCACTATTAAATTAAAATAATTTTTAAACATGTGTTCAGAACTGATATCCCTTAAATCCACATCAAAATAGTAGCCGCTTTCTAAAAGTTCCAAACTTTCTAAATCATTGCAAATGCGTTCAAGAATTAAATATTTATACTTTGGAGTTATGCTTTTAATGTCATCCGGAATAAGCCCTTCGGCATCAAAATTCAAAACAACTCTTAAACTGGTACCTGAATAGCCATAGTTTACAAAACTAATTCGGCTATCAATAGATGAAAAAAAAGCGCTGTAGTGATTTTTATCTTCTTCGTATTCCCATTGAGAAGCATCCCCCCAAATCAAGACAAAAATAACGCCAAAAGCAGCTGCAGCTACAAACAATTTGTTGGCATTTATCAAAAACCACAATTGAACTTTTTCAGATCGCATTAACTTCATAAGTCACATAACTTTTAAGTAAAAGACTAAATCAGTCGGATAAAATAAAAGACTAATAATCAAAACTAAAGTCTTGCTCATTCACATGTGTGGATAATATAACTAAGGTTAAGAAAAATACCTTGATGCTACACCAATGCCGATAAGTAAAATAATTAATAAAACCCAATATCTTTTTGAACCATCTAAATTTTCACCGCACACTGGGCAAGATGATGACGCGATTGGAGTCCCGTTAAGATTTGTCGTTTTAACTATTGGGGAGGTAATTCCTGATTTACACTTTTTGCACTTCATAAATATCCATATTAATTATAAATAAAATCGCGGGATGATGCTCACAAAACGCTTACCTAATTGACGTTAAATGACAGGCTATAATTAGCAACAAATCAAAGAATGCCAAGCTTTATACATCCTTTTAATTGAATTGCCATAGCATAAGAATAGACCTTACAAACCCTTAGTTAAATCTTGCGCTAACGTGCCCGTTGGCTTTTCAATTACGCGTACTAACTCTTTACCATTTTGCTTAACAATAAACGTTGGGGTGTATTGCAAGTCGTTAGCCTGTGCAATACCTGCATCGTCTTGCTTGTTGTAACCTACGGCCACATATTCAATGCTTGCAAGTTGTACTTTTGATTCATCTAGTAACTTAACTAAACGCGGTACTTCGCGCTCACTGTCGTGGCACCATGTACCAAATAGTACAATTAGCTCTTTACCTTCTAGCTTTTGCATTAACGCAATGTCTTGTGTTGTAGGCGTAAAAGCCTTGTATTGTTCGCTAAACTTGTCGTAGTCGCTTAGCAGTACATCAGTGGTAATTGCGCCCGAAAATGGTGCGTCAGCAGCACAGCTTAATAACGGCATGCTTAAAGCACACAATAAAATTAATTGTTTAAACATAAGGTTGCTCTTAATTAGATATTAAATTAGGTATTAAAGTTAGGTATTAAATAAAGCATTTAACGACTATACCCAATATTGAGTGTGGAGTGAACAACTCAAGACCGTTACTTTTTCTCCATAAAAAAGTTAACTTGCGATAAGTTAGTTAAATACTCGCGTCTTACGTCTTTATTCTCGGCTAACTTATCTAAGTCACCAATTAAAGTGACTAACTTATTGTGAGAATGGCTGCTTGTTTTTTTAAATTCGTCTTGCTTTTCATCACTCTCAACACGCTCTTTTTTATTCATGTTGTAGCTGTTTTCGTTTTCTTCAAGCCAAATATCGTCAATTAAACGAATGTCGCTTTTACTAACGGTTTGCTCTTGCATCGCCATTTGCAGTTCGTATTGGTTAGTTTGCGGATTAAACGCATACATTTTTGTATCAACATCAACCTCGTGAGACTGATCAAGCCCCACAAGCTCTTTATTTTTAACCGCAGTACCTACGTTATAACTCTCTTCTTTGTTGTAGTAATCAGGGCGACTGTATTGATAATCAAAGTGGCTACTTACATTTTTACTTTGCGTTACACCGCTAAGATCCCCTAATGGGGTTTGATCAGTCGCTTGGCTTAGCTCAATTGTACTTTTAGGCTGATAGTCGCCGTTATCCAGCGCATAAGAAAACGTGGCATCAAAATCAGCGAGCTTAGAAATACCCGCTCCCAATGTATTTGGCGCTTTATTACTAAGCCCTTGGTAACGGGTATCGTTTGTAATCATGTTATCAACCAAATCCGCAACCATAGCGCGCCCGTCATTAAATTGCTGTTCTGCAAGTGACTCCAAATTGCTATAACGCTCAGCAGCCGACGACATACTCGCAAAAGCGCCTTTAAACAATGCAAAACCTTGTTGCATTGCCTCATCGCCACTTTTACCAAATGCAGATGTTTTATCATCTTTAGTACTGTTTACTCGGCTATCTTCTAGGCTTTGATCTAGCGACGCTAAATACCGCTGCATTTGCTGCGTGTCTTTAGCGCCAATGGTTGACATACCGAGTGCAAAATCAATGTCGTTTTGCCCACCTGCGGCTGTAAACACAAGTGCTTGTTGGTTTGATGCTTCATCAATGGAGTAACTCAAATCAAGCGTGTTCTGGACAGTATCAAGCGCATCATTTTGCGTTGTTGAAAACGACACATTAAAACCGGCTAACTGTTCACTATTAAAGCCCGCTAAAAAGTCTAAGCTCATGTCTGCTTGGTTTGGCACTATAAGAGGATTGAATGAATTTTCACTCACTTTAAAAAACTCATCAGCCATTTCGCCAACACCCGCCATAACCTGCGTTAAAGCGCCATGTTCAGCCTCAGATAAATTGCCATTAACTTCGTAACTTATGCCAAAGCCATCTATCGCTTCACCGGTTTCTTCGTCATAACCTTGCGATGAGTTAAAGGTAATGTTTATAACATCACCCTCTTTAGTTTTTACCGAGAGCTCAAACAGGTAGTTATCGTCATCCTCGTATTTTGCGCGATTAAGGCTTTCCATGTAAGGATTAAGTGAGCGCTCAACACGTTGCTGGCTTGAGGCTAAAAACGTTTTTTGCTCATGCCCAAGCTGACCTAAACTCGATAAAATATCGCTGGTATTAGCATAAGCACCCTGAATATTTTTAACTGATGTATTTAATCGCTCAATTAATTGGGTGCTGTTTTCGTTTTTTAATAACCCCTCATGCTGAGAGCTTATTACGGTGCGCAGGGCGAGTTCTTCATCGGAGAGTTTATAGTTAAGCGTGCTCGGCGTGCTTGAAATAGTAAATAACGAGGTAAGCTGCTGTTGTAAGACGTCCTCTATTTTTTGATTACTAGTTATTGTTTCGTAAAGCGTTTCATCATTTAGCTGGTTTAATAACTCGTCGGTTATTTTTGACTCGTTAGTTTGTAAATCATTAATAGCTTGAAGGTCGCTGCTGGTGTGTAGCGAAGGACTCACAGAGCTTTGGGTAGCGTTATTAACTGATTGGGCCAGCAAAGTGCTTAAATTAGCCTGGCTGCCAAGAGTACTGTTGACCATGATTATCCTTAATCGCTAAACCCTATTAAGTAATTTATCGGACGCAGCATTAAAAGCTTTAGCTTAAGGAGACGTTTTTTACCTATTATTTATACAAACAACCCATTAATAAATTAAATAAGCATAAATCTAAATCGAATAAGCGTAGGTCGGATAAGCGCAGCGCCATCCGACAATTCACCAATTCACCACTCTATTTATCTACTACCCACCTGACTATTAAGGGCTATTCTGTTCGCTCATTACTCTTCATTTGTTTCTTTTATTCTTTGTACTAAAAAGTCGACCGCCGCTTTTACCTTTGGTACTAAATAGCGCTGCTTTTGATACAACAAATAAACCGCCATAGTCGCATTTTGGCTTATCGCTAACTCATGCTCAAACTTAAGCTCTTGCAACTGGCCAGACTCAAGGTATGAGTCGAGCGCCCATCGAGTTGACATTAAAATGCCCTCGCCATTACATGCTTTTTTAGCTAGCCACGATCCGTTATTTGAAATAGCGACCGCAGGCCCAGAAACGTCGTGCCATTGCTCATCCACTTTACATAACCAAGGCGTTGGCCCCGCTGGCGTTTTAAAATAAAGACCACTGTGGCCCTTTAATTCCATAACATTAGTAGGTACACCGTATTTTTGTAAATAGCAGGGTGACGCAACAGGAATAAAGCCGTTATCCATTAGTTTTATTGCCAACACGCGTTCATTTGGCGCATAGCCACCGCGAATCGCAATATCAACATCGTCACGCCCAAGTGTCGACAGCTCATCACTTAAGCTAACATCTAATATAATTTCGGGGTATAGCGCGCTAAATTCATCAAGCAGAGGCAGTAATATTTTGTCACCAAAACTTACCATTGAGCTTATACATAATCGCCCCATTGGTGTTGTTTGATAACTGCGTACAGTTTCGTGGCTTTGCTCTAGCTGATTTAATATTTGCTGAACATCGTTATAGTAAATTTGCCCAACTTCGGTCAATTTAACTATGCGGGTCGAACGCTTTAAAAGCGTAGCCCCTAGGCTTTTTTCTAAATCAGCAACTCGCCTCGACAACGACGAGGGCGGCACATCAAATGCTTTGGCGGCTTTGGTAAAACTGCCCGTTTCAACCACCTTAATAAAATACCGTATGGCTTTTAGTTGATCCAAGTTGCCTCTCCATTAAATAAAATGCTTTATTGTCTTAAAGACAAAAGTGATTCGCATTTTCCCCTATATATAAGCAAATTAAAACAAGTAATAATGTACTCAACCTAAAGACAGGGACTTAAATTGCATTTTTTGGCAATGAGTATCTTCACGTTAATGATGGAAAGCTGACTTATGATTACTTTGCACGGTTTTGCTGCTAGCAACTATTACAACCTAGTTAAACATGTACTTTTACACAAACAACTGCCATTTAAAGAACACCTTGTTTACGGCGGTAGCGAAGAGTTATTAGCAACCAGCCCTGCAGGCAAAGTGCCTGCAATCACAACAGCTAGCGGCCTTAATATTTCTGAGTCGAGTGTTATTTGCGACTTTATAGAAGAGTCGTACCCACAAACCCCGCTATACCCTGAAGATGCAGGTGAGCGCGCAGTTGTACGTCAAATTATGAAAATGGCAGAGCTTTATTTTGAACTGCCGAGCAGACGGTTCATCCCTTATGTATTTTCAGGCGCTGAAGTAACCGACACAACTAAAGGCGAAGTACGCCAAGTATTAACGCGTGGCGTAACCGCTTTGAGTAGCGTGTGTAAGTTTTCACCTTGGATTGCAGGCGAGCAATTTACAATGGCAGACATTTACGTTTATTACGTAAACACCATTGTTAGCGCCTTTGGCTCAAGCCAGCTTGATTGGGATGTACTTGCACAAGTACCCGGCATGAAAGAGTGGAACGAATCAATGAGCCAATTAGCTATTACCCAAAGCATAGAGGCCGATCGGCAATCAAATATGGCTGAATTTATGCAAAAAGTGAAAGCGCAAATTCAAGCAGCCAACGCTAAATAACGCGTAGCTACAAAAGTATCTATTCTAATTTTTAATTACTAAGACAGATCGCCAATACAATAATGCTATTGGCTTAACAAATTTAATTCTTTGCAGGAGACACCTATGACAGATAAAAATATCCAACTTACTTCAACTATCAGCGAAGACAATAAACTTACACTTGCCTTAAAAAACATCGAGATGCCAAAGCCAAATGCCGATGAAGTGGTTATTCGTATTGAAGCTGCACCATTAAACCCATCAGACTTAGGCGTTTTATTCAGCGCAGCTGATATGTCTACTGCAAAGCAATCGGGTACTGATGAAGACCCAGTAATTACTGCCGATGTTCCAGCTCAATTTATGCCATCACTTAAAACTCGTGTTGGAAAAGCAACCCCTGTAGGTAATGAAGGCGCAGGCACCGTAGTAGCTGCGGGGTCATCACCTGCTACACAAGCATTAATGGGTAAAACCGTTGCAGTAATTGGCGGCGGTACGTATCGTCAATTTATATGTGCCAATGTACAAAGTTGCCTAGAGCTAAAAGAAGGGACTACTGCCAAAGAAGGTGCATCATCTTTTGTTAACCCACTTACCGCACTAGCAATGGTAGAAACCATGCGCGCTGAAGGCCATAAAGCCATTATTCACGCCGCAGCGGCCTCTAACCTTGGCCAAATGCTAAACCGTATTTGTATTGCCGATGGCGTTGATTTAATTAATATTGTTCGCAAACCAGAACAAGAAAAATTACTGCGCGATATGGGTGCAAAATATATTGTTAACTCAAGCAGCGACACTTTTCTTGCTGACCTAACAGCTGCAATAATCGAAACCGGTGCAACTATAGCGTTTGACCCTATTGGTGGCGGCCAACTAACAAGTGACATTCTTAACTGTATGGAAGTTGCAGCTGCGCGCGATATGAAAGAGCACACAATTTATGGCTCTGATACATTTAAACAAGTGTACATTTATGGCGCACTAGACCGCGGCCCTATTACACTAAACCGTAACTTTGGTTTTGCATGGGCTGTAAACGGGTTCTTGTTATTTAATGCCTTAGGTAAATTAGGCACAGATACAGTAATGAAAATGCGCAAACGGGTTGCTGATGAAATCACCACTACATTTGCGAGTAACTACACGCACGAAGTGTCATTAGCTGAGGTATTACATTTACAGTCAATCGCGGCTTATTCTAAACAAGCCACCGGCGAAAAGTACTTAATTAAACCTCAAGCTTAATTATATATTCTTCGTTAAAAATTAAAAAGCAGATGCTAATTAGGTATCTGCTTTTTTACGTTTAAATATACGCACTTTACTATTGCTAGGTTTGCAGTTAACGCGTCCTTAAAGCTGTCATAAAACCATCACAAAAACGTAATTTACTAAATGTTTACACATTGTTTGCACCTTTTATTCTTATAGTTTATCCACTTTAATAAAATAATAAGCGTGCCTACATGAATATAAAACCTTTTATATTTTATTCAGTTATTGCCTCTACTACATTATTGTATGGCTGCGGCGGTGCTGAGCAAACTACCGACACTAGCACAGAGCAAAGTACTGATTCATCATCAACAATCACGTCAACTGGCTTAGTTATAAATGAAATTGTCGCAAGTCCAAGTGATACCTCCTACGATTGGATTGAGCTATATGCCACTGAAGATATAGCCGATTTGTCGGTATTTTCACTTGTTGATGATAACGCCGACAGAGAGCCTCAAGCATTACCCGCAGTAGCGCTTTCGCAAGGTGAGTTTATTGTTATTCAAGCCATTGATGAAACCGACACACCGCCCGATAACGGTTATTACGTTACCTTTAAACTAGGTAGCGACGACGCTGTTACGCTTTATGAAAATGGCACTGCGGTGTCTGTACTTGATTGGGAAGAAGGCGAAGCCCCTGAAGGTTTTAGCTACGGCTTATACACCGACGGCACCGGCACCGCGCAAACATTAACACCAACACAGGGCACAGCTAACCAAACAGCCGACACCTCAACACTTGTTACCACGCTAATTGCTGAAGATGCCCCACTGCGTATAAACGAAGTAGTAGCAAAAGACAGCAGCGGCTCCGAGGACTGGATAGAGCTTTATGTAACAAGCAGTAGCGATGTTTATTTAGCTGACTACACACTAAGTGATGACAATAACGAGCAATTTTCCCTACCCGACATTACTTTAGCGCCCGGTGAGTTTTATCGTATTTACGCCAGCACCGATGATTTAGGCGACCTCCCAAGCGTAGCGTTTAAATTAGGCTCAAGCGATACCGTAAGCCTTTACAGTAACAATGTAATTATAGAGCAGTTATCGTGGAAAAAAGGCCAAGCCTTGAGTGGTTACAGCTATGGCCGCTACCCAGATGGCAGCGATGCAACAGCGGTATTAACTCCAACAGAGCTTAGTCAAAATAGCAAAGCAACTCACGGACCACTCGTTATTAACGAAGTGGTGGCAAGCGCTGCAGACGATGGCAACGACTGGTTTGAGCTATACAATAACAGCGAAAATACTATTAACTTAGCCAACTACCAAGTTATTGATGAAAGCGACGACATAGACCCAGTAACCCTGCCCGACATAGATTTATACGCAGGCCAATACATTACTATTTATGCCACCGATGAAGATCCAGGTACTTACTACGTACCGTTTAAACTAGGTAAAGAAGACGAGTTAAGCTTAATACTCAACGATGAAGTAATTGACTACATTGATTGGGACGAAAGCGATGTAGCCACAGGCTTTAGTTACGGCCTAAGTAACAGCACCGACTTTACTCATGCGTTTTTAACCCCTACTCCAGGTAGCGAGAATACCGTTGCAACCGCATTTACACCCACAGCTGTTAATACGCTTTCTATTACAATTACCGACGAAAACTGGCAAGACATTCTAGATAACCCACTTGATGAGGAATATCACGAAACTGCTATTACTTTTAACGGTGTAACACTCGATAGCGTGGCTATTCGCACTAAAGGCGGCTCAAGCTTAAGCAGTGTTGCCAACTCTAGCAGTGACCGATACAGCTTTAAGGTCGACATTAACGAATACGTGTCGGGCCAAAAGTTTTTTGGGCTAAAAAAATTCACACTGCAAAACTCGTTTAACGACCCGTCGTACATGCGTGAAGTAATTGCCTACGACCTAATGGATGAAATGGGCGTACCAACGCCTGAGCATGCTTACGTTAACTTTTATGTAAACGGCGAACTATTTGGTTTGTACTTAATGGTAGAAGCCATAGATGGTGAGTTTGTAGAAAAACACTTTGCCAACAGTAACGGCGATTTATACAAGCCTGATGGCACAGGCAGCGATTTACTATGGCTAGGTGACGACATACAAAGCTACACCGACATAAACTTACAAACTAACGAAGAGAGCACCGATAACGGCGCATTTATTAACTTTGTAGAATCGCTCGATGACGGCGAAACCAGCGCCATAGAGGTAGATACACTTTTACGTTATATGTCGGTTAGCACTTCGCTTTCTAATTTAGATAGCTACCACGGTACGCTTGCTCATAACTATTATATTTACGATGACGATGGCGTATTTAGCATTTTGCCATGGGATTTTAACGAGTCATTTGGCACCTTTAACATGAATTGTAATGGCGTAGATGTAAGAGAGCTCTACATTGATGAGCCAGTAAGCGGCGCATTAAATGAGCGCCCGTTAATTGCTAATGTATTTGCCGAGCAAAGCAACCTTGATGTGTACCACAGTTACTTAACGCAACTTATTAATGGTTCACTTTCAAGCGACACATTTAGTGCCCGCGTAAATGAAATAGCCGACTTAATCCGTGAGCACGTACAAAACGACCCCACTAGTTTTTACGGCTCAGATTACTTTGAGCAAAACCTAACCTCTACTACGGGGCAGTTTTACGGTTTAACGTCGTTTATGCAGTACCGCGTAGCAAATATGACCGCGCAGCTTGATGGCACATTGCCCTCAGCCGGCGACGGCAGCGGCTTTTGCGCTAGATAAACAACCCATCCTTCATGCAGTGCCAGCACGCTGGCACTGCACTCTGTAACTTTGCAATTTAATAATCTGAGAAAATTATGACAATTCAAGCACGTTTAAAGGATGAATTTTTTGAAAAGGACGCTTCAATTGCACCTGTAGCAATTACTGCAATAAACACTAAAAATAAGCAGGCCCAACCTGAAAAGCCAACCGCTGATAGCCCATTATCAACATTAATTAACGAGCTACTCACCCCGTTTGAAGGCTACGGATTAAAAGATCTTAATAACGCCAACTTAATGAACCGTGTAGACAGCAAGTTTATGCTGCCACTGTCTTTTTTACCTGAGCTACTAACTCACTTACATGGCCAATACCGTGTGCTTGATATACAAGGTAAGCGTTTATTTTCTTACTATAATCAGTACTTTGATACGCCCGAGCTTGATTTATACAAAGCCCACCATAACGGTAAGCTTAATCGATACAAAGTGCGCCAAAGACGCTACGTTGATACCGCCACCGAATACCTAGAAGTAAAACTAAAAAACAATCAAAGCCGTACGGTTAAAACACGTATCAAGCTCGAAAAAAACAACGAGCAAGCTCATTGTACTGCATTTATGAAAGAACAAATGAAAAACAGCTTTGCACATTTAAACGTAACCCAACAAAGCGGCTATAACCGAATAGCCTTAGCCAACGAAGAAAAAGCCGAACGCTTAACGCTTGATTTTAACCTGTGGTACAACACCCCAAAAGGCGATAACAAAATAACCCTACCGGGCTTTTTTATTGCCGAACTTAAGCAACGCAAAAAAACAAAACACTCGCCATTTTATAAGCTGATGAGCAAACACCACATATTCCCTGCCTCGTTTAGTAAATACTGCATTGGCTGTGCTTTGCTCTACCCCGAGCGCTTAAAAGTAAACCGCTTTAAACCCGTTTTAGCCCGTTTAAAACACCTTAACCGCACTAACCCGCTTTTACCTTTAGAGAATAATTAAAATGACAAAATTAGATCTTATTTTTCTTTCCCGTTTTTTAGTAAACATCCTATCGCTGGCTGTACTTTGCTATGGCTGTTACTTTCGCATAAGTAAAAATGCAGTGGTGGCAGGCTCGTTTATTTTATTTGGCGTAGGCGTTTTTATTATTACCTTTTTGCTGCATGGCGTTGATATGTCAATGGAATTTGCATTTGGTCTATTTGCCGTATTTACCATGCTAAGGTACCGCACTGAGTCTATTTCGATTAAAGAAATGACTTACTTATTCCTTGTTACTGCTATTGCTTTACTTACCTCTGTAGGGCAAATGAGCTTAATTGAGCTAAGTATTCTTAACGGCATAATTTGCTTAATTGCCTTTGTAATTGACTCAAGCATATTTGTAAAACGCTACGAAGTACAAAGCGTTTGCTACGAGCGCATAGAAAACATAACCCCGCAAAACCAAGCCACACTCATCAACGATTTAAAATTGCGCACAGGCCTAAACGTAGTTGCTGTAGACATAGAGCACATCGACTTTTTAAAAGATGTAGCCCAACTAAAAGTGAGCTACTTAGCCGAAAAACAAACAAAGGTAGCCTAACATGACCTCTAAACTAACTATCTCTACAGTGGCGCTTTCAACACTATGTTGTTTTGTTAGTAACGCAAGCTTTGCCAAAATTAACGATGATATAGACCTAAGCGGCTATATCATGCTCGACTACAACAAGTTTGATACCTCATTATTAGAGGATCAATACGACAGCAGCAGCTCAGAAAGTACCTCAGAAATACGCCGCGCTCGCCTAAGTTTTAAATCAGACATAAGCAAAGACTGGAAAAGTAAATTTCAGCTTGGCTTTGCCGATGGCGAAACCGAAATAAAAGACGCCTACCTAGAATACTCAGGCTGGAAATATGCTGATTTAACCATAGGCCAGCAAAAAGAAGGTTTTGGCCTAGAAAAACTAACCAGCTCTCGTAATTTATTAATGCTTGAACGCAGCATGATAAGCGAAGCGTTTTCGCCAGGGCGAAGTTTAGGTATTAGCCTTTCAGGAGAGATAGCCTCAGTAAATTGGCAACTTGGTTATTATCAGCCCGACGAAGACGAAGCAACATCAGCTATTACAGGGCGGGTAGCCTGGGTGCCATGGCAGCAAGATACCAACCTATTACACTTAGGCGTCGCATTTAGTGAGAGGCAGTACGACGGTAACGAATTTAGAGTAAATGAGCCACTTGAAGTTTATACCGCCGACTCATTAATAGAAGGCGATAAAATTAATGCCGATAACCTCTCGCAGCAAGGTATAGAGCTGTTATGGATTAAAGACAGATTGACCATGATGGCCGAGTGGCAACAAGCACAAATAACCAGTATTGAAGAGTCAACCAATGATTACGAAGGCGGCTATTTGCAATTTGGTTATCAACTAACGGGCGGATACCGCAAGTATAAAAACGCAAAACTAGGCGCAAGCTCAGAGCCAGGCTGGGAGCTCACTGGCCGCTATAGCTTACTTAAGCTCAAGCAAGAAAACCAAGACGCAAAAACCTACGCACTTGGTGTTAACTACACCGT
Organism: Pseudoalteromonas sp. SG45-2; assembly: GCF_014164115.1. Lineage (NCBI taxonomy): Bacteria > Pseudomonadati > Pseudomonadota > Gammaproteobacteria > Alteromonadales > Pseudoalteromonadaceae > Pseudoalteromonas > Pseudoalteromonas sp. SG45-2. The sequence continues at coordinate 50,117 of NZ_JACJEO010000030.1, forward strand.
AAACAAAAACATAAAGTTTATGGCCGACTACATTAAAGCCGACTACTTTGAAGCGGGTGGTACTATCACATCGGGCAATGCAATCTCATTAAGGCTGCAATATTCGTTTTAATGCGTTTGCGTGTTAAGCCAGTTAATCTAAAACTATAAAGCCCTATGCTAAACGTTACGTTTAGCATAGGGCTTTATAGTTACTTAGTAAATAATATTTAAGTTAGTTTATAAATACTAATTACCAGCGCCTGCAAATTGTATTGGGTAATCCATATCGCCGCTGCGGTTAATACTGTTACACAGATTTTTATTAAAACTACCCAGTGATGGGTCGATGGTGTGCTCATTAACTACAATACCGTCACTTCGCCTTTTAACCTCAATAGATCCGATTGTTTTAATCGCTGATAAATTATCGCCTACGTTTTTAAATATAAAATACTCTATGTGTTCAGTAATAGACACCGCGTTTTCGATATCTCCCTTAACGGCAGGCACTTGGTAGTTAACACCATTACACGTTAAATCATAAACTTTTACTAATTCTAGCTCGTCAGCTCCTTGCACATCAGCAATAACTTTAATCGTGGGCTGCGCTGCTGTTTCAAGTAAGTATTGTGTTTCACTCATTTCGCTTAAAGAAAACGAATCAACGCTTTTAGCTATAGAACAGCCCGATAATAAAGTAAAAACTAAAAACACTGCCCTATTAAAAAACACCTATAAATACCTTATTTCTAAAATTTATTTGCTTAGTATTACCATAACACTAAGAGAGGTTCTAAATATAACCTCTAAACAGCTAAAACAACCTCACTTATATTCTTTCTCATTCAAGCTTGAAACAGGGCTTTATATAAGGCGAGGCTTTGATAAGTGAATTTCCAATAGGAAGTTGGAATATTTCCCATTCAATGCTGGAATTGAGCTTATTTCTCAATTAACGCTGGAAGGGATCACCCGTACGTTGCTAGCCACTCAAGTACATTAAAGGTTTAAGGATATAGTTAATTTGATAGGCGTACTCTGGCAAACTTCGCTAATGCGACATCAGCAGGCACTGGCAAACCTTGATGTATGAAGTCAAAATTTGACTCTTTTGACCCAAAAATTGTTGGCTAAAATAGGCGACGCAGGAGCAAAAGCCCACTGTTTTTAGTCCTTGTTGATTTTCTTGTTAGCAGTACGATAACTCAAACTCTGAATTATTTAAAATACTCTCGATAAGTTTCTGATAGCTATTGGGATTACAAACATAACCAGAATAGTTTTTGTTATTAAAACTAAATTGATGGAGAGAAGAAAGCACAATTTTTTGACTATGCAGATACTCCTCAAATGAGGTAAGACTCACGGCAGAACAAGAAAAATTAAAGAGACCATTTATTGATAATTCAGTTATTACACCTTCAGATACTTGGGTATAAAACCACTGTAATTTAGAAAGTTGATTACTAAGATCTCGTAAACACAAAGATACGGCTTTCTCGGCTGTTTTCGATGAACTTTTGACCAAGGCATTAGATGGAAGATGAATTACACTCCCAATAAAATTTCCTGATTTTTCCTCGACACCTATTTCTAACACTGAACTTTCCTGTACTGCTAACGCTTTGCCAAGGGGCAAATGCGAACGTTGTTGGGCGAAGCCCAGTGAGTATTTGTCCCAGCCGCGCTTTTTGCGGCGAACTTTGGCAACTTGTTAGGTTCCGGTTTTAGGGATGTTACATTTGATCATAAACCAATTCTTTTGCTTTCGTTAAGCATAGCGAACCCCATATTTTCTTCGCCGAAATGGCAAATTCTTGTTTTTGATGGATTTCCAAAAGAAAAATAGCCTTCTCGACGCTTTCCGCTGTCTTCATAAGAAAATGCCTTCATGACAAACCAAACACCATCAAAGTACTGAAACCAAATTAATTTGATTCCTTTACTTTTAGCGAATGAAATGAATTCATCAAGTCGGCCATCAGAAACTTCTACTTTCTTTTTAGTCCCTTTCATTGAAACGACATTTACCGGCAGGTTTTTACCATCATCTTCATCTATCCACTGAACAAGCTCAAATTTTCCTTTCTCAGCCAACTTAATCAAATGCTCTAAGCTACTATGATGTTTCGACAAAAAGCCTTCTGCTCTTTTTTCTGCCTTGTTTTTGAAAGGATTATACTCGTCAGAACACCCCAGCACTAAAAAACCAACAGCAAGAATCGTGAGTAATCTCATAGGAACCTAACACTTTAGTATTTATGCGACACGCAGTTTGTGTTGCATAATCGCTTGTTGGACTGAGGCGCTACCTGCTCGGTGTGTCAGAGTTGGTGTTGTTTATGCTATGGGAATTTGCTTTTTAGAGGCTCTAGCTAAATCAGCTAATTTAATAAGCTTACCTATTATAATTTAAGCTTTCCCTGCATTGCTCAGCGTTTATTATTTATTCATTAAACCGAATGTTTAACCGTTAAGCAAGGATATTTTTCGCTCGCACAGTCGCTATTAGCCTGAACAATTAAGCAGGTTAACTTATTGATTTGATGCAGCAAGCAAGGCTGCTAACTCGTTCGCGCTATTTTATTTGTCGCCTCATCTAAATTCATCACACCAATAAATCGTAAGGTACCCGTCTTGCATGACTGGCAAGACCAATGGGGTATTAATCGTTCTTGCTCTACCTTCGGCTTCACCGCTTTGCATGGGGATGCTGATACTTGAGCCTTTATTAACCCTAACTTTCGCTTGCGACATGCATTAGCTAAAAAGCCATAGTGGCGAATGCGCATAAACCCTTTGGGCAATACATGTTGTAAGTAGCGCCGTAAAAATTCATCACAACTCAGAGTCATGACTTTATCGCGGTTGTTCTCTGCATAATCGCGGTATTTAAAGCTCACTGTTTCTTCAGTCGCTGACACTAATCGCGATTCTGACATCACGCCTTTTCGGGTATAACGTGCAAGGTAACTGACTAACTTTTCACTGTACGTTAAACAGGCTTTGCTATACACGCACCATTTGGTTGGTGTGCTTACCTTCGCGAATGAACTATCGCATTCATTGAGCGCCGCGAGCATTTTCCCTCTAAACACTGTTGATAATGCTTTAACGGGGTATAAATCTGTCTCTTGATCACAAGTCTGACTCAAGAGATTTTGCTAAATCGTAGCCTTCCAGGATGGCTTGTAACTTAAGCCATCCTTGCCATAACACTTTCACAGATGCACGCCCTGTGCGCTTGGTATC
>NZ_JACJEO010000031.1:0-44188 GCF_014164115.1 Pseudoalteromonas sp. SG45-2
TGCTCAGGAAGAAAGTGGCACAAATCGTTTCGTGATGGTGTTTCGTGGATTAATATACAGTATTGCAGCAAAAAATAATTCACTCCCAAAATCGACCATGCTCGAAACTGTCCAGTTCCGCGCAAACCGACCACCGCTGACAACGGTGGTCTTTGACGTTTTGAGATACGAGAAGTTATCTGAAAGCGGGGTTCTAGGTTATTTACTCTGACGAGCTTTTGTCCAAAATGAGTTTGATCGACCGTCTGTTTCTCGCTCATTGTTGCCTGTCAGGTTAAGTCTAGTGAAATAGATTGCATTGCATAATTAAAGTTTTTATATTGTTCGGCAATATTTTATTTGGTGCTAATAAAGCACTGCGTGCAAAGGAAAGCATGTGAATTATAAAAAAATGTACTATCCAGTTAAGGCGCTTGCTGTTTTATCTTTAGTTGCTGTTGCTATTAAGTACTGGATGCCAACTGAAATTGGCTTTGCGTTTATGCTGTTGCCTTATTTGCTTCTATATTTTTTAGCTAACGCTAAAAACTATAAAAATAAACGGCTCATTTTTATTAGAATTATAGCTGCATTACTTACTATTACTTTAGCGGCAGTACTTGTCTTTGGTATTGAACCTGACCCTCAAGCTGGGATTGGTATTATGTTTTTGCTGATAATGCAGCTAGCTGCAATTAGTGCCTCTGAATTTATTATATTATTCTTTTATATTGATAATGATTAAAAAGCAAACTGCTCATTTACAGTTATTACTGTTTAGTTGCTGTGTGGTTTGAACTTAGTAAAGACTAAGCTCTTCTGTAATCTAATTTTAAAGTTAAAAAAACCTAAAAGCGGTTACCCACTTTTAGGTTTTTTAATGTACTAGTATTTAAGGCTAAATTAGCTATTGATCATAATACATTTGATATTCACAAATTCGCGCATACCAAAGCCGCCGTGCTCTCGGCCGTAGCCACTTTCTTTAACACCACCAAACGGTAGGTTAGGTTGTGCTAAACCGTAGCCGTTAATATTGATCATGCCTGTGTCAAAGTACTTTTTAGCTAGTTCAATGGCTTTTTTCTCATCTTTAGAGAAAATACCGCCGCCTAAACCGTAGCGAGAGTCGTTAGCGATGCGCATTGCATCGTCGTTGTCTTTGGCTTTAATAAGCGAAGCTACTGGGCCAAATAATTCGTCGTCATAGGCTGGCATACCAGGGGCTAAGTTATCTAGTAGAGTAGGTGGGTAGTAGTAGCCCGTTTGCGAAGGTATTTCGCCGCCCGTTACTATGTTTGCACCTGCTTTAACTGATTCCATGACTTGGTCGTGAATGCCGTCGCGTAAATCTTCACGTGCCATTGGACCTAAATCTGTGTCGTCTGCCATTGGGTCGCCCATTTTCATGGCTTCAAATTGTTCTTTAATTTGCGCTTTAAAGTCATCATATAGTGACTCTACAACAACAAAACGTTTAGCTGAAACACACGTTTCACCGTTATTGATCATGCGCCCGGTTACACAGGTTTTAACTGCAAGCTCAAGGTCTGCGTCATCAAGTACTAAGTAAGCGTCGTTACTACCAAGCTCTAACACTGTTTTCTTAACGTGTTTACCTGCTTCTTCTGCTACTTTTTTACCTGTTGCATCACTACCGGTAAAGGTTACGCCGCTAATTGCTTTGTGCGAAATTAAAGAACTGGCTGTTTTGCCGTCGATAAGTAAATTGTTAAAGCAATACTCTGGGAAACCAGCTTGTTTAAATAGCTCTTCTATTTTTTCAGCCATGCCAAATACATTACCAGCATGCTTTAATACGGTTGTGTTACCCGCCATGATGTTAGCAGCGCTGTAGCGAATTACCTGATAAAGCGGAAAGTTCCACGGTTGAATACCTAATAGTACACCTGTTGGTTGGTAGCTGATGATTGCGCGGCCGCCGTCCATATCACGTTCTTCGTCAGCAAGTACTTGTGGGCCTTGTTCGGCTGTATAACGACAAATTCCTGCACATAGTTCAACTTCTTGAAAGCCTTGCTCGTAAACTTTACCCATTTCTTCGGTCATGAGTTTTGCAATAGCTTCTTTTTGATCTTCAAAGAGTGAGGCTAACTTATTAAGGTATTTTGCACGTTCAGTGAATGACGTTAATCGCCATTTTAAATATGTTTCGTGAGATTTTTCGATTACCTGTTCTGCTTCCTTTTGAGAAAGTAGTGTATAGGTTTCAATGGTTTGCTCAGTTGCGGGATTAATCGTTTTAACTGTGTTACTCATTTCTATCTCCTTACAAATTTAGTTATTTAAAAGGTGCAAGGCTAGAGCCAGTTTTTATAAAAAGTTGATTTTGTTTTTATCCATCTGATTTTATTAATTAAATTTATATTTTTGCTGAAGGAGGATTTTTTAAATATAAAAATTGAGGTGCTCGAGGCAGTAAAATATTCTGGGCGTTGCAAAATTTACAACACCCTCTGGGGCAAACACAGAGCTTTATATTAGCTCCTTTGCAATGCGCTTTAATAAGTAAGTTTCTCGTAAAATAGAAAGCCCTTGTTTTTCACTGTTAGCAATGGTGCGCTCGTTATGTGCAATTGCGTCGTTAATATCAACCCATTTAGCTGTCATGCCATTTTGCTGCTCGTAATGCTCTAACTGCGCTTTGCCAAACTCGTCGGCTATACTGCATACAAAGCAATACGATTTAATATGAATAATATCAAAATCGTCCTTATACCAAGGGCGATACTCTTCATAGAGTCCAAAAGCTTCAACTACACTTATTTGTTGTGCACCGGTTTCCTCGCTTAGTTCGCGAATTAAGCCTTGCTCAATACTTTCGCCGTCATCTACTCCACCGCCGGGTAGGCTGTAGTCTTCATAACGGTTTGTATACATTAAAAGTATTTTATTATTTTTAATTACAATGGCGCGAGCTGTTAAGCGTGTAAATTGAGTACCTTGGTCAATATTAATACCTGAATGTATTAAGGTTTTTAATTGCTGCATTTCGTCTCCTTTTTTAGGTTTTTAATAATAATAGTTGCTACCATTCTATAAATAGAAACGATTTTAATTATTAATCATAATTTGTGATCGATTTTTTTCAGCATACGTAAATGTTAGGTTGGTAACATTAATAGCATTTAATCGCTTAAGTTTATTTTAAAAATTAGATTCTGGGCGCACCTTTAAATTAATATCAAGGATGCGTAGAATAAGAAAAAAGCATAGGGATTTATCATGTTAGACATACTTTTAGTAGATGACGACGTTGAATTTAGTGACGTTGTTTGCCACATAGTCGAATTCCTCGGCCACAATATAAGCACAGCTACCAGTTTAAAAGAAGCACATCAATGGTTTGAAAATAATGCCTTTGATCATGTGCTGCTTGATTTTATGCTGCCTGATGGTAGCGGTTTGCACTTACTTGATCACTTAAAAACGATTGGGCAATCTCCAAAAATTACACTTATTTCGGGCCATCCTTCAGTTAAAGGTATTTTAGCTGATATGTGTGAGCCAAATGTAGGGCATTTATTAAAACCATTACAACGTGAAGATTTAGAACTCGTTTTAAATGGCCCTAAAAAAGCAGTTAAAAAAGCAAAGTCGAGCGGTATTGTACGCCACTTTGGCGGTTTAATTGGTGAATCTGAGCCAATGCAAAAGCTTTACAACATGATTGAACGCGTAGCTAAAACAAATGCTAACGTGATGCTTATGGGTGAAAGTGGTGCAGGTAAAGAAGTAGTGGCTCAAGCTATTCATAACGCAAGCCAGTGCGAAGGGCCATTAGTTGCTAGCAACTGTGGCGCACTTTCAAAAGAGTTAATTGGTAGTGAGTTATTTGGCCACGAAAAAGGCGCATTTACAGGCGCAATTGCACGTAAAGAAGGTGTATTTGAGCAATCAAATAACGGTACTTTGTTTTTAGATGAAGTAACTGAAATGCCAATTGATATGCAGCCAAATTTACTGCGAGTGCTTGAAACTAAAAAGGTAACACGCGTAGGTGGTAACAGAGAAATACCAACCAATTGCCGTGTTATTTCAGCTACTAACCGCTCGCTTACCGATTTGGCACAAAATAATGTTATTCGTGAAGATATTTACTTTAGGTTGGCTGTTTTTCCTATTGATATACCGCCACTTCGCGATAGAAAAGAAGATGTACCTTTATTAGCGAAAGCCTTTTTAGATCAACTTAATGACGAAAACGGCACTGCCTTTAGTTGGACTGCCGCACAGCTCAAAGAGCTGCAAAGCTATGAATGGCCGGGTAATGTGCGAGAGCTCCGCCATGCTATACACCGTGCATTTATTATGAGCGACCCACAAACCAGCGACATTATTTTACCTGATAACTTAGAGTCACCCTTTTCGCGCGTCAATAATCAAGCTGCCGAAAAGCCTGTATCAGCAGGGCAAACAATTGAAGAAGTTGAAAAAGAACTTATTCATGCAACGCTTGATAAGGTGCAAGGTAATAAAACGCTTGCTGCACAAATGCTTGGTATTAGTACTAAAACACTTTATAACCGCCTTAATGCATATGGCGGTATTGGCGAATATAAATAGATTTGAGGAAGGGCATGACATCCGATAACCAAACAGAGCAACTCAATAAATTAGTACACGATGCAAGAGGGCCGCTAAATCGTATTTCGATGAATGCTGAGCTGATTAAATTGGTACTTGAAAACGATATGCCAAAAGAAAAAGCGTTAGATGCACTTGATAAAATTATCAATAATTGCCAACAGTGCAGCGAAAGTTTGCAAAAAATATCAGACTCTCAATAAATATTAAGTGTTGTATAAACTTTAATTCGGGAAGCTAAATGAGCAAGAAAAAACAGCAAGGTAAAGCGAATATCACTTGGGCAACATTTATGGTGGTTGTGCTAGGTATTATTGTGGGCAACGCATTTTTAGCATTGAATACGATTCAAGGCTTAACACAAACCCAAAAAAGTTTAGACAACACTAGCATGCTAACCACTGCAATTGAGAAGCTGCATCTATCCATAGTGCAGGCTGAGTCTGGGCAGCGTGGTTATTTATTGACAGAAGAGACTGACTATTTAACGCCGTACTACGATGCTGTAGGCCAAATTGAAGCGCAAACAGATCATGTCAAGTCGCTTCACTCTGAGATTGACGGTCAAGCTGAGCGTATAGCCCAGTTGTTAGTTCTTGTAGATAGTAAAATTAAAGAATTAAAACAAACTGTAAACCTTGCGCTAGATGACAAAGAAAGACGTGCGTTGTATGTATTAAATACGCATAAAGGAAGAAAGCTTTATAAGCAAATTAGAGAGTATGTTAATGAAATTCAAGACCGTGAATTACTCTTTAAAGTAAGCCATTTTTCTAAATTAGCACAGATTAAAAATGAAGCTAAAATTACATTCGCTATAACAGCAATAACGAGTGCGTTACTGATTATTGGTATGTTTATTATGACGCGCCTTAATTTAAGAAATGCAGCACAATATCGTTTTGAGCTTGAAAAACAAAACGAAACATTAGCAATGAAGGTTTCTGAGCGGACACAAGAGCTAACATTATATTCAGATGAATTGAGCCGTAGTAACCGAGAGCTTGAAGAGTTTGCTTTTGTAGCAAGCCATGATTTACAAGAACCTCTTAGAAAAATCCAAGCCTTTAGCGACCGTCTTGAAACCATGTTTAAAGATGAATTGGGTGAAAAGGGGATGGATTACATTGGGCGCATGAAAAATGCAGCGCAGCGTATGTCTAACTTGATTAACGACTTATTAGAGTTTTCGCGAATTACAACGCGTGGTAAAGATTTTGATGACACGAATTTAAATGAAGTTGTAGCTGATATATTAAGTGATTTAGAGATTGCGATAAAAGAGTCTGAAGCACAAATTGATGTAGATGATTTACCAGTTATTCAGGCCGATAAAAGCCAAATGCAGCAGCTGTTTTTAAACTTGTTGTCGAACGCTGTTAAATTTAGGCGTCCCGACGTAAACCCACACATAAAAATTAGTTATCAAGATGAAGATATTTTCAGCTCTGATCATAATACTCATTTAAGTTTTCAAGTTATTACCATAGAAGATAACGGTATTGGTTTTTCACAAGACTATGCCGATAAAATATTTGTACCGTTTCAACGCTTACATGGACGCTCACAATATAAAGGCACGGGTATTGGCCTTTCTGTATGTAGGCGTATTGTGGAGCGCCACGGCGGAACAATTACAGCCCAAAGTAAAGACGGTGAAGGTGCAACCTTTATTATAAAACTACCTGTGGAAGCTGAGCTTTTCACATTGCAAGGAGAGGCTTAAATGCCCTATTCAAAAGTAAAACCGATTACTATTTTAATGGCAGACGACGATGAAGATGATCGTTTGTTAACACAAGATGCCCTTGCTGAAAGTCGTGTACTTAACGAGCTTCACTTTGTTGAAGATGGCGTTGAGTTGCTTGAGTATTTAGAGCGTAAAGGTAAGTTTGAAGACAAAGCAGTTTCGCCGCGTCCTGGACTTATATTACTTGATTTAAATATGCCTAGAATGGATGGCCGTGAAGCGCTTGAAGCTATAAAAGGAAACCCTAACTTAAAGGGAATTCCGGTTGTTATATTAACTACGTCTAAACAAGAAGAAGACATGGTTAAAGGGTATAACTTAGGTGCTGCATCTTACATTACAAAACCAGTAACGTTTGATGGTTTGGTTGATTTGATGAAAACGCTAGGAAAATACTGGGTAGAATTTGTAGAGCTACCGACAACATTTAACGATTAATGGAGATTGTATGTTAGATAAAGTGACTCAGTTGCTGCTTGTAGAAGACGATGAAGATGATTACATACTCACCTGCGACTATCTGGACCAATTGGATTCACACACGTTTAACATTCAATGGATAAGCTCTCCAGAGCAGGCAATTGCAACGCTTAGTAAAAATGAGCACGACATTTGCCTGCTTGATTACCGCTTGGGTGCATCGAATGGTTTAGATGTATTAAAAGAAGCAATTGCCAATGGCTTTAGCGGTCCCATTATTATGCTTACCGGGCAGTCAAACGACGAGTTAGACTCGGCGGCGCTTGATGCCGGTGCAGTAGATTACTTAATTAAAACAGAAATGAGTTCGAGCCGCTTTGCGCGAGCTATTCGTTATGCTTTGGCACGTAAAGATGTTGAAGGCGAGAGAGTAGAGCGCTTAAAAGCTGAAGCCGAAAACCGTTCAAAAGATCGATTTTTAGCTCATTTGAGCCATGAGTTACGTACTCCTCTATCGTCTATTTTAGGCTACACCGAACTGTTAATGCAGAGCGATTTTAGTCAGCAAGCTGAAAATGAATTGGGTGTTATTTATCGAAACGGTAAACACTTATTGAGCTTGTTAAACGACGTGCTCGACTTATCTAAAATAGCAGCCGATAAACTGGAGCTGACCCTAAGCGAAGTTAACCTTGATAGCATGCTTGCCGATGTATACACGCTAATGCGCGTATCGGTGCTTGATAAGGGCCTTACGCTGCGCTTTGAATCACATCAGCCATTACCTTTGGTTGCACGACTGGATGCAACAAGAGTTCGTCAAATTTTAATAAATCTAATAAACAATGCGGTTAAATTTACCGATAAAGGCGAAATTGTTGTTAATGCGTGGATGCAATGGGTTGATGATCGCGAAATGCTATTTTTTAGCATTAAAGATTCAGGTATGGGCATTGCCCCTGAAAAACAAGAACTTATATTTAAGCCATTTGAACAAATAGCAGATGTAGAATCACGCTCTGTAGGTGGCGCAGGCTTAGGTTTGGCAATATGTGCTGAATTGTTAGCGCGTATGCACGGTGCTATTAGTTTGCACTCTGAAATAGGCAAAGGTTCTACATTTACGATTTCGGTATATCCAGGTGATATTAGCGAAGTAGAACGACAAGTACTTAATTTTAGTAGTGCCCCACAATTACAAAGTAAATCGGCTCCATGCAAAGTGCATGGGCGAGTATTAGTGGTTGATGATTTACGTGATTTACGCATGTTAGTTGGTCATATGATCAGTACCTGTGGTGCGCGCGTAGATTATGCCGAACATGGCCAGCAAGCACTTGAAAAAGTACGCATAGCAGATGCGTATAAAGCGCCTTACGATATTATTTTTATTGATATTCATATGCCTGTAATGGGCGGCAAGGAAGCTACCATAGAGCTTAGAAAAATGGGCTACAAAGGCCCAATAATTGCGCTCACTGCAGCTACTATGAAAGGCATACATGAGGAGCTTGCTGCACTTGGTTTTAACGATGTAATACCAAAGCCTGTTGATAGCGCGGCTTTATATCAATGTTTGCAAGATTACTTGGTAGCGCCAGAGCATGCACCGCAAGCTAAAGATATAAATTGTAGTAATGGCTTAACCGAGAAAAAGCAGCGCTTTTTACTTGTGGAAGACGATCATGATGCAGCGCAAATTACGCAACTACTTTTAGAAAGTTTAGGCGTTGAAACCGTCATTGCGTCTAGCTGCGCACAATGTTTGCAAATACTTAATCACGACCAGCAATTTAATAAGGTATTGTTAGATATGCATTTACCTGATGGTCGTGGCGTTGACTTAGGCCAGCAAATTAATGAACGATACTCTGAATTACGTTTAGTGATTGTAAGTGGCGCAGAGCCAGATCCAAGAGAAATAAAAGATTTAAATATTGACCGAGTTTTACTTAAACCTATTAATTTGAGCTTACTTGAAACGCTTATTAGCTAGGGCCTGTTTATCTTTCGAGGTTAAATTTGCAGCAGTTTATTTGGTATTTAGGCAAGGCAGAGTCTATGTAGTGTGGTTATTCCTCATAAATAGGCGATAACGTAGCACAAATGCCAAATATGCGCTGCCCGAAGGGTTCTGTCCAGGGGCTATTTACTCTTTGTTGCTCGGTTTTTACTTATTCTTACAGGGATGTAAGTCAGTAGAATAACGCAGGAGCAGTTATCGAGCCCACTAGGTTACAAATCTCGCGTCGCGATTAAATAGCCCCTAGATTGAACAAATTTTAATCCTGAAAGGTCAACAGGTCCAATAACTGAGACATTATTTATATGCATTCAATAAAGTTAGTATCTGAAGAATTAACACCATCAAAAGTAGTGTGTGTTGGTCGTAATTATACCGCACACATTGCAGAGCTAAATAACGAAACGCCAGATCAAATGGTTTTATTTAATAAGCCAAATAGCGCAATTACTAATACGTTATTTGCAGCTCACAACGGCGATACGCTGCATTATGAAACCGAGCTAAGTTTTGTAGTTAAAGATAAAAAATTTGCAGGTGTTGGACTCGGCCTTGATTTAACTAAGCGTACTGTGCAAAGTAAATTAAAAAATAAAGGGCTTCCATGGGAGCGCGCTAAAGCGTTCGACGGCTCTGTAATTTTAACTGATTTTGTAGCGCTAACTGATGCAATGAAGCACTTTACCTTTGAACTTAAAATTAATAATGAAGTGATTCAGCGAGGTGATACTCATTTTATGCTGCACAACCCTGACTCAATTTTACAAGAAATTAGTGAATTTATGAGCTTAGAAGACGGTGATGTAATAATGACAGGTACACCGTCGGGCGTAGGTGAGGTAACAGCTAAAAGTATTTTTGCAGTGGCGCTTTATGCTAATGATCAGTGTTTGCTTGAGCATCAGTGGCAAGTAAGTAAAAATTAATGACTTGCTGTTGGTAGTGTTTATCAAAGTCAGTAAAGGTGGTTTTAAGCCAATTATGCTGACTTTGTTGATACTCAGGCGATTGAAGTACATTATTTTTTAATGCGCGGTTAATTTTTTTAAGGGCTTGCTCTGCAAAATTATTAGGTGCTTTAGCCGCACAGCCTATTGCTCCTCTTATAAATTGAATGTCATTTTCTGCAATTGGCACACTTTCTATATTCGTATACTCCCCTTGTTTATTAAAGTAATCAGCCATAAACGGGTAATCAATTGAGTAGTCTAAAAAGCCGTGACTCAAGCGTGCTATAACAGCCTGACTTTCATTTTCGCTACTCCAACTTAACGAAGACTCTTTATCTCGTTTTGTATTTTCAATAATTGTATTAATTTTAGTTGTAAATTTACGTGCAGCCGCTTGCCCGTATACATATTGCGGGTCGGTTAATAAATTAATAAGGTGAATAGGCGAGCCGTGCTTTTCTTCTAATTGCGGCTTTAGCTCTTTAGTCGTGATAATTGAAAATGGGGGATATACCGTTGTTGGATTTGAGTAGTTAAGTTGTTGGTTATTATTTTTTTTATAAATAACACACGGAAAACATACATTTTTCCCTTCATTTAAATATTTATTTATACGCTGCTGAGGAACAATTAAGCGAGTATGTTTTACATCAGTTATGGTTCTAATGAGTTGCTCGGTTAGGTTGTCGCAAATACCGCCTTGTGGTGCGCTTTCACTTTTAGCTATATGAAAAGGGGGCGTGTAACTTTGCAGCCAAATAATCTCTTCTAGAGGTTGTACTTTTTGCTCAACGGCGTGCGCGTTGAATACAATTAATAAGCAAAATGCATAGTATCCGTTTTTCAGCATTGATAAGTGTTCGTTGAATTAAGAAAACTTAATAAAAGTATAGTGTTGGTTGTAGTAGGGTCAAATATTTTAGTTAAAAAGCAACCTCATTCAAGGCTGCTTTTAACTCATACATGCTTAATAAGGCATCGGATGGTTTCTAAATATGGTGTTAATCTCACTAAGAATTTCGTCGTTTAGCGTTATGCTAAATGCGTCTATATCTTCCTTTAATTGAGCTATAGATGTTGCCCCAATAATTGAAGAAGTTACGCCATCTACTTGGTTACACCATGCTAAGGCTAGTTGTGCTGGAGTAATATTGTTTGCATGAGCCAGCTCAACATACTGCTTAGTTGCTTGCTCTGCATTGGGTGTATCTCTAAAAATACCGTTACGCTGCATGAAGGTCCAACGAGAACCTTCTGGGCGAGCACCGTTTAGGTATTTTCCCGTTAATAAACCGGCTGCTAAAGGCGACCACGGTAAGTAGGCAATATCTTCGTGTACACATTGTTCTATTAAATACGGCCAGTCTTTAGCGTGCGCTAAGCTAAACTCATTTTGAATAGATACCATACGCGGTAAGTTATGCTCTTTGGCCAAACTTAAAAACTGGCTTATACCCCATGGCGTATCGTCAGATAAACCGCAGTGCTTAATTTTACCTGCTTTAACACATTCATTAAGGCCTTCTAGAATATCAAGCATACTAGCTTGCTGCTCTTGTGTATTTACGTCGGTAAATTTAAGAGTGCCGGGCCATTGTCTGCCAAAGTGAGGGGTAGAGCGGTTTGGCCAATGTAGTTGATATAAATCAATGTAGTCTGTTTGAAGTCGCTTAAGTGAATCATCCACGGCTTCTATTACTGTTTGGCGAGTAATATTGCCGCCATCACGTACCCACGATAATCCATTGCCTGCAATTTTTGTAGCTAGTACCACATCGCTGCGCTTTTGCTGATTACGCGATAGCCAATTGCCAATAATTTCCTCGGTTTTACCATAGGTCTCTGGCGAAGGAGGTACAGCATACATTTCGGCTGTATCAATAAAGTTTACGCCTTGCTCTAGCGCGTAGGCTATTTGTTCATCAGCGTCGCTTTGAGTATTTTGTTTACCCCAAGTCATACTCCCTAGGCACACTCGAGATACGTTTACGCCACTGCTACCTAGTGGGTTGTATTGCATAAAAATTCCTTAACTAAATTAGTTTTGAGCATGGCTGATTAAAGCCGATAAAAGAGGCTCGGAGATTGGGGCTTTTTGCCCTGTAGTAAAATCAAACATTACAACTTTAGATGCACCCGTAGTCGTTATTGCTTTTTGTGCATGGCTGTAAACTGTGTAGTTCATGGTAAAGCGATCTGTTTTAAGATCTGTAATTGTAACGCCTACAGTGAGTGTGTCGGGAAAAGTTACTGGGCGTTTATAGCGAACGTTATTTTCGCTTATTACTGGGCCCACACCGTTTGGGCTTATTGTGTCGAACAAATTTATTTTATTTAAAAAGTCGATTCGGGCTATTTCAAAGTAACGTAAATACACTACATTATTTACGTGTTGTAGCGCATCCATATCAGCCCATGCTACGGTGATATCGGTATGAATAGGGTGCTGATCTTTAAACGTTTGCATTATTTATTGGCCCTTGATTTTTAAAGTACTTAGATTATCAACATGGTGTTACGAGCTCAAGGTAATTAATGGCATGTTTTTTTTATAAGATGATTGTACCTGTTTAATTTTAGGTCTACAGTTAAATTACACAGACACACAAAAACACACACAAAGGTAATAATATGCAGAATATAATTAATTGGTCCTTAGCTTGTTTGGTTTTTATAGCCTCTTTTACCTGTTACGCGATGGGGAATGAATCTGGCGCTATCATTTTAATGTTGGCAGGATTTTTATTTGAGGTTATGTATTGGCTACGTGGTTATAAGAGATCGGAGGACAATAAACACTTTTTTTAATCGTTAACTAGTAGGGCCTGTTGACCTTTCAGGATTAAAATTTGTTCAATCTAGGGGCTATTTAATCGCGGCGCGAGGTTTGTGACCTAGTGGGCTAAGTAAAAACCGAGCAAAGCTTCCGCGTCCTGCTCACGCCCCTTACCTACATCCATGTAGGCAACAAAGAGTAAATTGCCCCTAGGCAGAACCCTTCGGGCAGCGTATGTTTGGCATTTGTGCTACGTTATCGCCTATTTATGGGGAATAACCACACTACATAGGCTCTGCCTTGCCTAAATACCAAACATACTGCTGCAAATTTAACCTCGAAAGATAAACAGGCCCTAGGCTTGCTTATCACATTTGATTCTATAATAATGACTGTATAAATAACCAGTTTTTGTTGTGGTGATGAAGAAGTTTATTCACATAGACATGGATTGCTTTTATGCAGCAGTAGAAATGCGAGATAATCCAAAACTTGCATGTGTACCGCTTGCTATTGGAGGCAATAGCCGACGAGGCGTGCTCTCAACCGCTAACTATATAGCTAGAGAGTATGGCGTGCGATCGGCTATGTCGAACTATCATGCTAAACAATTATGCCCCGATTTAGTTATTGTCCCAGGGCGCATGGCTGTATACAAAGAAGCTTCAAACCAAATACGTGAAGTATTTAGCCGCTATACAAACTTAATTGAACCCCTTTCTTTAGACGAAGCCTACCTAGATGTAACAGACAGCACCGCTTGTAAAGGCAGTGCCACACTTATTGCACAGCAAATAAGAGCCGATATTTACAATACTACAGGGCTCACTGCATCAGCTGGTATTGCACCGATTAAATTTATTGCCAAAATAGCCAGTGACGAAAATAAACCGAATGGTCAATTTGTCGTTTTGCCTGATGAGGTCGATGACTTTTTAGCGCAATTACCGCTTGGGAAAATTCCAGGAGTGGGCAAAGTAACGCTCGAAAAGCTAAATTTAAAAGGCTTATATACCGGCAAGGATGTACGTGAAAAAGGCGTTAACTGGATGCAGCAACATGTGGGTAATTTTGGTGTGTCGCTTTATCAAAAATGTGCAGGTGAGTATGTTGGTAAAGTATCCACAGATCGTATAAGAAAATCGCTGAGTGTTGAACATACCTACGAGTACAACAAAACAAGTTTGCAAGAGTGCTTAGATGAGCTGCCAAGATTGTTAGAGGAATTAGTTTTAAGGCTAAATAAACAGCAGTTACAAAACCGTATTAATAAATTGAGTGTTAAGGTGAAGTTTGCAAATTTTGTAGTGACCTCAGCCGATCAGGTATATCACGAGCTCAACACAGAGATACTTGTTCAACTACTTACTAAGGCCTATCAGCGTGGGCTACAACAGCCTGTAAGATTACTTGGCATAGGCGTTGGCATTAAAAACGAGCCAGAGCAAAACTTCCAACTTAGTATTCTCGATTAAGCTGTAAAGCCTGTAACTCCAAGTTGCCATTTATTGATAGGTTATGTGATTAGCTCATCGCTCCTTGCTGGTCTTCAATATTTAAATCGACGATAATAGGGGCTTATGTTTTCTAACAGGACCTTATTTATGGCATACCCTCAAGCGGTTAGTGCAAGCCTTGAATGCACATCTCATGATGCGCTTATTATTATTAGTAATGACTTTTCTCAGTTACCAAATAACTCATTACGTGATGCTATTTTAGCTCAAGCAAACGTAGATTCTCGCATCGGTAAGCAAGTTACTTTATTAGTAATTGAAAACAAGCGCGTTGTACTTGCGCCAACCGGTCCGTTAAATAGAGATTACGACGACGTGCGTCGTTATTTTGATGCTGCTAAATTAGCAATTAACGAAGCAAAAGCGTCGGGCAGTGTTAACCCTGCATTATTTTTACCAAATTTAAATGGCGATAGCCGTTATCAGCATGCTTTAGAAGTTGCTTATTTAGGCGCTTGCCAAGCCTTATGGCAGCCATTAGAAGCGCGTGAATATCACGGTGAAAGCATTGAACCAATTACACAGATTGGTTTAGTTGGCGCAAGCGAGCAAACTATTAAAGCTGTTAATGCAATTGCAGCAGGCCAATATGCAGCGCGTGACCTGTGTGGCACTGAACCTGAGCGTATGGCTCCCCCACGTTTTGCTGATTACTGCGTTGAATTGTTTAAAGGCTCAAACATTGCAGTTGACGTAATTGATGATATTGCAGCTATTGATAAAAACTACCCAATGCTAAGTACAGTTGCTCGCGCATCGTATGCAGTTGAGCGCCATCACCCACGTGTTGTTAAGCTTGAATATGTACCCGAGGGCGAAATTACTCGCACACTTATGTTTGTAGGTAAGGGCCTTGTATACGATACAGGCGGTGCAGATTTAAAAGTAGGCGGCCATATGGCAGGCATGAGCCGTGATAAAGGCGGCGCAGCTTCTGTTGCGGGCTTTATGAAAGCCGTTGCTGATTATCAGCCTAAAGGCGTTAAAGTGGTCTCGTACTTAGCTGTTGTTCGTAACTCTATTGGCTCAGATTGTTTTGTGCCAGATGAAATTATTACTAGCCGTGAAGGTGTTCGTGTACGTATTGGTAATACCGATGCAGAAGGGCGTTTAGCAATGGGCGACCTGCTTAGCGAAATGAAAGATTTAGCTAAAGGTGAGGTTAATCCAACGTTATTTACTGTAGCTACATTAACGGGTCATGCAGCTCGCGCAATGGGTCCTTACGGTGCGTATGTTGAAAATGGTCCAGCTCGTAGTGCTGGTGTTTCACGTCAAATAGCTGACCTTGGAGATTTGTGGGCCGATGGCGCTGAAGTATCGCGTTCACGCCGTGAAGACTACGACTTTATTAAACCACGTACGCTAGCTGACGATGTTTTATCTAGCAATAACGCAGCATCTGCCGTTACTGCTCGTGGACATCAGTTCCCTATGGCGTTTATGGCTATTGTTGGTGGGCTTGATAAGCACGGTAATGACTCTGCACAGCCTCTACCTTATGTTCATATGGATATTGCAGGTAGCGGTGTTGAAGGCGGTGATTGGCAGCATGGTAAGCCAACAGCTGCATCAGTAACGAGCTTGTTTGCACGTTATTGTTTGTAAGCTAAAAACTTACATGTAATAAAAAAGCCCTGTTAATTCAGGGCTTTTGCATTTTATGAGAACGCTATCGATTAATCTAATTTAAAACGATTAACTACGCTCGAAAGACCTTCGCTACTTTGTTTGAGATTATCACTGGCATCGGTAAGCTGCTTAGTATTATTTAATGATTGCTCAGTTGATTGAGATAGCTCATTTATACGCAAATTAACCTCGTCGGCAGCTTGCGTTTGTTGTTCTGTGGCACGTGCTATTTGGCTGTTCATTTCGGTAATAATTGAAACAAGTCGTTCTATTTCATTAAGTGAAGTATTGGCTGATGACGCCTGCTCTACGGTAGAAACTGAAAGTGCTTGGCTTGATTTAACTGCTTCTACTGCTGCTTTTGCACCTTCTTGTAGTTTAGTGATCATGGTTTGAATTTCGTCAGTACTTTGCCCTGTACGACTGGCCAGTGTTCTTACTTCATCTGCAACAACAGCAAATCCTCGACCATGCTCTCCTGCGCGAGCAGCCTCAATGGCAGCGTTTAATGCCAGTAAGTTTGTCTGCTCCGATATACTTCTTATTACATCAAGCACAGAGCCTATATTATGGCTCTCGTTGGCTAAATCTTCTGTTACACGGCTTACTGTTTCAATGTTGCTTGAGAGCGTTTCTATTGCTGTAATTGTTTGCGCAACCACATTTTTACCCGTTGATGCGTTTTGTGCTGCATCCTTAGCTGCTTGCTCTGCTGCTTCAGCGTTACGGCTCACATCGTGTATTTGGTGAGTCATTTGCTCCATGGCAGCTGCAACTTGGGTTGAACTATCGTTTTGAAGCTCAATAAATGAGTGGCTTGTTCTACTTGAGTCGTCAACTGTATGCGCATGTTCGCTTACATCGTTTGCACTTTGTGCTACATGAACAAGTGACTCGCGCATTTTTAGAGCAAATAAATTAAATGAACGTGATAGTTCAGATATTTCATCATTACCGGATTCATTTAATTTACGAGTTAAATCGCCTTCGCCTTGTGAAATATCTTTCATCATATCGGCCGCTAAGCGAGTTGGTATTAAAATACTCTTACCTATAAAGTAACTAAGTAAAATAACAGCAATAATCATAATTATTGCACTGATGACTATAAGGTTACGTTGCTCGCTAAATGCTTCGTCAATTGAATCAAGGTAAACACCCGAGCCAATAATCCACTGCCATTGATTAAAACCTTTAACAAATGCGATTTTTTCAACCGGTTTATCTTTACCTGGTTTTGGCCATTTATAAGGGATAAATCCCTCGCCAGAGCGTTTAACTATATTTACCATATCAACAAACAATGCTTTGCCGTCAGGGTCCTTGTTATTAGTTAAATCTTTTCCATCAAGCGCAGGTTTTATAGGGTGCATAACCATTGTTGGCTGGTAATTGTTAATCCAAAAGTAATTGGTTTTGTCGTAGCGCAGTGCTTTTATTGCATTAAGTGCTTGTGATTGAGCTTGTTGTTGAGTGAGAGTGTTATCTTGTTCAAGCGCATAATAGTGCTCGATTATACTGTACGCCGTTTCTACTACATTTTGTGTTTTTATGTATTGCTCGTCTTTTAGCGAACTATATTGATGAGTTAGGCTCGATATACTAAGTATTATTAGTCCAAATACAACGATGGCTATTAACAGTGAAAAACGCTGGGATATACTAAAACTTCGTAGATTAGGCATACATTTATCCTCAAAAAGTGTGCGCTTTAGCGCATAGAATAAGCGTAGCTAAAAAAAGAGTTTAATCTAGGCTTAACGCCTATTAATGCAAAAAAAAGGCTGATTTATCAATCAGCCTTTAGTCTGTTATTACTTTACTTGCTTATTTAACGTCAAAATGGCGATTAAAGAAGTTTGTAATTGTTTGATGTAAGTGTGTTTGCACTTGTTTACCACGTAGGCTGTGCTTAGATCCTGGGTAGGTCATCATTTCAAACTGTTTTTCGTTATCTTGCAGTTGTTTAAATAACTTAGTTGAATGCGTAAACAATACGTTGTCATCAGCCATTCCATGGTAAATCATTAATGGGCCTTTTAAGCCATCAGCATATGGAAATACTGCGCTGTCCTCATAGCCTTTAGCATTTGTATCAGGGTGACCTAAATAACGCTCTGTGTAATGTGTATCGTATAGAGCCCAATCGGTTACTGGAGCACCTGATACGCCGGCTTGAAAGTAATCGCCTGCTTTAAACATAGTCATAAGTGCCATGTAGCCGCCGTAGCTGTGGCCATAAACACCGATGCGTTGTGGATCAACGTAATCAAGTGTACGTAAAAACTCTACGCCTTTAATTTGATCGGCAACTTCAACCACACCTAAATGTTTATAAATAGCATCTTCAAACTTTTTACCACGGTTGTACGAACCACGGTTATCCAGTTGAAAAATTACGTAACCTTGTTGCGCCATGTACTGAAAGTACAAGTT
The DNA here is from genome assembly GCF_014164115.1 of Pseudoalteromonas sp. SG45-2. Taxonomy (NCBI): domain Bacteria; kingdom Pseudomonadati; phylum Pseudomonadota; class Gammaproteobacteria; order Alteromonadales; family Pseudoalteromonadaceae; genus Pseudoalteromonas; species Pseudoalteromonas sp. SG45-2. The sequence continues at coordinate 18,092 of NZ_JACJEO010000031.1, forward strand.
TTTACTGCGCCAGCTATTCGTCACTCGTTGAGCATGCGGGCCGCCGTATACGTTAACAATAACAGGGTGCTTTTTGCCATCAGTAATGTTGCTAGGCTTAAATAAACGGTAATGCATAACTTGGCCATCTTCGGCTTTAATTGTGCCGTATTCTGGTTTTGTTAAGTCGCTTAAATAAGGGGTAAGCGGATGGTTACTATCAAGCTTATTTTCTTCAAGCCAGGTAATAAATTCACCGTTTACTTTACGAAGCGCTGCTGAGTTTGGTTTATTATCAGACGAGCTATTATCGATAAAGGTTTTATTGTCTTTTGCTAGCACAACATTGTGGTACTGACCTTTTTCGGTAATACGTTTAGAATCGCCTTTTTTAAATAAAGGCGCGCTGTATAAATGGCTTTCAAGCGGTGTATCTTTTCGACCGGCAAAATACACAATGCCTTTTTTCTCATCAATACCTTTTAAGCTATCAACAGCCCAGTCACCTGAGGTAATCTGGCGAACAAGTTGACCGTTTGTGCGATACAGATATAAATGTTTAAAGCCGTCGCGCTCAGATGCCCATACAAAGTGTTTTTTGTCATTTAAAAACTCAAGATCAAAATGTAGGTTTATCCACGTTTCGCTGTTTTCGGTCAGCGCTACTTTTTGGGCTTTAGTTTCGCTGTTATAAAAACGCAGTTCTAATTTATGTTGCGAGCGATTTTGCCATTGGTACGACAGTGTATTGCTGTCTTTTAGCCATTTAGCGCGTGCAATGTAAATGTCTTCATCTTTACCTAAATCAATCCAATCTACTTTTTGGTCGTTTAGCTTAACCACACCAAGTTGAATTTTAACGTTATCGGTACCTGTAAACGGGTAGCGCTGGTTAAATAATTTTACTTCGTCAGCGTAAATTTCGTTACGGATAGCTTCTTTTACAGGGGTTTCGTCAACGCGGGTATAGGCAATTTTAGTTTCATCACCTGACCACCAGTAACCTGTCATACGGCTCATTTCTTCTTGAGCAACAAATTCGGCCATGCCGTTTTTAATTACGCCGCCGCCATCTTTACTAAGCTGAATCTCTTTACCTGATTCAAGCTCTAAAGCATAAAGGTTTTGCTCTCGAATAAACGATACGTAGTTACCTTTAGGTGAAAAGCGTGCATCGGTTTCAAATGCTTCAGTGTCGGTTAGTTTTTTACTTTTAGCTGAGGCTAAATCGTAATAGTAAAGGTCACCATTGAGTGGGAATAAAAGTGCTTTGCCATCTTTAGACCATTTGTATTCAAGTATGCCTTTACCAAAAATACGTTGGCGTTCGCGGCGTGCTTTTTCTTCATCTGATAGGTTTTCTGGGCCTGAAAATAACTTTGCTGAATCAACTAGCACACGGTTGGTGTTATCTTTTAGATTGTATTCCCATAAATCGTAGCGGTTGTAGTCATCGCTTTTGCCTTGTAGGTAAGTTACACGGCTGCCGTCAGGCGAAAATTTAAGTTGTACAGGTGATTTACCAGAAAGGCTCGGATCGTCAAAAATTCGCTCCAGCGATAAAGGTTTTGCTTGAACACTAATAGCGCCAACCATTAACGGTATAGCTAGTGAGAGGTGTTTTATTTTTTTTAGCACAAGGTTGCCTTAGCTTATTATAAATATTGCTTTGATGGTAAAGCCAAGCGTGTGCAACTGCAACTAAATGCTATAAAGTGGCGATTATCAAAGACAAAGTAGGACATAGCAATGACTCACCCTGAATTTAAACTAGCGCCAGAACTTAAACGCGACTGTATAGAACTTGCCGATTGGCCGTTGTGTAAAGTACTTTTATTGAACGACAGCTTGTATCCGTGGTTTGTATTAGTGCCTAGGCAGGCTAACTTAAAAGAGATAATTGATTTATCTGAGGATGATCAAATTGTTTATTTAAAAGAGTCAGCCAAGCTAAGTAAATTATTAATGGATGTATTTAAACCTGATAAATTAAACATAGCGGCTTTAGGTAATATGGTGCCGCAGTTGCATATTCATCATATTGCGCGTTTTACGAGTGATGCTGCATGGCCTGCGCCAATATGGGGTAAACACCCAGCAGTGCATTATACAGATCTACAAATCACAGAGCTAAAAAAAGCGCTGCAGTTATAAGCTGCAACGCTTTTTTAGGGTTTAACTAAGTTTAACTAAACTTATTTAAGCCCTAGTATTTCCTTACCTTGCTTAAATGTTACATCTACAGGGATATTAGCTTTACTTAGTTTTTCTAAGTCTTTAGCAAGTTCTTCTTTAATGTCGCCATGCGTTGCAATTAGTTGATCTACTTTTTCATAATCGCCATCACCTTGCAGAGTTAAAATTAAGCGAGAAAGCTTGGCCATTGCAATGCTCATTTTTTCCATATTAACGCGGTATAAGCCTTCTTCATTTTTAGAAAAAGCACCTTCTTGAGCAAAAAAGTTAAAGCGGATCATATTTGCTTTACCATGCGCGCTTGATGCTCCAAAACGAACTGAGCGGAATATACCTGCCATGAAGGTGGTGTAATAATCTTCAATAGTGCCTTCAGTAATTTCGCCTTTTTTAAGTAACTGTTCAATCATGTATAGACCTAAAATATCGGCTTTACCTTCTTCAAGTGCACTCGCGTGTTCTTGTAGTGATTGACGAACAGTACCTTTACCAGTAATTGTATTTTTAATACCTAAACCATGCGCTACTTCATGGAACATCGTATTGGCAAAAAATGCGTCAAAAGTAATGTGTTTACGCTGCTCTGGTACAATTAACTGCTCTGAAATTGGCACTAAAATTTTATCAAATTTAGCACGCATTGCGTTTTTAAGTTGCAGACGACGAGTTCCTTTTTCTAGCTGTACTTGCTCATCGTTTGGTAAGTTAATTGCTATTGTTTTACTACCTGCGTTTGAATGCCCAGCGTAGTAAACAACATCATATGCATTTAGGTCGGCGTCAGAGCCTGGTACTTCTTGTTTGTACTTAGCATCTACAGGTAAGCCTTTTTGAAGCTCAGGTAAAAATGCTGCAAATTTAGCTAAGCGTTCGCTCCATTTTAAATCTTTAATAAGTACGTAAGATTCATAAGCTGCGCGGTAACCAAATAATTGATCTTCATAAGTTTCAATTGGACCAATAACCACATCTACTGGGTTATTTTTCATATCCATCCAAGCAAAGTCAGATACTTGGAAGTCATCTTTTTGTAGAGCATCGGCACGCAAGTTTAGATAGTTAGCAAATTCTTTATCGTCAGCAAGTTTGCTTGCTTCACGTAAAATATCAGCGGCTTTTGCAAGCTCATCAGCGTATTCTTTTGAATAAGGCACGCTGTAAAGCTTACCTTGCTCATCACGCTTAATTACAGAATAAAGCCCTGTTTTGTCTTCAACGTCTGCATTGTTTAACTCTTCTTTGGTTATATCAGCAGGGTAAAACTGTGCGCCAAGAGGTTTTTCTTTATAGCTGGATAAAAATGCTTCATCACCATTTAAACGATCCCATGGACCATAGTTAATATCAGCAAATTTACGTACTTTTTCATCGTTTAGTTTTGCTAAAAAAGCATCTTTATTTTCACCAAATGCTTGCTTCCAAAATAACTCATCCATTATTTTTGAAGCGTCAATAAGCTTTGCAACCATTGCTCGTTGATTATCGCTTAAGTGCGATAAATCACTTTGTAAGCTAAAGTCGGTGTAAATATCTAAACGTTGTTTATCTGCATTAATAAGCTTAGGGCCTGACTGTGCACTGCTTTTTTGAGCAAGCTCTACGGCTGTGTTGTCGGTAGAAGACGGCGCTTGTTCAGAACATGCGCTAAGAAAAACGACACCAGAGAGCATAATTGCTTGGCTAATTTTATTTAAGATCATTATATTGCCTGTTAAAAAGTAAGTTTAATAATTTGTACTGCTTTAGTTAAAATATTAAGTATGTACAAACGCTTCCTTATTGTGAGTGCATTAAAGCAAAACTAAATGGTAAATAGCAAGTATTTGGCGTTGTAAGGCAAGCATGAGCGGTAAAGCATTATAAATAAAAATAAACTTCTATAATTTTCTTAACTTTATCGGTAAGTTAGACAATACTAATTATATTACTAATACGAAAATTAACTGCCTGAGTTTGCAGTTACTTTACAGGCTGAACACAAAAGGATGGCAGCTTTATGTCTACAGAAAACGCTTTATTAACGATTCTAGTCGATAGAATAAATAACGATACGTTGGTTTTACCAACGCTACCTGAAGTAGCGATTAAGGTTCGCCAAGCTGCAGATAACCCAGATGTGAATTTAATCCAAATGTCAGATGTAATCTCACAAGATCCAGCGCTTTCAGCTCGTATGATAAAAGTAGCTAATAGTGCGATTATGGGACGTTCTGTAAAAGTATCTAATTTACAACAAGCAGTGACTCGTATTGGATTACGTCAAATTAAAAACATTGCTACAGCTATGGCTATGGAACAATTATTTGTATCAAATAATGAGCTAATTAAAGGCTACATGGGTAAGGCATGGCAAAAAACATTAACCGTTGCTAGCCATTCAATATCACTTATGGAGTTTTATTTAAAAAATAGTAAGCACACGTCACTTAACCGCGATTCTATTACACTCGCCGCACTTGTTTATAATATTGGTGTATTACCAATTTTAACTGAAGCTGAGCGCCACCCAGAGGTATTTGCTAATCCAAGCTTTTTGGCTCATGCAATTCAAAAGCTTAGCGGAAAGGTTGGCTCATCTATTATGCAAGCGTGGGAATTCCCTAAAGAGTTTGTTGATGTAGCTCAGAGCTGGGCTGACCCAAGTTACAAACCTGAAAAAGTAAGTTACGTGGATTTTATTCGAGTAGGGGCTATTTTAGAGGGCACGTTACAGGTTTCTGATAAGTCTGCAGCGCTGCAAACGTATATAGACAAAGGCGTTATACCGTCTATGCAATTATTCACAAGTGATGAGTACAACGACATGCTAAAAGATGTGAAAAACATGTTTAGCTAAAAGTGCCTTCCTACACAACCAAAAAGGGTTAACTTGCGTTAACCCTTTTTTAGTTTTATTTTTCGGTGGTATTTTCTGTCTTAGTTTTTTCGTATCGCTTTATTCCTGCTACCCATGTTTGCAGTACGTTTGTTTTGTAGATCTCCTCAAGAGGCACTTTAAAGTAGTCTTTATCAATTAAAATAAAGTCGGCCCATTTACCTTTTTCTAAACTACCTACCTTAAATTCTTGATGAGCTGCATAGGCGCCGCCAAGAGTAAATGCACGTAATGCATCTTCGCGGCTTAGTACTTCACTTGCACGCCAGCCGTTTTCCGGTAGTTTGTTATGATCCATGCGTGTAATGGCTGAATACAAACCATCAAATGGATTTGCAAGCTCTACAGGGTAATCAGAGCCCGCTGCAACAACCGAACCTTGCTGTAAAAATGTTTGCCACGCGTAGGCGCCGCTTAGTTGTTTTTCAGTTAAACGCTGCTCTGCCATATGCATATCAGAAGTGGCATGTACCGGCTGCATTGAAGGGATTATTTTTAACGCTTTAAAGCGAGGGATATCATCAGGGGTTACAATTTGGGCGTGCTCTATTCGGTTTCGCAGTAATATACCGCCCGTTTTTTTAAACACATTTTGATAGGCATCAAGTACTACTTTATTTGCTTTGTCGCCAATGGCGTGAGTATTTGCGCTAAAGCCGCTTTTAAAGCTTTGTGTAAAGAGTGCTTCGAGTTTCTCTTGTGTTTCAAGCATTAAACCATGGTGACCAGGTCTGTCTGCATATTCTTCAATAAGTGCTGCACCACGAGAGCCCAGTGCGCCATCGGCGTAAACTTTAACACTGCGAATTTCCATAAAGTCATTTTTGTCGTGGTACCGGCCTGCCTTTAACATTGTGTCTAAATCAGGGCTTGCACCACTTAACATTGCCACAATACGCAGTGGTAAATTACCAAGGTCGCCGCGCTCTTTGTAAACCTCCCATGTGGTTTTATCAATACCTGCATCGTGAGTAGAGGTAATGCCTAAACTTAATAAATGTTTACCAGCTGCATCTAGTGAGTCACTTATATCTTGTTTTGAAGGGGCTGGCATATGCTGTGTAATTAGCGATTCTGCTTTGTCTACAAAAATACCCGTAGGATTGCCAAATTCGTCTTTAATTATCTCACCGCCTTCAGGTGCTTTTGTTTGGGCGGTAATACCTGCAAGTTCGAGCGCTTTTGAATTAACCCAAATGGCATGGCTATCAACTCGAGAAAGCACCACAGGTCGATCGTTAACTACTTTGTCTAAATCTTTAGCCGTAGGAAAGCGTGTATCAGGCCATAGCTCTTGGTTCCAACCTCGCCCTATAATCCAACCTTGTTTGTTATCGGCAAATACTTTTAGTTTATTCGTTACTTCATCAACCGATTTTGCACCGCGTACATCAAGTTGCGATAAATTATCGCCAAGGCCAATAACGTGCCCATGAGCATCAATTAAGCCTGGTAATAAGGTATTACCGTGCGCGTCAATTAGCTTGGCATCTGGGTAGCTATCTTTAAGTGTATCGCTACCTAGTTTTACTACCTTGCCATTTTTAATAACGAGGGTAGTAAACTGCTGTACTTCACCTTGATATAAAGGGGTATAACCGTTGGCATTATAAATTACTTTTGTTTGAGCAAGAGTGTAACTAGAACTAGCGCAAAGGCTGGCTAGTATGAGTGGTTTGATTATTTTTTTGAGCGACATAAGGCATTATTTTTTATTGTTAGTGCGTTAACACTAGCAAACCCAACTTTATAATACCAATATGTGAGACAAATTATGATGAAGAAAAAAGCAGTAAAGCTAGAACATAAAATATCTAGCTTTTGAAAGGGTTTATTTACTAGCGTATAAACTGTATTCACTTAGCGTTAGCTTGCCGTCTTTGTCTTGATCGTAGCTTGAAAACCGAGACCACAAAGCGGGGTCTACAGCGGTTTCTGAACGTGTTAAAAAACCATCCTGGTTTCTATCAAGTTTTTCAAATTGCTCTGCAACATTGTTGCTTGCAGCAAAGCCTAATGTGCTAAAAATACTAAACGCAAAAAGCGCTATATAGCTTGTTTTTTTCATGAAAAATACTCAGTAGAGGTTATTGGTAAGGTAATTTTTAAATTCGATTAACGAAATTTGGTTATCTTGGTTTTTGTCCCATTTTACAAATGTGTTTAATAGCTGTGGTTGGGGATCAAGTTCGTCATGCGTTAAATAGCCACTTTTGTCGCTATCGAGGTGATCAAAGCGTTGCTTTACATCAAGTGCAGCGGCATCAAAGCTTAATAGCATTAAGATGCTTATAGTAAGGGGAAGTATCTTCATGGTGTTCCTTCCAAAAGATGTATTTAAAGTTTGTGGCTAAAATAAAGTGAAAAGGAAAAAGCACTTGCCGTAATTTAACTCCCAACATTAAATCCTTTTACACACTCCCTCAGGGATTATGGCAAATGCTTTTAATTCCAGTTTACCTATAACAAGCTTAAGTAAAGCTTAATCAGTAATTACTCATTAAGGTTTAAAGCTTTCAAATTCTTTTTTTGAGACCTTTTCATCACCGTCTTCATCTAAGTCGGCAAATTGTCTCATTACTTCCTTATCTTCCTTTGCTTCTGCAATTGAAATTTGTCCGTCCATGTCTTTATCTAAGTGGGCAAAACGCACATTTGTTGGCGATGCAATTACGGTGGCACTAATTGCTAAAAACATTAATGAAAAAGCGGCTATAAGTTGTTTCATAATCACGTTCCTTATTAAATGAGTTTATTGAATAAATTTTTTGAATTCATCTAGCGACAATTGCCCATCTTGATTAGTATCAATTTGAGAAAAATTCTCGTGTAACACAGCATCTTCACCTGCTTCGGCTTCACTTAATGTGCCGTTACTGTCTTTATCAAGTTCGTTAAAAGTCGCGTGAACGTCCATTGCGTGTGCATTAGCGCCTAAAAAGCCTAAAGCCAGTAATGATGAAATTACTAAAATGCGTTTGTTCATAATTATTTCCTTATTGATTAAAGTTATTACTCCTATTACAAAAATGGTGCCAATAATAATTGTTGTTATTTTTCAATTGGTTATTGTTTTAGCTTTAAGCCAGTGAGAAGTTTTTACTGGGTTTATTGTAATTTTTGTGCGCCTTTTGCAACACTATTTAATGGGGTTAAAAGGGAGTTTATTAAAATCAACGAGTTACGTTGTCTCTATTTGGCGACACATTGTTTTGTAGTGCTGGCTGTTAATCGTATTAAATATAATTGCTGGTTCAGCTAGTGTATAAGGTAAGCACTTAATAATAGAACGCTTAACTTAAAAGGACTAAACGAAATGCCAGCAACCATAGCTAAAAAATACCAAGCAATGCTTAACTGGCGGCCTAATTTAATTGGGCAATTTGCAATGAGTATGCTGCTTTCGTTACTGCCGCTTTCTATAGTGGTGATCGTATTTTTAAATGCGCTTAATAAGCAATTAGCGGTTACTCAAAGTATTGTGAGTAACAACTACCAAGTTACCAAATCGTTTAACACTTTAAAGCAAGAACTCAACAGTCTTGAACGCGCCACTAGGCAAAACTGGGTATTAAAAAGTGAATCGCTTGATAAGCTCATTGTCGATAAATGGCAATCATCCCTACAAAGCATTGATGAACTCAAATTTGTAAACACGAATAAAGAGTATATCCACCAATGGCAACGCTTATATACCACCTTACAAACCGCGCATGTAAAACTCGTTGAGCAAAAACAGCAACAAGCTGAGCTATTTGTGCCAGTGAGCGATTTAATTGCTGAACTTACTTTATGGTTACGTGATAAAAACGAAGCGCAAATTACCAATAACCAAAATGAGCTTACAAGCCTGCAAGCTTCATTTATAAACTGGCTGGTGGCACTTATTCCACTGACTTTAATTGTTGGGGGAGGCTTTTTATGGCGTATAAGTGGGCGACTAAAAGGGTTAACTACGGTTATTGATAAGCTTGGGCAGGGGCATTGGCAGCAAAAAATATCTGTGAAAGGTTCAGCTGAGCTTGTTGAGCTAGGAGAAAAGCTCCAATGGGTACAAGAACAGCTTCATATGCTTGAGCAGCAAAAAGATACTTTTTTACGCCATGTAACTCATGAGCTAAAAACGCCGCTTGCTTCAATGGTTGAAGGCACTGACTTATTAACTGATGAAATAGTAGGCCCAATTACCGCTGAGCAAAAAGCAGTGCTTGAGCTTATTAGCCAATCTATGGTGCGCCTTCGCACAATGATTGACAGTTTGCTGAGTTATAATGCGATTCGCACCAGTAAAGACAGCTTAAGCGAAGTTGAATTTAGTCTTCTTATTAATAAAATTAATAGCCATTTTGAGCATCGCTTAACTGCGCGTGAGCAAGCTCTGCAGTGGCAAAATACTTTACCTAACAAACCGCTTGCTTTACCTAGTGAGCTTATTGAGATGATTTTAATTCAGCTTATTTCAAATGGCTTAAAATTTTCAGAGGATAAGCAAAGCGTTACTATTAATTTAGCGCTTGAGCAAAACCAGCTTTGTATCGTTGTACTTGATAAAGGGTGCGGTATTAAAGAGCAAGAAAAAACTCAAATTTTCAGCGCATTTTATCAAGGTAAACACAGTAAAAATGTTACGCTGCAAGGCAGTGGACTGGGTTTAACTATTGTAAAAGAGTCTGTTGAACAGCTGAGAGGTACACTTAGTGTTGAGCATAACGAGCCACATGGTTGCCGGTTTTCAATTAAAATTCCCATAACAAAAAATCTAGGAGTTAATTAACATGCGCTTGCGTTTAATCGCTATTTTATGTGTGCTCAGTAGCAGCATGGTTATATCAGGTTGTGAAATTAATAATGGGCAAGAAGAGCGTGTGTCAATTACACCTGCACCTGTGGTCGATACAAAAAAAACGACCGACAAAAACAGTAATCCTAGTCCAAAACCTAGACCAAAAATTGAACCAAGCTATCCTCCTGCAGAGCAAGTTATTGCATGGCACGCTAATCAGTGTGGTGGATTTAAATTGATACCTAGCAAAGATGTTTTTACAGGCGAAAACGAGCTTAAACGCTTTTTTAAGTTCATGTGCTTAAACATAAATGATGATCCAAATACGGTAATGACTAAGTTGCTAAAGCTCGATCTTGCTTACTTTTGGCCTGATGACATAAAGCAATATTTATGGCTTCAAAAGCAGCAAGTAACTATGCAAATAAATGCTAAAAAAGAGCAACAAGCACTTAATAATAAAATGCAAGAAACCCTCTCATCGTTAGCAACGATTGAGCAGCAACTTTTACTACGAGAAGAAACGAAGGAGCAGTAACGATGGCCGCAACTAAAGTACAAGGTGCAAAAGTATTACTCGTAGACGACGACGCTAGCTTATTAAAACTGCTCGCTATTCGTATCGAATCAAAAGGATACGAAGTGACAACCTGCGAAAGCGGCTTAACCGCACTACAAATACTTAAAAGCCAAGTGTTTGATGCCGTAATAACCGACTTACGCATGGATGAAATGGATGGTATGGCACTGCATCGTCAGCTGCAAAGCCGCTACCCTGCATTACCTGTTATTATGATGACAGCGCACGGCTCAATTCCTGATGCAGTAGAGGCAACTAAACAGGGCATTTTTGCATTCATAACTAAACCAGTGGATAAAGATGAGCTATTTGACAGCCTTGCTAAAGCGATAGAAATTCATGGTGTTAACGCCGATGAAGCTGCACCTAAAAGTAATATAGTTACGCGCAGTGGTGCAATGCTGCACTTGTTAGAGCAAGTAAAACTACTTGGGCCAACGCAAGTTAATGTACTTATTTCGGGGGCTAGTGGTACTGGTAAAGAATTACTCGCACAGGCGATTCATCAGCATAGCCATGTAAGCGGTGGCCCTTTTGTTGCAATTAACTGCGGCGCTGTACCTGGGGAGCTTTTAGAGTCCGAATTATTTGGTCATAAAAAAGGCTCGTTTACGGGTGCAATTAAAGATCACCAAGGTTTGTTTCAACAAGCACAGGGTGGCACGTTATTTTTAGACGAAATTGGCGATATGCCGCTTAACTTACAGGTTAAGTTACTGCGCGTATTACAAGAAAAAACAATTCGCCCAGTAGGTTTTCAAGAAGAGATAGCAATTGATGTACGCATAGTGTCGGCAACACATAAAAATCTTCCTGAAGCTATTTTAAACCAGCAATTTAGAGAAGATTTATACTATCGCTTAAACGTAGTTAATTTAAAATTACCGCCACTGTGTGAGCGCCGCGAAGATATAAGCTTATTAGCACAGCACTTTAGTGCAAGCATTGCTAAGCGCATGAACCAAACTGAAAAACACTTTGCAAGCGATGCTATGCATGTGCTTGTACGTTACGACTGGCCAGGTAATATCCGCCAATTACAAAACGTAGTAGAACAGGTTGTAGCATTAACGCCAAGCGATGTTATTTCAGAGCACTTAGTGTTAGCTGCGCTAAATAGTAATGAAAAAAACGTAGAACCATTATCACTAAACGACGCTAAAAAAGAGTTTGAGCGCGACTATGTAATTAACACTTTAAAAATGGCTGGTGGTAACGTAGCTGAAGGCGCTAAGCTTGCCAAACGTAACCGTTCAGACTTTTATAAGTTGATTAAAAAACATAATATTGATGTAGATAATTTATAAAGAGAAGCAAATGCAGTTATTTATGGTGTATTTAGGTGGTCGAATTCAGGGTTGCCACATTGAAATGCACGATATTCGCTTTGTAGTAGGGGAGAATATAGAGCAAACCTACTCAAAGTTAAAAAGCCAATGGGTAGGCGACAGAAGTAGTGTTCACATGGATAGCTACATGGCAATTAATCATATTGATGGCTTTAAAGTAGAAGTTGTTGATAGCTATGTAGAGCAAAATAAACAACTTTATTTTGTAAATTTAGGCGCTTACAGAAGTGATTCCATGGCTGAGCAACATGACTTTGCACTGTATGTTGCAAGCAGTAGCCATGAAGCTAAAGAGCGCGCTAAAAACGATTTGCTCGCAGGGCTTAGTCATATTCATAAAGATGATTTACATGATGTGGACGATTGCTTTGCCATTGATTTACTCGACAGCCAGCTAAACATTAAGCTCACGCCCAGCGGTATATCGCAGCCGATAAAGCCAGACTGGTTTGGCTATCACATACTTTAAATTATAATAAGTAGCTAAAACAGAGTAGGATTAAGAGTCCTGCTCGTTTTGCTCATCTTTTTCGCTTTTAGCCGCCATTTTAAACGCCACAATAACCAACCCAAACATAGCAAACGGCAGTGCTGCCAACATGTATTCAACCACATTACTGTCTTGAAAATTTGCTTGTAGTAAAAAGTGACCCGCCACACACATTAAAATAACCACTAATAAAATGGGTAGTAATATGAGTTCTTTTTTTGATGAATGGTTTTTCATTAATTGTGAGGCTATAGCTAAAAATAATGCGCCATTGTAATGAGCTTACTTAAGCTTGGCAAATACCGCAGAATTTTTTAATTAATGATATGATTAGCGTCAAACAATTGGGCAAGTGTTATTGGGAATAAAGTGAAAAGTAACTTAAAACAAGTTTACCTCGTTGGTGGTGCAGTGCGCGACAAACTGCTAAATATAAAATCAAAAGATAACGACTATGTAGTGATTGGGGAAACACCAAAAACGATGGAATCGCTTGGTTTTGTGCCAATAGGTAGTGACTTTCCGGTTTACTTACACCCAAAAACAAAAGAAGAATACGCACTGGGGCGCACAGAGCGTAAAAGTGGCAAAGGCTATACAGGCTTTGTGGTTGATGCCAGCCCAACCGTTACGCTAGAAGAAGATTTAGCAAGGCGTGATTTGACCATTAATTCAATGGCGCTTGATGAACACGGTAATATTATTGACCCGTTTAATGGCCAAACTGACTTACAAAATAAAACACTGCGCCACACCACTGAGGCATTTGTAGAAGACCCTGTTCGAGTACTGCGTATTGCCCGTTTTTTAGCGCGCTATGGCAGCGATTGGCGTATTCACCCAAGTACCTATGCATTAATGCGCGAGCTTAAAAATAAAGGTGAGCTAAATCATTTAGTACCTGAGCGCGTGTGGCTTGAAACTGAAAAAGCACTGGGTGAAAAGCACCCTGAGCTTTATTTTGAAGCACTGCAAGGTTTAGGTATTTTTCCAGAACTTGAGCGCATGGTTAATGTACCGCAACCGGCAAACCATCATCCTGAAGGGGATGTATTTGTGCATACTATGTTGGTACTTAGGCGTGCAGCCGATTTGAATTTTAACTTAGAAGCACGCTTTGCTGCACTTACCCATGATTTTGGAAAAGCGCTGAGTTTTAAAAAGTATGGAAACCTACGAGGGCACGAACGCGAAGGTGTTGCAGTTATTGAGGCGTTTTGTGAGCGCTTAAAAGTGCCAAACCGTTTTCGCGATGTTGGTGTACTCACCAGTGATAATCACACCCTTTGCCACACGATTGATCAGTTAAGGCCGCAAACCATTCACAAGCTAATAGTGACTAACCTAAATGCGTTGGTACACCCAGAACGTTTTATAGCATTTACCCAAGCATGCCAATGCGATGCACAAGGGCGTGGTGAAACACTGGTCGATAAGCCATACCCGCAAGCAACTAAACTGCGAGCAATTCATACTGAACTGCAAAAAATGGATAAGAAACAAGTAGTGCAAGATGCACTTAAAAATGGCAAAAAAGGCCCTGAAATAGGCGAAGAAGTAAAACTTGCAGAAATAAACTGCATTAAAGCATTTTTAGAACATGAGAAGTCCCAAGCGTAATAAAATTAGACTAAGTAGTGCGATACACCTTGGTTTTTAGTCGCGTCGTGCTTTCTTAGCTCTTTGTAATTGGTGTTTTTTGGTTTTACCTCTTCAGACTTGGGCTTTTTAGAGGGCCTGTATAAGTCAAAAATAAAGTCTAGTTCTTCACGCTCTAGTGATGGTTTCATGAGTATTCCTTCAATTTAATACTTTAATATGATGTAGGGTATGGTCATTCGACTGAATAAAAAGTGAATAGTTACATTTGAAGTTGTACTAAATTGTAACCGGCGGGTTTTAAGGGATGAGAGGGGTTTATTTGTTAATTTATATGGGGTTAAGATAAATTAAAGTAACTCTTTTTAACTAAAAATATACAGCTGAATTTAATTTATTACGTACTTACTATTTGCATATAATGCAGTGGCTATAAATATAACGGTACAAATATAACGGTATAAATACAGCCCTAACCATTAGCTAACGGCAGTGTTACGGTAAATACTACACCATCACCTTGTTCGTTGTTTTGCGCGGTTACACTGCCTTTATGGTAATCGCACACCAGCCTTACAATATAAAGCCCTAACCCCAAATGTGGCTGTTGCTGCATTTGCTGGGTACGTACCGACACCATTGAATCAAAAATATGCTCAGTTAATCCTTCGGGTAACGCAGGGCCTGTGTTTCTCACTGTTAATGTTGCTTTATTTTCGCTCTGCTTAAGGCTTACATTAATAGCCGTATTGGCTTTGCTGAACTCCAGCGCGTTATTAATAAGTTTATCAAGCAGCTGAGCTATAAACTCCGGTGCACCTTGCATAGGTAATTTGTTTTGGCATACATCAAGCGTAAATAACTGGTGTGGGTAAGTAAGCTGATAGCCTTGCATGCAACCATTTATTACTTTTTGTAAATCAAAAGGCTCAGGCTCGTTGCTTTGAATACTTTGCTCAAGGCGAGTGGCTTCGCTCATGGTGGTTATTATTTTACCTAAGCGTTCAACGCCTTCACTGGCGCGGTCGAGGTATTTTTGGCTCTGCTCGTTCTGTGGCAAGCTTTGTAAGTTCTCGAGTGACGAGCGCACTACGGCAACCGGCGTGCGCAGCTCATGCGATAACCGCGACGACATATTTTCTAAGTAATCGGTATAGCCACCAAGTCGGCTCACAATGTTTGAAAAACTACGAGACAGATCCCCAATTTCATCGTTAGCATCGCTGTAATTAATACTGCCGGTAACACGCCCTTGTGCATCAATTGCTTGCTCAGCGGTATCGCGCAGCCGCCTAATTCGGTTTGATATACGTGAGGCAAAAAAGAACAAGGTGACAGTACCAATTAGCATCACAGCTAAAATAACGTTAAAGAGTTTTTCGAGCGATTTGTTACGCAGCGTACGTACGCCGTTTGTGGTTTCCTCTGCTATTACCGCGCCAATTACTTGGTCTTGAATCCAAATAGGGTAAGCGGCCGATAAAATAACGGCTTTACTGTCGGGTGTTAATCGCCAAGACGATGCAGGTTGTCCTTTTAATGCTTTCGCTAAATGTGTGCCCTGCATAGAAGCTACATCGTGCAGGGTATCTAAAAACTCATTTTCGGGGCGCGTTAATATTTTATAGTAAATTGGGTGTAAGTAATTTTGCTCAAAGCGCTGCCACCAAGTTTCAGGTGCTTTGTTAGCAAGTCCATCAGCCCATACGCCATCTGCATTTTGAATAGTACCCGATTGCGCAAGTACACGATGATGGTTATCAACCACCCAAATGCGGCTACCACTGTGGCCCATACCTTTTAAAATACGGCTAATTTCTGGGGAAGGGACTAATACCGAGCCCAAATCGTTTGGGTTATTTAAGTTTGAGGTTGACATTATTTTAGGCTCTAGCAATGCCTCTTTACTATCAATGTCAACAATAGCAAAGCCAAGTTTGTTGCCCAGCATGCTAATAGGAAAGCGCAGCTCTATGTTATAACCTGATTCGGTACTTTCAAAATAGCCCTGAATTTTAGTAAAAGGGGCTTTGGTATTTGCATCAAACGCATTAATCCAGCCGTCTTGGCGCGGCGCAATAATGTAAGTATTAAACTGGCCGTCAGGCGTTTTTAAACCAATTTGTAAATAATCGTTATTGGTAATACTTAAGCTATTTTTAGCGCGATAAATAAGAGTATTGTCGGTGACTTTAAATACGGCGTATAAGTAGTTATCAAACTTGCCAACCATATGATCAAACGATAAGTCACTGGCTTGATGTTTGTTATCTGTTTTTTGTAAGTAGCGCTTGTCGTAATGCCAAAATAGCGGTTGATAGCTGTCCCAATCGTTAAGTTTACCGTCGAGCTGAATAGGGTTTTTAAGATTATAAGCGTATAAATCGCGGCCTTTTACTACTTGGTCTAAAAAGTTGGTTTGCTCGTCAAATAATGCAGGGCGCTCATGTAATGCAGTAGCAAGTGCACGAGTGGTGCCTACGAGGGTTTTTTCTTGGCCTTGGCGTAAAAACTTTTCCATTTCCCATACGTACTCGTAGCCAAGCCACGGTAGCAAAAACAAAAAACATGAAAGTAATATAAATTTACTGCGCAGACCAAATCGTAGCATTAGTGTTGTTCCCAACGGTAGCCCATACCATACACGGTATCTATGCAATCAAAGGTGCTATCGATTGCTATAAATTTTTTACGAATACGTTTTACGTGCGAAGTAATAGTGCTGTCGTCTACATAAATTTTTGCATCGCTCATTAAATCGTTACGGCTTTTAACATGGCCTGGTCGCTGGGCAAGTGAATGCAGCATCCAAAATTCGGTTACGGTTAAATCAACTAATTGTTGCTGCCAAAATACCTGCATACGTTGCGTGTCGAGCGTTAACTGCCCGCGTGTTATGAGTGCATTTGCATCAGCGGGTTGTTCAAGTGCTTCCATGCGGCGAAATAGCGCACCAATACGTGCAGCCAAGTGGGCCAAGCTTATGTCTTTTGTTAGGTAGTCGTCGGCGCCCATGCGTAGGCCGCATACGGTATCTATTTCGCTATCGCGGGCGGTTAAAAAAATAATAGGCAGTGTTTTAGAAAGCGATCGCAATGTTTGGCACAGTAAAAAACCACCATCTATTTCATGGCCTAGGCCAATATCAACAATGGCTAAATCGGGCAGGGCATTTTTAAATTCAGCTTCAGCGCTAGCGCGATCGGCAAAGCCACTTACTTGGTAGCCCTGTGCACTCAACATTTCTATGTAGTTTTCGCGGATTGCGGGTTCATCTTCAACGATGGCTATTTTTTTCATCTTAATCATTATCCTATCGGCTCTGCTGTGCACTATATCGAAGTTTTTAAGCTAAGTACGCTTAAAAAGGCAATTGCCATTTTTTTGCCACAATTGCTCAGCAGTTTGCCATTTTTGATCCCCTTTGTTGCCACTTGAGCTTGTTTTAATAGGTCCATCAAAACAAAACATCACAAATTAAAAAGTAAGTTTAAGGATCAAATCATGAAGAAGACATTAATTGCGTTAACACTCGTTGCTAGCTTTTGTACTCCAGCAATTGCCTCAACATCTAACACGCCATCAAAAGAAGCCCATAAAGAAACGGCTATTGGTTTAGGTGCAGGCGCTATTATTGGCGGCGTAGTAGGCGGGCCAATAGGCGCGTTTATTGGGGCATTTGCCGGTGGTTTAATAGGTGATTCAAAAGTAGCTGATAACAAAATTGCAGAGCAAGAGCGTGCAATTACGGTTATGAAAGAAAAAACCAGCGATTACCAACACGTGCTTAACCACAACAATATGTTAGAGCAACAGCTAGAAGTGCTTGTCAATCAAAATGAGCAGTTAACTCAAGTTCAAATTAATAACTTATTGGCGATGACGGTGCAATTTAAAACAGGTTCAAGTGTTATTGCCCCGCATTTTGCACTGCAGTTAGACCAACTCGTTACCTTGTTAAACAACCAACCACAACTCGCACTTGATTTAAGTGGCTTTGCCGATCAGCGCGGCGATGAGCAAGCCAACCTTTTACTTTCTAAAGCACGTGTAAATGCCGTGCAAAGCTATTTAATAAAGCACGGTGTGAGCCATAAACGTTTAAGCACGCAGGCATTTGGCGAGCAGCAAACATTGGCTAACAGCAACACGGTGGAAGATAACTTTTTTGATAGACGCGTAACGCTTACCACTCGCTCAATGAATCCAGTAAATGGCCAAACGGCGAGTAACTAAATCTAACTGAATCTAAGTAAAACAAAGCGTTCGATGGAGTGATTTTATGTTGAGTAAACCAACCAAAATGCTTACTAAAGTAAGCATTTTTATATTCATAGCGATTGTGCTGTTAGCGAGCTTCAAAAGCCATGCGCAATCACCCAAGTTAGAGCTTTTTGATAGCAATGGTGCGCCAGCAGGCCCTGCAATAATATTAAAAAGCGACGCCAATATGACCTTAACTGGCCTGATTAATCATGTTGTAGTCACGCAAACCTATCAAAACGAAAACCCGTTTGCGGTTAATGCGCGCTACGTTTTTCCATTGCCTGATGAAAGCGCCGTACATGCCATGACTATGCGTATAGGTGAGCGAGTCATTAAAGGCCAAATTGATAAAAAGGTAGAAGCCGAAAAAAAATACGAGGAGGCTAAAAAAGCAGGTAAGCAAGCGGCCCTTGTACGCCAGCAACGCGCCAATATGTTTATTACGAATGTGGCAAATATTGGCCCTGGTGAGCAAGTAATTATTGAGCTTGAGTATCAAGAGATAATTGATTACAGCAGCGGTAAATTCGCTATTAGGTTTCCTACTACCATTACACCGCGTTATCACGCGATTAGTGGTGAAGTTGAGGTGAGTACTCAAAACCAAGCGTATGTTAACTCACTCCCAACGGGATGGTTAAGCCCTGTTTACAGTATTAAAAGCAGTAATCAAAATGATAACGTATCAAGCAGCCAATTTAGCTTAAACATAGATATAGACGTAGGCTTAGAGCTGGTGGATATCAATTCTAAATTTCACAATGTTGATGTGCTAAACACCGCGTTTGGACAATATAAAATAGCGTTAAATGAGACAAATGCAGTTAATCGCGACTTTGTACTTGAGTTTAAACCGCTGCAAAAAGAGCAAGCTCAAGCCGCATTTTTTACTCAGCAGTTTGAAAATGGTGACCGATACGGGCTTGCTATGCTAATGCCACCAGGGGATCACTTTACACAAACTCAACGCTTACCTCGCGAAATGGTATTTGTAGTTGATACGTCAGGCTCTATGCACGGGCAATCTATGGAGCAAGCTAAAAAAGCGTTGTTTTATGCACTTTCATTACTTGATAGCGATGACAGCTTTAACATTATTGGTTTTGACAACATAGTGACTCCAATGAGCGATAAACCACTTATAGCCAGTGACTTTAATTTACGCCGTGCAGAGCGATTTATTTATAGCCTAGAGGCCGACGGCGGCACTGAAATACAAGGTGCGCTTAATGCCGTACTTGATGGCAGCGAGTTTGATGGTTTTGTACGCCAAGTTGTATTTTTAACTGATGGCAGCGTAAGTAATGAAGATGCATTATTTAAAAATATTCAAGGTAAGTTAGGCGATAGCCGCTTATTTACAGTGGGTATTGGCAGCGCACCGAATAGCTTTTTTATGCGCCGAGCGGCAGATATAGGTAAAGGCTCATTTACCTTTATAGGCAGCACAAGCGAGGTGCAACCTAAAATGCAGCAGTTGTTTGATAAGCTTGCACATCCGGCTATTACTAATTTGGGGCTAAGCGATGAAAGCGGTAACAGCTTAGATTTTTGGCCGTCACCACTACCTGATTTATATTTTGGTGAGCCTATCATGGTCGCCATAAAACTTAATAATGCTAAAAATGTGGTACTTGCTGGGCAAACAGCACAAGGGCCTTTAAGTATTAAATTAAGTACACAAAATAGCTCAAGCGCTCAAGGTATAGCAAAACTGTGGGCGCGCCAAAAAATCAAGTCATTACTTTTATACAACGAGCAAAATACAGTTAAAGATGAAGTACAGGAGCTTGCGCTTACTCATCAATTACTTAGCCCGTTTACTGCTTTTATAGCGATTGAACAAACTCAAATAAAAGAAGTGGCAGAGCAAACGGCGCAAGCTACTAATGCAGTACCACAAGGTATGGCAATGCGTTTACCGCAAACCGATGGGCAAAGCAGGTTACATATATTACTAGGCTGTATTTTATTATTGGGATTTGGCGCCCTTAAAATAAACCGATCATTTAAATTAAGCAGGGCACGTAAATGAAAAAGTGGCTAAGCGTGGGCTTACTAATAGCTGGGCTTGGATTATTTGGTCACGGCGCTTATATGCAGGCAAAAGCATGGCTTGCTCAAGTATTAATTGAGCAAGCATGGCAAGAGGCGCTTAAATCACCAGGCACTAAAGTAAAACCGTGGTATTACGCCGACAGCTACGTGACTGCAAAAATTGATTGGCCAAGTCATAATAAAACATTAAGTGTATTGGCAGGAGCAAGCGGGCGTAACTTAGCGTTTGCGCCTAGCCAATTTTTACCCGCAGGGGAGCTGGGCGGAAAAGAGTTTGGAAACGAAAAAGGCGCGCTAATAGCAGGGCATAACGACACCCACTTTGCATTTTTACAACACGCCAAAGTGGGAGAGGCGTTTACTTTGCAACTGCAAAGTGGGGTGATTCAAAATTATAAGGTAACGGGGATTGAGGTTATTCATCAATCCCAAAACTCATTTTTACAAACACCTGGGCTGTATTTGCTTACCTGTTACCCTTTTGATTCACTTGCCTCGGGTACTGATTTAAGGTTGCTTGTATCTGCGCAAATGTCTTCGCCTGATTCGCTAAGCGGTATATCAACCACGAGTTCTTGATGGCGCTGGCTTACCATTACGCCAATAAATACCACAAATATGCTCAGCCATTGCCAAACGTTGAGCACTTCGCCCAAAATAATAGCTGACAAAATAAGTGTGAAAATAGGAATTAAATTAGAGTACGCAGCAGCGGTTAATACCGATACCTTGCTAATTGCATAGTTGTACATGCCATAGCCGCCAAGGGTTACACATGAGCCTAAATACAAAATGCTCATGAGCGCAGTTAAGTCGTGTTGATTTTCGCTTGGTAGGTCGATAAAAAATAAAAACGGCGCAAAAAACAAGCTGCCGCTAATACCTTGCAACGCAATTAAAGTCAGGGGCGAGTAGCGATTAGCTAAATGTTTAATACTTACGGTATAAAATGCAGCGCACACCATAGCCATAAGCTCTAAAAAGTTACCTAGTAACGGATTAGGTGCTTGGTCGGTACTTGGTGAAAGAAGCGTAAGTAAAATACTGCCGCCTATACACAGCGTAAAACCGACAACAATGGCTTTGCTTACATGCTCTTTAAGTAATACAAAGGCAAGCAACGCAATAATAATAGGCAAGCAAGAGACAATGACACCGGCCTGCGAGGCTGATGTGTATTCCATTGCATGGCCTTCAAATAAAAAGTATAAGCAAGGCTCAGCAAGCGACATACCCACTAAATACTTCCAGTCACCTTTTAAGTACTCAAACCGAATAACGTAGCGCCATAAACAAAGCGACAAAACTAACGTGGTGAGCATGCGTAAAAATATCACCAATGCAGGGTCGTAAATAGCAATGGCGTATTTCAGCGCAATAAAAGAGCTGCCCCATAAAAAGGTGGCAATAATTAAACATAAACTGGCAGGCATAGAGAGTAATTTACTTAATTTAATAAAATCAGATCCTAGCATGAAAATTTTTAACTTGTTCAAAAATACCGAGCTGGTATAAATTAATTCATCTTTAATTAATCAATAGTAAAAAGCACATGCAAAGGGAACAGGTAATAGTTGTAAAGCTTGGTACAAGCGTACTAACTGGCGGCACCGATAAGCTAGACAAAGCACATATGGTTGAATTAGTACGCCAATGCTGCGAGCTTAAAAAGCAGGGGCATCAGGTTATTTTAGTATCGAGCGGCGCGGTTGCTGCTGGGCGCGAACAACTATTAAAACCCTGTGGCAGAAGCTTAATTGATAAACAAATGCTTGCTGCAATTGGACAAGGTCAACTTATTCATATTTGGCAGAGCTTGTTTGCTTTATATGGGGTAAATGTAGGGCAAATGCTGCTTACTCGCGCTGATGTAGACGACAGAGAGCGCTACCTTAATGCCCGCGATACACTCAATGCGTTATTAAATTACGACGTTGTGCCCATCATTAACGAAAATGACGCAGTCGCTACCAGTGAAATAAAAGTAGGCGACAACGATAATTTATCGGCACTTGTTGCTATTTTGGCTAATGCTAATAAATTATTGCTACTTACCGATCAAGAAGGGTTATTTACCAGCGATCCTCGCACAAATGCCGATGCCACCCTCATTGGCGAAGTAACACATATAAACGATGAGCTGCGCCAACTTGCTGGTGGCAGTGGTACAAACTTAGGTACTGGCGGCATGGCAACCAAATTACAAGCAGCCGACATCGCAAGGCGTGCAGGCGTTGAAGTCATTATTGCTAAAGGCGCTGGTAAAAACGTTATTTTAAAATGTATGAGTGACGAGTTACCTGGTACACGCTTTTTAAAACTCACCGCCCCAAAAGATGGCCGTAAAAAATGGCTACTAGCTGGGCCTAAAAGTACCGGCCAAATTGTTATAGATGCAGGTGCTATTAGTGCCCTTCAAAATAAAGGTGCAAGCTTACTTGCTAAAGGCGTTACTAATGCATTTGGACGTTTTGAAAGAGGCGATTTAATTGATTTAATAGATACTAAAAATCAAGTAATTGCACGTGGCTTAACGCGTTTTAGCAGTACCGAGGTAAATAAAATCAAAGGCGCACATTCAAATCAAATAGGTGAGTTACTTGAATACGATAGTGGTGCAGAAGTATTGCATCGCGACGACTTAGTATTACTTTAATACCTATTCTAAAGGATTAGTTAATAAGTATTACCTCATAACTTAGTAAATTCATGAGTATTGTCTAGACTAATAAAAGTTTAATTAGTTTAGGCAGTGTAATGAAGGCAAATAAGTGTGGGCATGAATGGATTATTAAGCTTACCCAGCAAGAAGAGGAAAGTGATTTAGATAGCGCATTAATACAAATAATTGGCGACTTGCTCGAAGTTGATAATTTTGCCATTTACGTCAATAAAAATTTTTCAGCCCCCATACCCCCTACTCTTATAAATTCAAATAGTAATTTAGAGCAATTAAGCCCAGATGAAGCATCATTGTTATTACAAAAGGTCACTCAAAATAAAATTAGGGTGAGCTATGCCTTTAGTAGTACTACAAGTTACGTGCCTATTTATCATTTTGGAAAAGTAGTCGGCACTTTATTAATAGAAACCGAGCAAGAATTACCAGAACGAACAACTATGTTAGCTGTACATATTTTAAATATTTATGCTAATCAGCTTGGGCTATTATATAAGTCGCGGTTAGATCCACTTACAGAGCTTTTAAATAGGCAAACATTTGATAAAAAAGTAATTGAGATTGTATCGGGTAACGGTTTTTTGTTACCAAGAAATGATAACAATAAAAAGCGACGTTGGTATTTAGCTATTGCCGATATCGACAACTTTAAAAATATTAATGATAACTACGGGCATGTAATTGGCGATGAGGTTATTTTACTTGTTGCACGGCTACTAAAAAATAATTTTAGAATTGAAGACTATGTATTTAGGTATGGTGGTGAAGAATTTGCTATGTTATTTCAAGCAAAAACAGAGGGTGATGCACATGTTGCACTTAACCGGTTACGCCTTAATGTTGCCCAATACCCTTTTCCACAAATTGGCCAATTAACCATTAGCATTGGTTTTTTAGAGTTAGTGAGTATTGATACTGTATCGAGTATTGTAAACCAGGCTGATTTAGCGCTTTACTACTCTAAAAATACTGGTCGTAATAGAGTTACCTCCTACAGTGAATTAGAAGTTAATAACGAACCAAAGATAGATAACAGTATTGAGCTTTTTTGATTGTAAATTTGTGCTAAAATCTGGCTCCTTAAATTGTTGTAAGCAGAGCACAGAACATGAAATTAGTTCGTTGGTTTTTAGGTTGTATAATCTTATTCTTTAATTTTGTATTTACTCCTCGCAGTAAAAAGCGTGCAAGCGACGAGCAAGCACAGCTTGATCAGCAAACCTCACAATTTAAACTGTACCAATTTAAAGCATGCCCGTTTTGTGTAAAAGTACGCCGCGCTATTAAGCGCGAAGGCTTAAACATAGAAACGCGTGATGCAAAAAATAATGAGCAATATCGTCAAGAGCTTCTTGAGCAAGGCGGCAAAGTTAAAGTGCCTTGTCTGCGTATAGAGAAAAATGGCCAAGTACAATGGCTGTATGAATCAAACGATATTATTGCTTACTTAAACAAAGTAGCTGCATAAACCACTTTTATTATCTCACTTATTTAAAGAGAATTTACCATGACAATTCGCACCCGTGTTGCCCCGTCGCCAACTGGTGACCCGCATCTTGGCACCGCTTATATCGCCTTATTTAACTACTGTTTTGCTAAACAACAAGGCGGTGAATTTGTACTTCGTATAGAAGATACAGACCAAGTACGTAGCACGCCAGAGTCTGAACTTGCGATTATGGATAGCTTACGCTGGTTAGGGCTTGAGTGGGATCATGGTCCTGATGTGGGTGGCGAATTTGGTCCTTACCGTCAATCTGAGCGTAGCGATTTATATAAAAAATACGCGCATCAGTTAGTTGACGATGGTAAAGCGTTTTACTGCTTTGCAACAAGCGAAGAGCTTGATAAAATGCGTGAAGAGCAAATGGCAGAAGGCTTGCGCCCTAAATACGACGGTCGTGGTTTAAACCATACAGATGAAGAAATTAAAGCAAACTTAGCGGCAGGCAAACCTTACGTTATACGTATGAAAATCCCAAGCGAAGGCACATTTAAGTTTAACGACTACCTACGAGATGAAATTGAGATCCCGTGGGAAAACGTAGACATGCAAGTGCTTTTAAAAGCGGATGGTTTCCCAACGTACTTTTTAGCGAACGTAGTTGATGACCACCATATGCAAATTAGTCATATTTTCCGTGGCGAAGAGTGGATTAACTCAGCACCTAAGTTATTAAAACTTTACGAAGATTTTGGTTGGGAAGCGCCAGTACTTGGTCATTTACCATTACTACGTAACCCAGATAAATCAAAGCTATCTAAGCGTAAAAACCCAACGTCTATTAACTACTATAAAGAAATGGGTTACCTGCCAGAAGCCGTGCTTAACTACTTAGGTCGTATGGGTTGGTCAATGCCAGATGAGCGTGAAAAGTTCACACTTAATGAAATGATTGAAAACTTTGACATGAAGCGCGTATCGCTTGGTGGCCCAGTATTCGACGTGGATAAATTAAGCTGGTTAAACGGCATGTGGATCCGCGAAAATCTAACCGACGAGCAGTTAATTCAGCGCTTTGTTGATTGGAAGTTTAACGGTGAAATGTTAGCTAAAGTATTACCTGAGGCTAAAACGCGTATTAATACCCTTTCGGATATGGTTGAGCTGGCAGGGCACTTTGTAGGTGGTATTCCAACTTACGACCCTGCGCTATTAACAGCTGGTAAAGCAGACGAAAACGTAATACGCCAAGCACTACAATTTTTTGTATGGCAGCTAGAAGGCTTACGTAGCTTTGATAAGCCCGCTATTTTTGCAATTGCAAAAGAAGTGGCTACATTCCACGAGCTTAAAATTAAAGACTTTTTAGAGCCAATTTTTGTCGCAATTACAGGCAAAACATCAAGTACGTCAGTGCTTGATGCAATGGAAATATTAGGCTCTGACTTATCACGTGCTCGTTTACGTGTTGCACTTGCTCATTTAGGTATTTCTAAAAAGCAGGCTAAAAATATAGAGCGTGCGTACCGCGAATACCCAAGTGCATAATTACTAAAATGCACTTATAAAAGCCGAACTTAGTAAAATAAGTTCGGCTTTTTTGTTTCAGGCTGTTTAGCTATATGACATCGTATTTTGATATTGTTTAGCCTAATACCAATCTGCTTATATACGGGGTCTATTTAACGTTAAGAAAATTACGCTAGAACTAGGCAAAAATTTTTATATCTAGTTGTTCTAAATAAAAAATTTTTAACGACGTTATAGTGCAATTTAATTCGTTAAATTGATCAAAGAT